>JAXJUI010000034.1:0-2238 GCA_036309165.1 Agathobacter sp. | reverse complement strand
GCATTTACCTGTCTGTAAAAAGGTGCATAGATATTGCAATCTTCTCCAAATACCGAAGCCTGATTTTTAAGTTCTCTCTGTGCTCCGCTACGCATCGATTCATCTGTAATATCTGCTACATCAGGAGCATCGTCAGATACCTTTGAAAAGGTTGTTGGATAAAAATATACAACGTCAACATCCTTACCTGTGTCCTCTGCACTAAGCCAGTTATCTGCATTGGCATAGTCTATTTTTGTTTCCCACTTTTCGCCGCCGTTAGTCTTTGCAATAACTGCCGGAACATTGCTTACTTCAGTTTCTATATTTGTATCAGTATTGTTTACCGTGCATCCTGTAAACAATGCCATTACCATAGCAAAAGTTAAAATGGTTTGAAAGATTTTTTTACTTTTCATAAAATTTCCTCCTAAAATTTAATAATTTATTTAATTATGGCTTGTTACCATATTTAAATACCTGTGTAGTATTGCTGCAACTTCAGCTCTTGTTGCTTTATCCTTTGGAGCAAGTAGGCTTTCGGACTTACCGTTTATAAGTTCTGCACCAACTGCCCAATTCATTGAAGATACTGCATATTCGGAAATCTCATCTGCATCTGCAAAATGAAGATTTTCTTCGAGTGTCAATGCATCCAATCCCTTATAGACTGCGTATCTCATCATAATCGCCGCAATCTGCTCACGGGCAATGCTTTCATCCGGTGCAAATTCATTTTCAGATACACCGTTTACAATACCGTTCTGCTTTGCCCAAGATACAGCATTTGCATAATAAGCACCCATATCAATATCAGAGAAAGGAATACTGCGGTTTGTGGCAGGTTCATTTTCTGCACGGTAAAGAACTGTAACAAGCATCGCTCTTGTTAAGTTTTCGTTTGGTGCAAAGGTGGTATCTGTTACACCTTTCATAAGACCGTTTTCTAAAACAAATTTTATATTATTGTAGAACCAATCATTTTCCTTTACATCAGTAAACGGATTTTTCCATTCGGCAGTTACGATTTCGTCATCGTGCTTTTCCCATTTTGCATAAAGTGTAAAGTTCTTTGTTACCTTACTTTCAAAATCATAAGCATCTGTCATTTCTTTATCGGTAAACCACCCGATAAAACTATAACCTTCCCATGTAGGAGCTTGTGGCTCAGCAAGTTTTGAGTTTCTTGTAACGGTTTTGTTTGTGATTACACTTCCGCCGTTTGTATCAAACTTAACGGTATAGTGAGTTACTCCACTGCCGGAACTCGAGTGAATTTTAGTCCACTTTGCAAAAAGCGTAAGGTCATCGTTCAAAGTAACATTAGCACCATCTTCGTACACTACATCACCGTCAGAATCTGTTGCCCAACCTGCAAATTTGTAGCCACTTCTGGTGAATGTATTTTTGTTAAGTGCAGTTTCAACGCCTTCAGGAATCTTCTGGACATCCATTGTTCCCGTACCTTCACCTGCATTAAATGTTACTTCTCTTGAAGAATAGTATTGAACTATATTGCTTTGAAGATAAGTTACATTTTCTATTCCCAAATCAACAACAAGTCTGTATAGTTTGCCGTTTTCTGCACCTGTAAGGGAGTTTTCGGTTGCATCTGCAACTGCACTTCCAAGAGTGTATGTGTCGAAAGACATTGTTACTTCAGGCATATCTGAAATACTTCTCTCTGCAGAGGCTATAACAAAGTAGAGTGTATTTTCATCCACGCTCCATGTATTTTCACTCACAGATACAAGCGGTTCTTCGGACGGAGTAAACTCTCCAGGATCACACTCAAACAAATTATACTCTACCCCTGACGAATCGCCCGTCGGTGTAATCTTAAATGTTCCTTCTTCCAGGAACGCGACAACCGCATATACGAAAGAACCATTTTCTTCGTCAGAAATTCCGGGAGCTGCTATGTAAGCATCATCAGATGCATTAGGTTCATTCAGGAAGAAGTAAATTTGTTCCTGGTCCACCATAATATCTTCCGGAAATGAGTATGTAAATTCATTCACTTCATACCACTGATATGTTTCACCACAATTTTCGTTCAGGCTGACCGTGTAACCGTTTTCAAACGACGGTTGCTCGGTAATCGTATAACCAATCTCAAGATAACCATATTCGTCAACATACATAGGATATTGCGTGTTATTTTCAAAATATCCCGTGTAATCTGTAATAGATTCAATATCACCTGAAGGAGCTGCAACTGTGCCATACCAATCAACATTCAAGTTAATGAATGCACCG
>JAXJUI010000033.1:0-5897 GCA_036309165.1 Agathobacter sp. | reverse complement strand
TTCTTCATCCTTAAGTCTCCCATAAATTCAAAGCTTTGCATGTTTTCAGACTAACAGAAGACTGAAATCAGAGTGATACATCAATCTTTACTGCCTTTTTTGATTCTCCAAAATGCTTCTTTTCTAACTCAAACATTTCTTCTAATACCTTTTTTTCGGTTTCTAATGCCACACTATGCTGAGTGTCTTTCATGGTATTTCCGGCATTATCTACGATGTTATCATCTTCCGATATATTCGGCACAACTTGAGTCTCATTATCACTCTCTGCATTTACTTCTGAATTTTCATCAGCTCCACCTACAAGCTGTTCTTCACGCAACTGGGCTTCTGCCTGTTTCGCTTCCATTACTTCTTCTTCCGTAGGCAGTTCCTTAAACTCAGCACTCTTTATAAATGTATGAAAAATCTGTGCTGTTTTAGTGGTATCACCCAATATTCTTTGTGCTTCTTTTAATTTTTCGCTCTTGGGAATATTAGGATTATTAACAATCGACTTTAGTTCGGACAATTTGCCATTCATCCTGTTCACATGAAGTCTTTCCGCTTCTTCTTTCGTCTTACAGTTTTTTAGCTTTTTCTCATAGGCCTCCTATCCCTTGAAATCAATCGTTGTTCCAAGATACTTTTCAGCATCCGTCTTTACAGTATCTGCCATCTGTAAATAGTTATAGTCATCTATCTTTTTCTTCAATTCCTCAATAGAATTTGCTGTAATTACTACTTCCTGTGATTCCTTCTTCTTAAGCCTTTCCTCTTCAAGCTGTTCTTCCCGTTCCTTTTTCTCAGCTTTTTTCTGAGCCGCTTTCTTTTCTTCTTTTTTCTCGACTCTTTGCTTTTCCAATCTATTCGCCTGATCTTTAAAAGACTTATCCATAACTGCAAAGAATGAAGATGCACCATTCTCGTTTACCTGCATACCAAATCCTTTGATATTTGCAGAATTGCCCAATGACTGCTTTAACTCCGGCAATTTATTCTGTGCAGAAGCAATCACACCTTCGTATTGTTTACGATATTGCTCATCCGTTGCCATACGCTCAATCTTTTCTTCATCAATCAAAACAACCATTTTGTGAGGGTTCGCAAAACTTCCGGCATTCGCTTTTGCCATTTCCTTCATGTCATTGCTTACCAGAATAAAATCCATATTTTGATATTTAGACTTTAATTCCTCATAATACTTCTTTGCATTTTCACTAAGTTTTGGCTGACCAATGGTCTTTCCGGTCACCCCATACTTTTTGACTTCATCAGCCTGTTTCGTTTCCTTTGCAGCATAAGTGTTAGCTACTGCATTTGTACTGTTAGTAATTGCTCCTAAATCCATACTAATACCTCCTTGTATTCTGTGTGGTAAATCCGTTTACCTATACTCTATCATTTTGTATATCGACAAAATATTCAAAAATGTTAATATAAAAAAATGTAACAGGATACAGCATTAGCCATATCCTGTCATAAAACTCGCTATATTAAACAATTCCACCGTGCTTATATTGCTGTTCCCGAAGCTTATCCAACGATTTTGCTCCATCCGGCCTATACAAATCCAATAACTCCAAAAAATTGCCAGACTCCTTACACCCATGCAATAACATACGCATACTATCCGCATCTTTACCGAATAACATACCCAGCAGACTCATATCATACTGATTTTGACTATCACTTAATATTCCCTGCTGATGTAAATCCTCCATAAAACCATAAGTACGAACCACGGAACCTATTCACATCGCCACATGATATAAATCCGGATCAACAGTATGAAGATGATTTAGGTAGCGTGTCTCAATATTTCTATTGGGTGTGCCGCTCATCATCCAATTTGCTATATCTTCCAAAGATGCACCTACGGCAGCATCATCAATCAAATGCATGCAACATGCGAGTGTCTCAAGTCATGCACTCTAATCTCCTTTAATCCACATTTTGCAGCTCTATCCTTAAAAGTCTTCTGAACAGCTCTTGCAGTAACCGGAAATAATCTCTCATTATCTGGAAATTCAAATTTCTTATTAAGCCAATCCTTGATTTCATCAGCAAGAAACTGTGGAATCTCAATAACACGAATGGACTGAGGTGTCTTTGGTTCGGTAATTACATCCTGCTTATTAATTCTGTAATAGGTCTTATCAATATTCATTCTATTTAAATCGAAGTCAAAATCTGCTTTTGTAAGTGCAAGCATTTCACCTTCTCGAATACCTGTCCAAAATAGAATCTCATACATAATGTAATTTCTAGTTCCCTTAGGAACTGTTTTTATAAATTCCCCATATTCATCAATTGTCCAGAAATTAAGGCTTCTAGCATCGTCCTTACCCATACGTCTGCATTTCTTACATGGATTAGATTTCAGGTCATAGATTTTACATGCATGAGTAAATAATGCTGTCAGCTGATTCTGAATCATTCTTAAATAGCTTTCTGATAACCCTAAGCTGTACATCTCATTCTGCCATTTGGTTATCTGCACAGATGTTATTTCATTCATTTTGAGATTACCAAAATAAGGAATCACATATTTGTTCATCATATAGCGTTTATTTCTAACTGTACGTTCTTTGAGTTCATTCTGCTTATCCTCAAAATACTGCTCCATGAATTCTGACATCGTCATATCCATGCTACCTGGTTCCTTTAACCCCATCTTCTGTTCATACTGCTTGGCTTCACGCATCGTCTTAAAGCCACGCTTTTTGTGACGTTTTTTATTACCATAAACGTCAATTTCATACCACTGAGCAATCCAAAGCCCAGTGTTTTTGTCCTTACTAGCCATATTGCTTCCTCCTTTCTATGATGCTTCTAAGCCGTAATACTTTTTCGCGAAAAATGCACTTGGCACTTTTCCTGTTTCAACTTCATAACCCATTTCAATCAACTCAAAATTTAATTTCTTAATGATCTTGTAGGCATGATCCTTGGAACACTCAAGAATTTCCATAACGTCAGTAACGTTATATAAATACTTTGTACGATTCATATTTCTACCTCCTTATATATTTGTACGATTTTCGTACATTCTGTATTTTGATTATAATGTACGAAAATCGTAATGTCGACTATTTTTCGTAAACATTTTTATTTTCTATGTACTTTTTTCGTACACCGTGTTATAATCCTTATAGATTAAGCATTTATCCTATGAAAAGGCAGGTAATAAATTATGGGTGATGGTCAAAAATTAAAAGAAATTCTTGATAAACAAGGAAAAAGTGTTCGTTGGGTAGCTAAGGAAACAACTATAAGTCCTACAACCCTTTATTCAATCATTCAGAAGGACACATCTATTCGATTCGATTTTGCGCTTCGTATTGCCAATGTTCTTGGAATTGAAGTATCTGAAATATGTTCTGATGCTTCTCTTCAACAAGAAGACTGGTCTGACAAGGAGCGTATTGTTCTTCCAGAGCTTCCTTCTGGCATGGATGGTGTGCTGGATGGAAATAGAGTAAAACGCTATTTGAAAAATACACTTTATCCTCTTATGCAAATGTTTGGAAAAAATGATATGCCTATACTTGATGAACATCTGACTAACTATTATCAGCTGACAGATGAAGGCAGACGTGACGTAGATCAATTTATTAGAATGCAGCTCTCAATTAAAAAAGATCCTGAACGAGCTACCGACATAAAGAAAATTACTAAATGGTAATTACAGACCTCTTAAGAACATAAACTTAAGAGGTTTTCTTATGTCTAAAATACACGAACTTAATTTCTTGGAGCCGATTTGGAGCCAATGGCCTCAAATTTCATCTCCAAAATTATCTTCAGACGGAAAAAGCCTCCCGAGGAAATTCCTCGGAAGGCTTGATTTTACTAGGTTTATAGACAATCCCTCGAGATTACTCGATGATTGTTGCTACTCTACCAGAACCTACTGTACGTCCACCTTCACGGATAGCGAATGTAAGACCCTGTTCCATAGCTACTGGATGGATAAGTTCGATAGTCATTTCTACGTTATCACCAGGCATGCACATTTCTGTACCAGCTGGTAACTGGCAAACACCTGTTACGTCTGTTGTTCTGAAGTAGAACTGTGGACGGTAGTTGTTGAAGAATGGAGTATGACGTCCACCTTCGTCTTTTGTTAATACGTAAACCTGAGCTGTGAATTTTGTATGACACTGTACTGAACCTGGTTTAACAAGAACCTGTCCACGTACGATCTGATCACGGTTGATACCACGAAGTAATGCACCGATGTTATCACCAGCCTGAGCTTCGTCTAACATTTTACGGAACATTTCGATACCAGTTACAACTGTTTTCTGTGTATCTTCTTTGATACCAACGATTTCTAATTCGTCGTTTAAGTGAAGTGTACCACGTTCTACTCTACCTGTAGCAACTGTACCACGACCTGTGATTGTGAATACGTCTTCTACTGGCATAAGGAATGGTTTATCTGTATCACGTTCTGGATCTGGAATGTATTCGTCAACTGTTGACATTAATTCCATGATCTTGTCGCCCCATTCTCCCTGTGGATCTTCAAGAGCTTTAAGAGCTGAACCTTTAACGATTGGGCAGTCAGTGAATTCATATTCTTCTAACTGTTCTGTGATTTCCATTTCTACTAATTCAAGTAATTCTTCATCGTCTACCATGTCACATTTGTTCATGAATACTACGATGTAAGGAACACCTACCTGACGAGAAAGAAGGATGTGTTCTTTAGTCTGAGCCATAACACCGTCTGTTGCAGCTACTACTAAGATAGCACCGTCCATCTGAGCAGCACCAGTGATCATGTTTTTAACATAGTCAGCATGGCCTGGGCAGTCTACGTGAGCGTAGTGTCTTCTTTCTGTTTCGTATTCTACGTGTGATGTAGAAATTGTGATACCACGTTCTCTTTCTTCTGGAGCTTTATCGATGTTTTCGAAATCTGTAGCTTCGTTACCAGCAACTCTTTCAGATAATACTTTTGTGATTGCTGCTGTTAATGTTGTTTTACCGTGGTCAACGTGTCCAATTGTACCGATATTACAATGTGGTTTTGTTCTTTCAAACTTAGCTTTTGCCATTTTGAATATCCTCCTTAATTTGTGCCTTCTTCGGCTTTGATTAGTTATATGGGTGAAAACACCCGATTTGTCTTGATTATACTTGATAATCTATGCTTTTTCAAGCATTTTATCGTTAGCCTTCTGGGGAAAACCCAGAAAGCTTAGATTTTAATTATTTATCCTTGTTAGAAAGGATTTTTTCCTGAACGTTCTTTGGAACTGGCTCATATTTCTCGAAGAACATTGAGTAGTTACCACGTCCCTGAGTTCTTGAACGTAAGTCTGTTGAGTATCCGAACATTTCAGAAAGTGGTACGAATCCACGTACAATCTTTCCGCCGCCGAGATCATCCATACCTTCGATACGTCCACGACGTGAGTTGATATCACCAATAACATCACCCATGTATTCTTCTGGCATTGTTACTTCAACCTTCATGATTGGCTCAAGAAGAACTGGAGCTGCTTTTGCCATAGCCTCTTTGAAACACATAGATCCAGCAATGTGGAATGCCATTTCAGAAGAATCGACTTCATGGTAAGATCCATCATATACAGTAGCATGGATACCTACAACAGGGAATCCACCAAGAGATCCAGCCTTTGTAGCCTCCTCGATACCTTCACCAACTGAAGGGATGTATTCCTTAGGAATAGCACCACCGACAACCTCTGAATCGAACTTGAAAAGCTCTTCTCCATTGGCATCCATTGGCTCGAAACGTACCTTACAGTGTCCGTACTGTCCACGTCCACCGGACTGTTTTGCATATTTGTATTCCTGATCAACAGGCTTTGTAAATGTCTCTTTGTAAGCAACCTGAGGTGCACCAACGTTTGCCTCAACCTTGAACTCACGGAGAAGAC
>JAXJUI010000032.1:0-5322 GCA_036309165.1 Agathobacter sp. | reverse complement strand
TCTCATAAC
The DNA here is from genome assembly GCA_036309165.1 of Agathobacter sp. GTDB lineage: Bacteria > Bacillota > Clostridia > Lachnospirales > Lachnospiraceae > Roseburia. The sequence continues at coordinate 5,313 of JAXJUI010000032.1, read as the reverse complement.
TGTTCCTTTCTCCTGTTTCTATTTTGACGCGTGATTTTACTCATGTCAATCACCAAATAATCTCTTTGTTTTCAACAACTATTTAAAAAACACAAAATTCGACACGAAATGTGTCGAATTTTGTAATCTAGTCTGTAAAAAGTTGTACCCAATAACCGTTGTATCCATACCCGGTTCCTGCTGCAGAATATCCCACTCCAAGCTTGGTAAAACTTGGGCTTACCATATTCTGATAGTGCCCAGGTGAATTTTTCCATCCTTCCACAACCGACGCTGGACTTGAATACCCCGCTGCTATATTTTCACCAGCACTCCAATATTCAAGTCCATAGTAGTCGATTACTGAAAAACACTCTCTTCCATCTTCCCTCGCATGTGCAAAATAGTTTGCATAATTCATTTCAACCGCTCTCATAGAGGCTGCACAACATAAAGTCGTATCCAAAGTGAGTGGCTCAACACCCGCTTCTGCCCTAATCTCATTTACCAGATTAAGCACTTCCTGATAATACCCCATATATGCACCGCAGTTTGCATCGCTTTCCGCACGTAAATCATCATCGGTCGCATTATATCCAGATGTATCGTAAGTATAGTATGTAGATTCTCCCGTGCATTCTTTTGTTCCATCATTATAGACATTGTAACAGGTTGTTTTACATCCCGTTCTTGTAACACCATACTTAAAGGCCTCTACCCCCAGTGTTTCATCTACGGTTTCATAATCTACAACATAGCGTTTCTGTTGTTTTCCCTTTTCTCCATTTCCGTTTCCGTTTCCCTGGACCGGTGCTTCATCAACTTCCGTTTCTGTGGCTTCTCCTTCGGTTCCTTCTGTTTCAGTTTTTTCTGTTTCAGTTTCCTCCGCTTCAGTTTCCTCCGCTTCGCCGTTCTCGGGATCTTTTCCAACAGCTAACTCTGTTTCTGTATCAGATGTTCTGTCCCCCAACTTTGAAACATTCTGACAACCAACCAAAGACATCGATAAACATACTGTAACAACAAGTGTTACTACTTTTCCCCATTTATACCTCATATAATTTCTCCTTCTCCCACACAATTTATTTTGTATACATCCTATAGACTACATCTGTAACAATTTCATTCGAAATTCCATAGACAACATTCGTTACAACATACTCTCCATCATTGATATATACTTCAATAAGATTTGCATCTACATATATGTCTACGTCAAAACCATCCTTGATTTCCGGCGTTTCTACTTCAGTATGACACCCCTTTACATCCGCAAAAACTTTTGAGCGGTCCATATGAAGTTTTCCATTTTCTCTTTTTATTTGATATCCACCTACAGAAATCGTTTCGTTCTCGTGAAGTTCTAGATGAATACTATATCCATCCGCACTCGCTTCCTTCGGAGAAGAAAGCGATTTATTAAAAGCTTTTTTCAAATTTGGGTGAAGAGGAAAATAGATATGACCATTTTTTACTTCCACTAATCTTGGCATACAAAACATACCATTCCACTGATTATCAACCGTCTTTGGCATACGTGCCCAAGCAACAATTACTCTTCGTCCAAGTTCATCGGTTGTGCTTTGTGGCGCATAAAGATCCATTCCATAATCTAAGAATTGATAAATATTCGGAATTTCCATGGTACAAGTTTCTTCGTCAAATCCGACCTGCATACAAATCGCATGACTATCGTAAAAATTCTCTTTTTTTATCAACCCCATCGGTGAAAATACAAGCACTTTTCCACCTTCTGCTTCAAAATAATCCGGACATTCCCACATAAATCCAAGCTCATGATTTTTGGATACATGATTAACAAGTGTCCACTTCTTTAAATCCGCACTCTTATAAAACAGAAGTTTTCCACCCTCATCTTCTGTCATAGTCCCAAGCACCATGTAAAAAGCATCTTTACCCTTCCACACTTTAGGATCTCTTGTATTTACGCGGTGCCCCAATTTTTCATCCAAAATAGTTGGAACAACGACTTGTTTTCCTTTAAAATTGTCAAAAGTTAATCCATCCTCCGATGAAATCATTATCTGTGATGCATCGAAAGTATCCCCATATGGAACATGAATGTTTTGTGGATTTGGTTTATCGTAATGCACTCCTGTGTAGAAAAGGTACATCTTTCCATCCTTTTCTACTGCACTTCCGGAAAAACATCCATTTTGATCTTCTTCCATGGATGGAAACAGTGCAATTGGCAAATGCTCCCACTTCACTAAATCGTCACTGACGGCATGTCCCCAATGCATCGTTCCCCATTGTGGTGCATATGGGAAATGCTGATAGAACATGTGATATCTACCCTGAAAATAAATAAATCCATTGGGATCATTAATCCAATTTCCTGGTGATTTTAGATGAATCTCTTGTTTCATTTTTCCCCCCTAAAAACAGCAAAATTGAAAAACTAAATCGTATCTACTATCTATAACAGTGGAAAACATATATCTATTTCCATATAACCATCCTCTCGTACCATGCGATAAATGTCAAGAATCGGTTTATTATCCAATTGATTTTTTGTCTTTGACAGCCATCTGCAAAATATCTCCTGATAAACCATAAACAAAAACTGAGGAAATCCCTTGAAATGATATACCGCATACTTTCCACCTTCAAAACGGTGTGTAAAAAGAGTGGAGTCCTCCTTTAAAGCTGGATGCTCTGGCGAAATAGTTTGGCACAACTCATACATACAATTATCCTCGTCTGTGATGGATGGGTCATCGATTGTACACTCAATATATATCGTATCTTTCGTTGCTAAGTGACTGTACTTTTCAATAAATAAACACCACTCCTTAGGCAAATTATGATAATTGCCCTTCTTTCTCTCATAAATCACCGTAAAATCTTCAAGCTTCTCAATGGTAATATGTTCACCTGCATCTTCTAATTTCTCAGGTGGCATTCCATTCGCAAATGAACTTTCTTTCACTATTCTTTCACTACTTTTTCTAAAATCAGCTGGTGAAATGTCCAGATGCTTCTTAAATGCAGTCGCAAAATTTGACGAAGAATATCCGTATTCTCCGCCAATTTCTGTAATACTTTTCTCTTTTTCAACCTTGAGACGCCATGCACTTCTCTCAAGACGAACCCTCTTTATAAATTGATATAAGGCCTCATCCGTATCTTCTTTAAACATACGGGTTAGATGCGATTTGGAGTATGCACAGTGACGTGCCACATCATCTACAGTGATATCCTCTTCAATATGTTCAAAGATATAGCTTATCGCCCTATTGATAACAGCACTGCGAATTGTCGTGCTTTCCATCTCTTCCATCTAGCTTACCTCTTTTTAATCTCTCTTTTTGATTTCGCAGAAGAAATACTGAAACAATAGCAGTCAATATTTCTGTACATGGTGTAGCCATCCACACACCGTTCATTCCAAATATTGCTGGGAAAATGAATGTAAATGCTAAAAGAAGAACAATTCCTCTAAGTGCGGATATAAGTGCAGATGACTTTGCATCGCCACAGCTTGTAAAATACATAGAATTAATCACATCATATCCCATAACAAGGAATGTGACTGCGTAGATTCTGAATCCTGTTGCAACCATATCTGCCACATTGCTACTACACCCAAACAATCCTGCATACATTTTCCCTGTTAGGCAAAAAATAGTTGCAATTAATATTCCAACAATAAACAATATACTGCTGGTAATCTTTCGAATATCAATTGCAGTTTCTGTTTCCTTTGCTCCATAGCAAATACTAATTAGTGGCATAATCCCCTGACCGAAGCCGATACAAATCATACTATATCCATACACAACAAATCCAAGAATTGTAAAAGCAGCTACGCCTTCAGCCCCCACATATTTCATCAGAACATAGTTAAATGCAAACATCGATATTGCACTTGCCATCTCTCCGATAAATTCTGACGAGCCATTTAAGATAATTTCTTTGTTTATCATTTTATCAAATCTAAACTTACAAAACCTTATTCCTGCATTTTGATTCAGGAAATACCTAAGTGAAATCAAGACTGTAACTATCTGTACCACAAGTGAACCTATTGCGCTTCCCTGCACACCCATGTCAAAGACTCCGACTAACACGAAATCCAAAATAACATTCAGTATGCATCCTGCAATATTTACAAACATACAGACCTGGGGTTTCCCTTCCACACGAATAAACATACCAAGTGTTGTTCCTACAACCATTAGCGGATAGGTTAACAGCATTATTCTGTAATACTCCGTAAAATAACCAGACAAACCAGCATCTGCATTTAATACAGCAAGTATTGGCTTAAAAAGTGCGAACATCAAAAAGGATATTATGATACAAACATATACGGCAGTTACCATGGTTTGTGAGAAGACCTCTGATGCTTTTTGTCTTTCTTTTGCCCCCAAAAGTCTTCCAGAGATTACCGAACCTCCTACACCTATACAAAGTCCTGCTCCCAGATAAAAATAGAGGATTGGAAGTCCAAGATTAATTGCTGCCAGTGCATTCTCACCTACGTAGTTTCCTGTAAAGTATCCGTCCGTTATTGTTATTATCGTTTGCAATAACATCGCTATGATACTCGGAATCGAGAATGCAAATATCATTTTTAACTTGTTTTCTTTAATTTTACTCATATTCATAATTACATCTCTCCTTTACCAAAACCTATTATAGAGATGTAATTGTTTTTATACTTCTGAATTCGTGCTATTCTGTTTCTAATATCGATCTGAATATATAGCGTGGCTTAATCGGCAATTCTTTATAACTTCTATAAGCCTTCTCACTTATAAAAACAGAATAGCATTTTTCCATCATGGCTGTCAAAATAATTATCTATATTTCGATTGACGCAAGAATATCTCCTAATATCTGAGCCGAACGACGTAAGCTTGTTTTTTCTTCTTCTGTTAGTTTTAGAGGAACTTTCGTTTCGATTCCATTTTTTCCAACAATACAAGGCATACTTAAAACAACTCCCTCAATTCCATACTCCCCCTGCATTAGGGCAGAGACTGGCAAAATTGATTTTTCATCTCTTACAATTACCTGGCAAATTCTCTTTACCGCCATCGCAACTCCATAATATGTCGCTTGCTTTCTTTGAATGATATCGTATGCACTATTCTTTACTGCATTTGCTATTTCATCAATCGCATTACTATGGCAATCTCCACGCATTTCACAAAAATCATGAATTGGAATTCCCGAAACATTTGCACTGCTCCATGCCGCAATTTCACTATCACCATGCTCTCCGACAATAAATGCATGCACGCTTCTTCCATCCACCTCCAAATGCTCACTTAACTCCTGTTTTAATCTTGCTGTATCAAGTAC
>JAXJUI010000031.1:0-4454 GCA_036309165.1 Agathobacter sp. | reverse complement strand
GTTCTACAACGACTTTGTGTCCCTTTACTGCTCCTTTTGAACGCTCAAGTGGAATAAAAATGTCTTTTCCAAATCGTGGATTATCCGGAATAGCAAATCCAAAATTTTTACTTGATTCGTAAGTACAAACCAACTGATTAGTACCTCGTTCTACAATTCGTACAACAGTTCCTTCTTTTCGTTTTCCTTCCACTGGTGCTGGAGCAATCGTAATCTCTACAATATCCATATGAAGTGCACCGTGCACACCATTTGCAGGAATAAATATATCATCATCCATTCCTTCTATAGTTACAAATCCAAATCCTTTTGGATGAGAAGTAAATGTACCAATATATTTTTTTACTTCACATATTTTGTATTTGCCACGTTTCGTTAATTCAATTTTTCCTTCGGACATCAAGGCTGTTAAGATATATTCAAGTTCCGGACGCTGTTCTTTCGTTACACCTAAAACAATTGCAAGTTCTTTGATTTTCATTGGAACATACATGTCGTCGCTCATGAATTCATATATCATCTTTTTTCTCTGTTCAAATAACTTTTCCATATGGCGTCCTTTCTTGTTTCCTTACAATCTTAATGCGCTGTCCTCTGTTCCATAAAAAACAATAAGCCTCACAATATAGATATAAAAAAAGACTGCCACATTGACAGTCCTTTCATTCATCTCATTAATCAATTATGCCCAAATTCCAAGGTTCAATACTACAGCAAGAACAAGGAAAAGCACTACACATGCTGTAGTAATTTTTACAAGGATTCCTTCCATTGAACGTCCTTTGTTTTTGCCCCAGTATGTATCTGCAGCTCCGCTAATAGCTCCAAGTCCTGCTGATTTACCTTCCTGCATTAAGATTACTACTGTAATGATAAGACTGATTATAATAAATAAAACAGTTAAAATCGCTTTTAATGTAGTCACGATTCGCACCTCCTAATATTTTAAATCACAACTTATGTTAATATAGCATACTAATTTGTGTTTTTCAACTACTTTTCTACAAATAATCGTTTTCTTTTCGTATAAAATTATTTATAATATAAGTAATACTTAAGCGAAAAAATTAGGAGACAAGGATGAAATTTCATACACATCGTTTTTCTTATGTTATGGTTCTTACTTGCTTATCTCTTATCCTATGTTCGTGTGGTGGTTCATCTGGAAATCAACCTGTTCCACCCGCAAACTCAAGCGGAAACAATAATTCTCCTGATACAAAAGGAACACGTGATAACACACCAGTTGTTCTTTCGCCAAGTGCGGATGCCATCACTTGTTATTTCTGTGAGGTTTCAACGATTGATGCATCTCACAGTTCGGATGGATACATTATGGTGAATTACACTGGCACCAATGAAAAAGTAAAGCTACAGATTACCGGACCAGATGGTGTTACCTACACTTACAATCTACATGGAGAATACGAAGTTTTTCCACTGACTGCCGGAAGCGGAAACTATACAATTGGGGTTTACGAAAATGTTTCGGATAATCAATACGCGACCGCTCTTTCGCAGGATATAGCAGTAGAGATTACAAACGAATTTGGACCATACCTTTATCCAAATCAATATGTAAATTTTTCATCAACTTCTTTACCTGTTGAAAAGGCAAAAGAACTAGCTTTTAGTGCAAATGAAGATATTGAAGTTGTGGAATCTGTTTACAACTATATCATCACCAATTTTTCATATGATTATGATAAAGCTGCAAATGTACAAAGTGGGTACCTTCCTGTTGTAGACGACATCTTTCGCTCAAATACAGGTATCTGCTTTGACTATGCTGCAGTTATGGCTACCATGTTACGTACACAGAATATTCCTACTCGCCTTGAAGTTGGATATATGGGTGAAGAATATCATGCATGGATTAGTGTATACATAGAAAATGTCGGATGGATTAATGGCATTATTCAATTTGACGGAAGCACCTGGAATCTTATGGATCCAACGTTTGCTTCAACCAGTAAATCCCCACAGGATTTCCTATCGGAAAACAGTAAATACATTACGAAGTATGTTTACTAGGAGGAGTTTTTTATGGCAAAAACAAAACATATTCTTTCAGAAAACGAACTGTCTGCATTTTGCGAACAGATTTCTATGATTATTAGTGCTGGCCTTCCTATCTATTACGGGGTTTCCATCCTAAGAGATGAGGCTTGTGACGAAGAGACCAAATCTCTATTAGATGAAATTTATACTCCTATGGAAGCTGGAGCAACACTACATACAGCGTTATCAGATACCGGTGTATTTCCTGACTATATGCTTAATATGGTACAGTTAGGTGAAGAAACTGGTCGTCTTGAAGACGTTTTATCCTCTCTTTCTGTTTATTATGAAAGAGAATCTGAAATCAAAAAAGGAATCAAAAGTGCTATTACATATCCAATTGTCATGACCTTCCTTATGATTGCTGTTATGTTTGTACTAATCATCAAAGTCTTACCTGTCTTTTCTCAGATTTATGAAGATTTAGGTACTGAACTTACCGGAATGGCGGCTATTTTGCTTTCATGTAGCAATGCCCTAAACAAATCAATTTTTGTTATCATTGCAGTTTTTGTAACAATAGTCATTGCTTGTTTTATTCTATATAAGACCAATCTTGGCAAAGCACTCTTTAATGGTACCCCTTTATTAATGGCAATATCCGCGAGTCGATTTGCAAACTGCATGTATTTGGCTCTTGCAAGTGGGCTTGATACCAATCATGGATTAGACCTTGCTGAAGAACTCGTTGACAATCCTCATATGGAAGAACGTATTGTCAAATGTCGAAAACACATTAGTGAGGGAGAAGGATTAGCCGAATCACTCCTTCTTTCTAATATTTTTTCAAGAATCTATGGTGGTTGGATTAATATCGGCTTTAAAACCGGTGGCATGGATTCTGTTATGAAACGAATTGGTGATGCTTATAACGACGAAATCGATCATCGTATTCATCGCTTCGTTTCTATTTTGGAACCAACCCTTGTAATCATATTATCTATTTTTATTGGACTAATTTTAATTTCATTTTTACTTCCACTGCTTGGAATTATGTCAAGCATTGGATAATGGAGGTAACCATGGCACTTTTTGGTGTAAAAAAGAAAAAAGAAAATATCTTTCGTTTCTTTCCAATCCTACTTCTATTTTTTGTTCTTTTGGGACTTGTATTCTTTGCGGATCAGATGTCCACAAAAAATCAGTCCTATAGTTATGAGATTTTAGATCAGGCACTTTCTAGAAGCATCACACAATGCTATGCTCTCGAAGGTACTTATCCACCTGACATAAAATATTTGCAAGAACACTACGGACTCACCTATGACGAAGATACATTCTATATCGATTATCAATACATCGGTTCAAATCTCCGTCCAGATGTCACAATAATTGAGCGAAACCAAGAGAGGAACTAAGCATGTTAAAACAAGATCCAACTATCAAAAAAATGGATACCGTGTTCATTATTGCGCTATTTGTTTTATATGCAATTACAGCCTTTTCTGTTGTTCTAATTGGAGCAAAACAATATAAGCTCACATCGGATTCAATGAATCAAAACTATAAAACACGAACAACCGCTTCTTATCTTTCTGAGAAGCTTCATCAAAATGATACTTCCGCAGGAATTTCTGTTGTAGATTTAGATGGTACGAAAGCCATTGCGATGAATTCTTTTGTTGATGGCAAACTTTACATTACATATCTATATTTCTACGACGGCTATTTACGCGAACTTTTTGTTGGTGCTGATGCGGTATATTCTTTATCCTCTGGCCAAAAAATTTTGGAATTATCTAATTTTGATGTTGCCATGGAAAAAGAGAATTTAATTAAGGTATCCTATACAGATACTTTCAATCAATCCAAAGATATTTTTTTAGTTATCAAAAGCAAGAAAGAGGAATTATCATGAGATTTCAGCGTTCCAAAAGTAGTCTTTTTCTAATGGAAATCATATTGAATATTCTTTTATTCTCAGTTCTTTTAGTTGTTGGACTACAATTTTTTATCAAAACACATTTACTCACAAGAGAAACCTACGATTTACAAGAAGCTGTTACTTGCAGTTCTAACATTGCAAGTATCTATCAATCGGGTGACGGTTCTCTTGATGTAGTAAAGGAACATTATCCAAACGCAGTCGTAGTAAGAGATCAGCTCTTTATTTACTTCAATGAAAATTTTTCGGAATGTTCCAAAGAAGAAAGTTCTTATTCCTCAACTGTATCACTTTTACAAAGCAAAAACATAAATACAGTTAACATTACAATCTATACAAAAGAACACGAGGAGCTCTATTCCCTTGATGTCAGTCATCTGACACTTAGTTCTCCTTCTTCACAGGAGGTGTAACATGAAAGAAAAACGATCGTTTTCAAGTTTTGGTTTTCCAACCATCCTCATCACTTTTGTTATGATTTGTATACTTACATTTTCAGTACTAACGC
>JAXJUI010000030.1:0-10147 GCA_036309165.1 Agathobacter sp. | reverse complement strand
TTTTCAAAGAATAACAGATTGCCTGATTCAAATCATAATCATCTTCCACAACTAATATATTCTGCATATCCTAATTCCTCCGATACAGATTCTCACAAAGATATCCCTGTATAGTAATGATACTCTTCAATATTGTACCACAGACTTTTTCTGGATATGGAAAAAAACAAAGAATCTCAATTTTGTGATTATTCAGTGCACAAAAATGAAAATATTTTACATACCTTTCTATCACGTTTCTGAACAGCCCATAAAGATTCGAGAATAAAGAAAAACCCCAGAAACACAAGGTTTCTGAGGTTTTGTATGCATTTTCTCGTCCCAAACGATTATCTCTTTGAGAACTGTGGTGCTCTACGAGCAGCTTTGAGACCGTATTTCTTACGTTCTTTCATACGTGGATCACGTGTTAAGTATCCAGCAGCTTTTAATACTGGTCTGTATTCAGCGTCTACCTGAAGTAAAGCACGTGAGATACCATGTCTGATAGCTCCTGCCTGTCCTGTGTATCCGCCACCTTTAACGTTTACTAAAACGTCAAATTTTTCAAGTGTTTCTGTAGCAACTAATGGCTGACGAACAACAACTTTTAATGTTTCTAATCCAAGATATTCATCGATATCTCTTTTATTAATTGTAATTTTACCTGTTCCTGGTACTAAATATACTCTAGCAACAGATGATTTTCTTCTTCCTGTTCCGTAATACTTTGTAGTAGCCAATGTATTTTACCTCCTTCTATTAAAATGTTAAAACTTCTGGTTTCTGAGCTTCATGTTTGTGATCAGCACCAGCGTATACAAATAATTTCTTGTACATCTGACGTCCTAATGGTCCTTTTGGAAGCATGCCTTTTACAGCAAACTCGATAACTCTTTCAGGATGTTTATTTAACATTTCTTTTAAAGTAGTTTCTTTCATACCACCAACGTAGTCTGAGTGACGGTAGTAAATTTTCTGATCCATTTTCTTTCCTGTCACTTTGATTTTTTCAGCGTTGATTACGATTACATAATCACCTGTATCAATATGTGGTGTAAAGATTGCTTTGTTTTTTCCTCTTAATACTTTAGCGATTTCTGATGCTAAACGGCCAAGTGTCTGACCTTCAGCGTCAACTACATACCATTTTCTTTCGATTGTAGCAGGACTAGCCATAAATGTTTTCATCGGTTTTTCCTCCTTGAATAATTCCATCATTGATTATTGAGTATTTCAGAATCTCGTATGTCCGGACGCTATTCCTACCTCTACTCGACTATCTTTATCTATAGTTCAAATGCTTGCCGGGGCTTTGGCTTGCATTTCTATACTATCACAGACTTACATATTATATATGCCAAAATCAGTTCTGTCAACTACTAATATATACTTTATTCATACTCTAAGCCAATCATGGTAAGCCCATGTGCTGGAGCGGTTGGTCCCGCCTTACTTCTGTCACAGGCATCAATAATCTCTAACATCTGCTTAGGTGAATAATCACCGTTTCCCACCTTAATCAGGGTTCCGGCTATAATTCTTACCATATTGTATAAAAATCCATTTCCAGTCACACGAATCGTTATGATGTCGTTTTCTTTTTCAACTTTACAACTGTAAATGGTTCTTACGGTCGTTTCTGACTGCGAATTTGCTGAGCAAAAACTTGCAAAATCATGCTCCCCTTCTAGAAACTTTGCTGCCTCCTGCATTGCCTCTAGATTGAGTGGATAATGAAAAAAATAGGTATCGAGTCTTCTCGTTGGCATTCGCATCGTTCGATTTAGAATTCGATATTCATAAGTTTTTCTGCTCTTTGTAAAGCGTGGATGAAAATCCATGGGAACTTCACAAGACTGCTGTACCACAATATCTTCAGGAAGTTTTTGGTTTAGGGCAAAGCTTATCTTCTCTGCCGGCATTTTGGTATTTGTGTCAAACACACATACATTACCAAGTGAATGAACACCTGCATCCGTCCTGCTTGCTCCAATGGTCTTTATATCTTCCCCAAGGAGTCTGGATAAATGTTCATTTAATACTTCTTGAATTGTGATTCCGTTTGGTTGAACCTGCCACCCACAATAGTTTGTTCCATCATAGGCAACAATCATTTTTACTCTTTTCATAAATTTCCTTTACTGAGGGAATGGAAGTAAAATACGAGCTGTAATCACTGCCGCAAAGAACAGTATCACTACCAGATAACTAATGTGATCGGCAGCATGATAACGAAGTGGTTTCATTTTTGTTCTTCCTTTACCACCACTATAACAACGTGCTTCCATTGCCATTGCCAAATCATCTGCTCTTCTAAATGCAGAGACAAAAAGTGGAACCAGAAGTGGAACCATATTTTTTGCTTTTTCAATCAGGTTTCCTTTTTCAAAATTTGCACCACGTGCCATTTGCGCCTTCATGATTTTGTCAGTTTCTTCGATTAAAATTGGGATAAAACGAAGTGCAATCGACATCATCATTGCGATGGCGTGTACTGGAACATGAATCACATTTAAAAATCCTAATGACTTTTCTAAACCATCCGTTAATTGATTTGGTGTTGTCGTTAGAGTCATAACCGAGGTTCCAATAATTAAATAAATAAGTCGCACCGTCATAATAACCGCATTTAAAATACCCTGATTAGAAATCTGGAACATTCCAAAGCTCCAATAAGTTACTTCTCCAGGTGTCAAAAACAAATTAAAAACACTTGTGATCAGTAAAAGAACAATAATTGCTTTTAATCCTTTTACCATAAACTTGAATGGAACTTTGGATAACTTAATTACTGCAGCCAAAAACAACGTAATGATTGCAATTCCAAGAATCCCTTTAAAACAAAACAAAGCGATAATATATAACATTGTTGAAAATAATTTTACACGTGGGTCCAGTTTATGAATAACAGAATCTGTCGGATAATACTGGCCTATGGTGATATCTCGAATCATATTTTTTTCCTTTATATTAACTTTGTATACTACTTACCAGCAAGCGCACTAAGAATCGATGCACATGCCTCGTCTACAGTTGTTGCATTTACATCCACCGGAATTCCCCGTTCCTTCAAATCGTTCATAAGATATGTGACTTGTGGTGCCGCAAGACCTACCATTTCTAATTCCTGATAATACTTAAAGACTTCCTTTGGTGTACCATCAAGCATTACCTCACCTGAATTCATTACAATAATGCGGTCTACATATTTTGCAACATCTTCCATGCTATGCGATACAAGGATAACGGTAATTCCCATTTCCTTATGCATTTTTGCGATCAAATCAAGGATTTCATCTCTTCCCGCAGGATCAAGTCCTGCTGTAGGCTCGTCCAAAATCAAAACTTCCGGTTTCATTGCAAGTACGCCTGCAATCGCCACACGACGTTTTTGTCCACCAGATAAGTCAAATGGTGGCTGATAATATAGTTCCTCTGGAAATCCTACTGCCTGAAGTGCTTCATACGCACGAAATTCAACCGTCTTTTTGTCTAAGCCCAAATTCTTTGGACCAAAACAGACATCATCAAAATTCGTTGTTTCAAAGAGCTGATGTTCCGGATACTGAAATACCATTCCAACTTTTTGTCTATGCGCACGCATATCATAATCTTCATCATAGATATCCTGCCCATTCATATAAATCGCACCACTTGTCGCCTTTAAAAGTCCATTTAAATGCTGGATAAGTGTTGATTTTCCAGAACCTGTATGCCCAATAATTCCGATAAATTGTCCGTCTTCAATTTTTAAATTGATATCCTTAAGCGCTTGAATATGGTAGGCTGAGCCCTCGCTATAGGAATAATTAATCTTATCTAAGATAATTGACATATTGCCTCCACAAGTTCTTCTCTTGTCAAAATTCCTTTTGGAATCGAAAGACCTGCTTTTCTAAGTTCATCTGCTACTAGCGTTACCTGTGGTACATCCAAACGATACTTTTTCAATTCGTCTACCCGTGAAAAAATCTCTCTTGGTGTTCCATCCATAACGATCTGTCCATGATCCATGACGTAGACATAATCAGCATTTACTACTTCTTCCATGTAGTGTGTGATAAGAAGAATCGTCACACCTTTTGTCTTATTTAGCTCATGCGCTGTTTCAATTACTTCTCTTCGTCCGTTTGGATCAAGCATCGCTGTTGGCTCATCAAATACAATACATTTTGGCTCCATCGCAACAACACCCGCAATTGCTACACGCTGCTTTTGTCCACCGGATAGTTTATTTGGCGAATGGGTACGATATTTTGTCATACCTACTGCCTTTAAACTCTTTTCTACGCGTTTCCAGATTTCATCTGTCGGAACACCGATATTCTCTGGTCCAAATCCGACATCCTCTTCTACAACACTTGCAATAATCTGGTTGTCCGGATTCTGGAATACCATTCCTGCATTGCGACGAACTTCCATAACGTTTTTTTCATCAGAAACATCCATTCCATCTACCCAAAGCGTTCCCTCTGTTGGAGACAAAAGCGCGTTAATATGTTTTGCCAATGTAGACTTTCCTGAACCATTATGGCCTAAAATCGCAATAAACTGTCCTTCTTCAATATTCAAATCTACGTGATCTAATGCCGTTGTAATCGCTTCTACATTACCATCTTCATCACGTCTGAAAAATTCATGTACCAGCTGTTTTGCTTTGATTATTCCCATACTATTCTTCCCATCTTAGCCTATGAAGCTGTCCTTCTAACTTCATATGGTCAAAATTATTCTGTCGTAAGGCTTCATATAATACAATTGCAACCGAATTTGATAAATTAAGAGAACGTGTTTCTCCTATCATCGGAATTCGTACACAGGTATCCGGATTCTCTTTTAAAATTTCCTCCGGAATTCCTGCGCTTTCTTTTCCAAACATAATAAATGCATTCGGTTCATAATTTACCTCTGTGTATACATGTTTGGCTTTTGTTGTTGCATAATATATTTTTGCATCTGGATTTTTTTCACAAAAATCTTCCCAGTTTATATATGTCGTAACGTCAAGATCGTTCCAATAATCCATCCCCGCACGTTTTAACTTTTTTTCCTCAAGGGAGAATCCAAGTGGTTCAATCAAATGAAGTTTTGTGCCGGTTGCGTAACATGTACGTCCAATGTTTCCTGTATTTGCCGGTATTTCCGGTTCATATAAAACAATGTTAAGTTCTGCCATTTTAGTTCTCTTTCTGCTTGCGAAGTTCTGTGATAAATTCCTCAATACGCCCAAGTGCCACTTTTAAGTTTTCGAGTGAATATGCATAAGATATTCGTAGGAATCCTTCTCCACATTCCCCAAAAGCAGTTCCTGGAACTACTGCTACTTTCTTTGCATTTAAAAGCTTAGTCGCAAATTCATCTGATGTCATTCCAAATTCCTTGATACATGGGAACATATAGAACGCGCCAAATGGTTCAAAACATTCCAGTCCCATTTCTTTGAAACGCTTCATCAGATATCTTCTTCTACCATTGTATTCATCACGCATCTCTGCGACATCATCATCTCCTGCACGAAGAGCCTGTACAGCTGCATACTGACTCGTTGTTGGTGCACACATAATGCAGAACTGATGAATTTTTGTCATTTGTTTTATGATTACTTCTGGTCCACATGCATATCCAAGTCTCCATCCTGTCATAGCATGGGATTTCGAAAATCCATTGATAACAATGGTTCTTTCCCACATTCCTGGAATGGATGCAATTGATACATGATGATCTAAATAAGTAAGTTCTGAATAAATTTCATCACTTAATACAAATAAATCATGTTTAATAATTACTTCTGCAATTGCTTCTAAGTCTTTCTTTTCCATAATCGCACCGGTTGGATTATTTGGAAAAGGCAATACCACAAGTTTTGTTTTTGGTGTAATTGCTGCTTCTAATTCTTCTGCTGTTAAACGGAAGTCATTCTCGGCTTTTAGTTCGATAATAACTGGTTTACCATTTGCAAGAACTGCGCAAGGTACATAGGAAACATAACTTGGCTGTGGAATCAATACTTCATCACCTGGATCAAGCATTGCTCTCATTGCAATATCAATGGCTTCACTACCACCTACGGTAACTAAGATTTCATTGTCAAATTTATACTCTAAACCATATTTACGTTTCTGAAATTTTGCAATTTCTTCTTTTAATTCTTTTAAACCTGCATTGGAAGTATAGAAAGTTTTACCCTTTTCTAAAGAATAAATACCCTCATCTCGAATGTGCCATGGTGTATCAAAGTCAGGTTCTCCAACGCCAAGTGAAATAGCATCTTTCATTTCACTTACAATATCAAAAAATTTACGAATTCCCGATGGCTGAATTGTAGTAATAGTCTTCGATAACGGATCTCTCATTACATCATTACCCTTTCATCTTTTGTATGTACAGCCATAACGGTTCCATGGTCTTTATATTTCTTTAAGATAAAGTTTGTTTTTGTGCTGATTACCTGATCTAATCCAGCAAGTTTTTCTGATACAAACTGTGCGATTTCACGAAGGGATTTTCCTTCTAAAGTTACCATGAAATCAAATCCGCCAGAAATAAGGTAAACTGAATTTACTTCTGGATAGTTATAAATTCTTTCTGCTACATGGTCAAATCCCATTCCCTTTTGTGGTGTTACACGTACTTCGATTAAAGCAGATACTTTTTCTACGCCTACTTTATCCCAGTCGATAAGTGTGTGATATCCACAAATGATGCGTTCATCTTCCATTTTTTCTAATTCATTTAATACGGCTACTTCATCAACGCCAAGCATAATTGCAAGGTCTTTTACATCTATTCTGCTATTCTTTTCAATAAAAGTTAAAATCTTTTCTCTCATGCTGATTCCCTCTCTTTTTTAATCTAGTCCATACAACTCGTCCGTCTGTGTTGTCTCTAAAAATCTTCTCTCATCTTCATTTATCAGTACACGGTCATTACTATCTGTTGCTTTACCAATAATTGTTGCAGCAATGCCATTTTTCTCTAACTCACGTACCATAGCATTTCCATCTTTTGTTGCAATAAGTAAACTTCCACCTGATAAAAGTTTATATGGATTTCTATCAAAAAATTCACATATTTCCACAGTTTCTTGACGGATTGGAATTCGTTTCAAATCAATTTCCAGTCCGACGCCTGCGCTTTCTGCCATATCCCACAGAGCTCCAAAAATGCCACCCTCTGACACATCATGCATCGCACAAGCGCCAGACTTTATGGCGACTGCGGCCTCCGGAATGATAGAAAGATATTGAAGAAATGTTTTCGCTTCATCAATAAAAGGCTGTGCATATCGACTACGAAGCGCCTCTTCTCTTTCCTTTGCAAGAATCGCAGTACCCTCAAGACCAACCCATTTTGTTACCAAAATGTCCATTCCTGGTTTCACTCCTTTTGATGAAACCTGTTGTCCTTCTTTCACTTTTCCCACGGCAAAAATCGTAAGGAGTGGTTCCTTTATAGCCTTTGACACTTCGGTATGTCCGCCTACCACCTCTACGTTTACGGATTCACATACAGAGTCAATTTCTTTCATTAACTCCCGAAGCGATGCTTCATTCCAAATCGTTGGGACAAGTAAATTTACAAGAATACCTACTGGTTCTGCTCCCATACTTGCCACATCATTAAGAGCTAAAAATACCCCGTGTGTTCCAAAATCGGAAGATGCAAGTGTAACCGGATCACAGGAAACTACCGTCATCTCGTCTTTGGCAAAAGACAAAACAGCCGCATCCATACCAATGCCTGCTCCCGAAATCACTTCGTCACGTCTCTTATGAAGTTGTTTAAATACGGAGCGCTTTAGCACCGATTGCGAGAGTTTACCTGCTTTCATATGATATCATCCTATATATGTGGGTTAAGGCTACCCCATTTTGGAGTAGCCTGGTAATTTTTTATTATGGTATTTATGGTGTTGGATTAGTAGCACCTTCCGTTGTACCCGGGTTCGTTGCCGGTGGAGTTGCTGGATCAGTTGCTGGTGGAGTAACCGGGTCCGTTGCTGGTGGATTTGTTTCAGCACCACTTCCTGCATTAGGATCTACTGGTGGAGTTACTGGCTGTTCTACTGGAGTCTCCGTCGCCGGAGGAGCCACCTCACCAATGGAACCACAGGTTCCCTGTACTGTCTCATCGTTTTTCGACTCAATTGCGGCATTAATTGCAGCAAGCTGTGCTTCATTTGCGCCGCCGATACCGATTTGTGCAATAAGAGGAGAGGAAACGTATCTACTTTCATTAAAGATTTCTCTACTCTGTTCTACTCCGTCAATGTATACAATCTTCCAAAGTCTTGCACTCATTGCTGTATGAGCGCCCTGTTCTTTCACATAAGAACCAACTGGAAGTTCTGCATTCAAATGATACTCTGGTTCCGGTTCTTCTGTCGATAATACTTCACTGAAAAAGTCTACACTACGTCCTGCCTCACGAGTCTCTTTTCCATAGATGTTGAATGTGAATTTTCCTCCGTCAATAATACCTTCGATAAAAATTGGATAATCCAAATTATTCTTGAACTTCAAATCTTTATAATCACCTGCGATTGCGGCATCTGCAGACGGATCTACATATCCTACAAGCATTGAGTGATTGAAACGTTCCACAATTTCAAGTTCCGCACGAATTGCGGCATTATACAATGTAGAAGAAACCTGACAGATTCCACCACCGTACGAGTTTACTGTTTTTCCGTTCTCGTATGTTCCAGCTGGAGCATATCCATTTTCTGGTGTGAATGGTCCAACCGTATCGGAAACACTAAACTCTTCTCCCGGATAAAGAATTGTTCCATTAATGATATTACATCCGTTTATAACGTTTTGTGCACGGTTTGGATCTGAGTAACTAAATGATGTATAAAAAGTTCCTAATAAATCTTTTACCTCTGCTAATTCTTCTTCCGATCCTCGAGGCAAAATCTTTTCTGTAACTAATGCAATCTCATTATTTGAGCCATCCCATTCCTTTGAAAGGAATTCATCAATTAATAAAACTGAATCAACGATATTCACCTCAATACCTTCACAACCTGGTACAAATGTAAATACACCGTTTTCAACAGTTAACCCATTGTCTTCTGCTTTAATATCTAAAACTGATTTACTATCATAAAGAAGAGTTGCAGTTGCCTGCTTATCTACATGCAAATGCATATCTGTTACATAATTTGTTGTCTTTAAATCCTCTACAATTTTGTAACGAGATACTAAATTTCCAGTACGTCCCACTCCAAGAGCTTCTTCAATGGCTGCATCTGTATCAGATGTTACACCCATATCTTCTGCTGTCACTTCGATGGAACCTGATTCACCAGTCAAAGTAAATGTAGTCTGCATAATGTCATCTACATATGCATCAATTGCTTCTTTTGCTTCTTCTTTTGTCATTCCACCTACGTTTACGCCGCCCACATAAACACCATCTAAGATGGTATCTGATGTCTCTGCTTTTACACGATATACTCCAACTGTTGTGAGCGCAGCGAAAACAACTAAACAAAGTGCCACTAAAATCTTTCTACATTTTTTCATGCTTTATAACCTCATCCTTATGTTCACTTGCTTTATAAATGATTACTGACTACTTATTTTATCATACTCTTTTTGAAATGCAAGTATCAAAATTATCCCCAAAACGCCGAAATAAACGTTGTAAGAATCATTGCCGCAATCACAATGATTGCAATTATTCCAAAAAGTCGATTATTTTTTTTTGAACCAAAATTATACATGCTATTCACCTCATTTCCAAAATCGGTTATACTATAGAAAAGATAACTTGTCTTATCAGTTTTAATATATTTATTAGAAAGGAACCAAAATGATTCCAGTTTTTACTATTCTATTTGTTTTATTTGTTGTTATTTTTACAATTTATGTGAAACGTTGGGGCAACCACCAGGAAGAAATCACAAACTCTTTCTGGGAAAAGGAACGTCAGGCCAACATTGTAAGAAAGCAGGACATTTCCAAACTTGATTACATTACCGTTCCAAAAGAACAACTTTCTTCGAAAGTCCATAGTACAGCGGAAAATACATTTATGCAAGCAGCTTCTAAAAAAATGCTTAATTTGAACGGTATGACAAATACCGAAGTAAAACTAGCTTATGGAACCGCTAACTTGGCAGAACTTTCTGAATACGACGAAGCATATAGCGAATATA
>JAXJUI010000029.1:0-2402 GCA_036309165.1 Agathobacter sp. | reverse complement strand
GAGAAGCGCCTGTTGTTTGAATTCTTTGTCGTAACGCATTTCGATTCCTCCGTAATGATATTTTATCATTGCCTGGTGGATTTATCGACTGCGCTTAAATTATAGAGCTCCAGACCGAACCGCAATTGTCTCTGATAACAAGGAGCGATACACCGAATTTGGTTACAATAAGGAGAAAGATCATGAAAAAGAAATGGCTATCAAACATTATTTCATTGCTTATTGTTGTAAGCTTTTTATTTGCACTTTCAGTTCCTTCATTTGCGAAGACAGAGCCTACAATCATTCCGAAAGAGATCACATCACAGGATGATAAGTTATCTTATGTGTATGAATACGACAGCAAGAACAAAGTGCTTTCTATTTCTCAGTATTATCATCCCGATTATGAGGAATTGATTTCCGATGACTATACCTGGATGGTTCCCCTCTTCTCCGTGAGCAGCAAACGAAATGTGGAAATGATGGAGCTTGCCTGATGTCAAGCAGAAAAGAGTGACTTGACGGGCTTCTATTTGGCAAATACTGATTTAGTCAAGTCTGGGAAGGTAAAAAAAGTGGTTACGACTTTTGATGGTCAGCAATACTCTTTTACCTCATCAAACGGGAAAGTCACCAAAATCAACGGAAAAGCACTGAAATATGATAAGAAAGGCAACATTATCAAATATCAGGAGCACAAATTCCATTATAATTCGAATAATCTTATTACAAAGATCCAGGCCGGTAGTGACTATGAGGATTATGGCATGGAATTTGATTCTTTGGGACGTTTGACTTTTTGTGAATATCTTGGAACATTGCAATTTCCTTCTGGTGAGTTTTCCTATACTTCCAATTCGATTGCTCCAACTAAGGCCACGATCGTACAATGTTTTTCGGATTCTGGGGATCGATTTGAAATGAAAAACATCTGCACATTAGGCTATGAGAACAACTATGTAACGACCATTACAATGGACGGCAATTATGAGCATATCGACAATCCCATATTAAATCCAACAACCACCCATTTAGTTTTGCCAAAAGACTGGGATGTATATTATTTAATAGTAGAATAATACGAGGCCCTTCGACCTCCGATTTTTCGGAAGGTCGAGGGCGTTTTTGAACCTTTTGAGAAATAAGCGGTCTTAGTTGTTAAACCGAAAAAGGAGTGGAATGGTTTATGAAAAAGATTTTCTCGATTTTGCTGTCTATTATTTTGGCAGTAGGAGTATTATCTGGCTGCTCAATGAACGCAGGAGCAAAAAATAGCACTAATGTAACGGCGAGACAAGATAAACAAATTCCAGCTTCATGCACATTATCCGAAAGCAATGGAAACTATAACTACTCTTACAATAACTCTAGTAATACACTCACAATAACCGATAATACTCCTTCACCAGATTGGGAAAAGCCAAGGCTAACTAATTTTAAAGCATGGCTTGTTCCGTTGTTTAACACTACGGCAAAAGAAACCCAACAAGCATTACTGTTGGCACTTGCTGAGAACATTGATACTTATGATGGTCAAAGTGTAATAACTTACTATCTTTATGCAAATTGCCCTCTTATTGCAGACGGAACAATTACTCATATCAATTATAAAAGCAATAAAGAATATGGTGATGAATCCCACACTTTTACGGCCAAAAATGGTCAAGTGGCATCCGTTGATGGCAATAAGATTTTTCGAAATAAAGAAGGCAAAATAACAAAAATTGGTGATGAATCCATTCAATATAAGAAAAGCGGGAATTCTAGTAAGATGATTTTCTATGATCCCCATTGCTATATCAATTATGATGAACTAGGGAGAATCAAGTCATTTGTCGACAACAGAGCTGGTGCTGTTGGAATCACTACTACTTATAAGTATTCTGGAAACAATACTCTACCAACAAGCATTGTTATCGAAGAGGATGGTGGCGAAGGCGATCAAACAACGGCAACTATAACATTATTTATTGAAGGAGATAATGTATCCAGAATCAATATAAACACGAATGGATCCTATAATACAGAATTCTCTTATCAATACCAGACATTATTTTGATCTGCTATTAATCATGAACTATGGAACAGAAAAAATGCCCCCGACCTCCAATCATTCGGAAGTCGAGGGATTTTTTCAAATTTATTTTTATTCTTAGGTGTTTCTAATGGTAAAGAATCCGCCAATGGACTCTTGACCGTCCGTTTTCGGTTGTCGGAAATTAAAACTAAGAATCCATAAAAAACCGCCCTGCTTCTATCTTTGTGTAATATACCCAAAGAGAGGGGCTTTTTTCAGCATTTTGTCTGTCGAATATTCGTACTAAACTTGACAAAAATATCGGACGAATTTTGCTAATCTGTAAATTAGGCAAGATCATCCGTAACAACTTTTAACAACTTTTTGAAAGGCTCGGTTTTCT
>JAXJUI010000028.1:0-60708 GCA_036309165.1 Agathobacter sp. | reverse complement strand
GGGTGTTTTTTCTTTCTTTGCCATTAGTGTAGTACCTTCCATAAATGTATCCTTTCATAAATCATAATCAAAATGATGTCATAAGTAAAATGTTTTGGAAGAACTTACACACTTTATTTTACACCCTCTGCCGAATAGACGAGTAAAAAAGAGCATAGGGAAAAAAGTAGAAATGAGTACGAGTTGGGTTTATACTTCAATTTGTACTCATTTTACCTACCGAAATATGGTAAAATATGCGAAAATATGCTAGGATAAGGCTAATAGGTTAAATGTCTGGAAACATTGATAAAACCTAGGAAATTCAAGGAAAAAAGAGGTTATACCAAGATATGCAAGATAAAATAAAAGTGCTCATGGTTTGCCACGGCAATATTTGTAGATCCCCAATGGCTGAGTTTGTTTTAAAAGATATGGTTGAGAAGCGTGGTATTGCCGAGCAATTTGAAATTGCGTCGGCAGCCACCAGTACTGAAGAGATATGGAATGGAGTTGGTAATCCTGTCTATCCACCTGCTAAAGCTGAACTTGCAAAGCATGGAATTGGATGCGATGGAAAAAGAGCAGTACAATTAAAAGCTTCGGACTATGATTATTATGACTATCTTATCGGTATGGATAAGATGAATATTCGAAATATGGAAAGAATGACTAATCACAAGAAGGGTGAGAAGATAGCATTATTACTTGAATATGCTGGATATGATGGAATGGAGTGTCAAGATCCTTGGTATAATTCCCGATTCGACCAAACTTATAGGGATGTAGTCACTGGATGCACTGCATTCCTGGAATACCTCGAAAAAGAGGGTAAAATCTGATGAGTGAAACAAAAATTTTTTTAGATTTTGCTTGACAGAAGCGGATCCTTGGTACACTGGCGATTTCGAGCAAACTTATGAGGATGCGACCAAAGGTTGTCAGGCACTCCTTGCGTATATCCGAAAAGAACATCAGATATAGTTTTCCAGAAATCCAAATGGCTAGTTAAGAAGAAAAATTCCAATATTTAGATACAATGCATATAGCGTCCAAAGAAAATATGGAATCTGCAAATTGGCTGCCTCTTTGCTAAAACGCCCATACTTAATGATGGTGCGAAGCACCAAAAAGCATAGGATAAGTAACCAAATGGAAGCAAGAAAAAACGCTTGCATATTAAAAAAGATAATTGGCCATAGGAAATTAAAAAATAAGGAAATAGCATAAACAAACAGGGCGCTAAAAATGTCCTTAGGATTTTTAAATCGCTGGGCAAAAATCATAATACTGCTTACACCCATTAAAAAGTAAAGAATTGACCAAACAATCGGAAAAATATATGAGGGTGGAGCAAAGGAAGGAAGGGTTAGCGTTTCATATATATACCTTTGATCACGTGTAAGAGAAGCTGAAATTCCGCCAACAACAAATGGAATCAAAATAAAAATAAGATAATATTTAAATTTTCCAAGTATCATAGAAATACTCCATAGATTTATACTAAAATTTTGTGCTACAATATATAATATCCTATGGAGTATTTTTTATGCGAAGAAATAAGAAAAGGACAAAGCGATAAGATGACATTAAAAGAATTAGAAGTTGGAAAAACTGGATTAATAGAAAAAGTAGGTGGAAATGGAGCTCTTCGTCAGCATTTTCTGGACATGGGTGTAATTCCTGGTGCAGTTGTGAAAGTGGTGAAATTTGCTCCAATGGGTGATCCGATTGAAGTGCAGATTCATGGATATGAACTTACGCTTCGTCTTGCGGATGCCGAGCAGATTGAAGTTATTCCGGTGAAAGCCGAAGAAGAGAAAGAAGTTGAAAAAGTAAGGGCAAAGAAATTAGAAGATATAAAGCATGGAAACAAGAAGGAACATCCGGGGCTTGGTGAAGGTGGAAAGTATCATCAAAAGAAACATGAGCATCCGCTTCCGGAAGGAACGAAGCTTACCTTTGCGTTAGCTGGAAATCAAAACTGTGGAAAGACCACACTTTTTAATCAGCTTACAGGTTCGAATCAGCACGTGGGTAATTTCCCGGGGGTTACGGTAGATCAAAAGAGTGGTCAGATTCGTGGAAAAGAGAATACTTTGGTTACAGATTTGCCTGGTATTTATTCTTTGTCTCCATATACGAATGAAGAGATTGTGTCTCGACAGTTCATTTTAGAAGAAAGACCAACCGGAATTATCAATATCGTAGATGCGACAAATATTGAGCGTAATCTTTATCTTACAATGCAATTGATGGAGCTTGATATACCAGTTGTTCTTGCTATTAATATGATGGATGAGATGCGTGGAAATGGTGGTTCCGTGTATATTAATGAAATGGAAGATATGCTTGGAATTCCGGTTGTTCCAATTTCTGCAGCAAAGAATGAAGGTATCGGGGAATTAATTGAGCACGCAATTCATATTGCAAAATATCAGGAACTGCCTAGTCGCAAGGATTTTTGTGAAGAAAATGACCATAACGGGGCGGTACATAGATGCTTACATGGCATCATGCATTTGATTGAAGATCATGCAAAAAATGCAAAGATTCCAGTTCGTTTTGCAGCAACAAAATTAGTAGAAGGCGATGAACATGTATTAAAGGCTTTAAAGCTTTCTGAAAATGAAGTGGAGATGCTTGAACACATTGTTTGTCAGATGGAAGAGGAACGTGGTCTTGATAGAGCCGCTGCTATTGCGGATATGCGTTTTGCGTTTATTAAGAAATTAGTTGATAAATGCATTATCAAACCAAGAGAGAGTAAAGAAAGAGAACGTAGTCAAAAAATTGACCGTATCTTAACGGGAAAATATACAGCAATTCCATGCTTTATTGGGATTATTGCGCTTATTTTCTTTTTGACTTTTAACGTTATTGGAGCTTGGTTACAAGCACTTTTGGAATGCGGTGTGGATGCTTTGACGAATTTGGCAGATACATGGCTTACCAATTGGAATGTAAATGCAGCTGTTCATTCTCTTGTTATTGATGGAATTTTTAGTGGTGTTGGAAGTGTACTTAGTTTCTTGCCAGTTATCGTTGTTCTATTTTTCTTCTTGTCATTATTAGAAGATACCGGATACATGGCAAGGGTTGCTTTTGTGATGGATAAGTTACTTCGTAAAATTGGTCTTTCTGGAAGAAGTATTGTGCCAATGTTAATTGGTTTTGGTTGTACCGTTCCTGGTGTTATGGCAAGTCGAACACTTCCATCGGAGCGTGACAGAAAGATGACGATTCTGATGACTCCATATATGAGCTGTTCTGCAAAACTTCCAATTTATGCATTCTTTTCAAGCGTGTTCTTTCCTAAGTATGCAGCGCTTGTGATGATTCTTTTATATTTTGTGGGAATTTTTGTGGGAATTGGAATGGCGCTTATTTTAAAGAGTACGAAGTTTAAAGGGGAAGCGGTACCATTTGTTATGGAACTTCCAAACTATCGTATGCCAGGGGTAAAAAATGTGGCGCTTCTTTTATGGGAAAAAGCGAAAGATTTCTTACAAAGAGCGTTTACTGTTATTTTCCTTGCAAGTATTGTAATTTGGTTTTTGCAAAGTTTTGACCATCATTTACAGCTTGTAAACGACTCAAAAGATAGCATTCTTGCGGCAATTGCAGGATTTATTAGTCCAGCTTTTTCGCCACTTGGATTTGGAGATTGGCGTGTTTCAACAGCACTTATTTCTGGATTTATGGCAAAAGAAAGTGTGGTATCGACTGTGACAGTTTTATTTGGCCAAACAGATGCTCTTCTTGCCACACTTACTCCGCTGGCATCGGCATCGCTTCTTGTATTTTGTTTATTGTATACACCATGTATTGCAGCGGTTGCTTCTGTAAAACGAGAGCTAGGAACGAAGTGGGCGATTGGAGTAGTGGTATTTCAATGTGCGATTGCATGGGTGATGGCATTTTTGGTTTATTCGGTTGGTCATTTGTTTATTTAGAGAGAGTTATGGCAAAGAGATTAATCTTTCATGTGGATGTTAATAGTGCTTTCTTGTCATGGGAGGCAACTCGCAGGGTGAAAGAAGGGGGCGAGGATATTCGCCTGATTCCTTCGGTAATTGGGGGCGACCCAAGTAAAAGAACAAGTATCGTAACGGCAAAGTCTATCCCAGCAAAAAAATATGGGATTCAAACAGGTGAGCCTGTTGCACTTGCAATGCGAAAATGTCCTGGGTTATATGTAGCGCAGGGCGATTTTGCTACATATCGCAAATATTCCAAGCTTTTTAAGGATATTTGTCGTTCGTATGCACCTGAAGTTGAGGAGTTTTCCATTGATGAGTGCTTTATGGATTTGACTGGGACAAGCCTTGTTTACCCTGATCCAATTGCACTTGCATATGAAATCAAAGATAAGATAAAAAATGAATTAGGATTTACGGTAAATATTGGAATTGGAAATAATAAGTTACTTGCAAAAATGGCAAGTGATTTTACAAAACCAGACCGTGTTCATACGCTTTTTTTGGAAGAAATTCCGACGAAAATGTGGCCACTTCCTGTTGGAGATTTACTGTTTGTTGGAAAGAAATCTGTTGAAGTCTTAGAAAGACATCAGATTAAAACCATTGGGGATTTGGCAAAATGTGATATGACTTTATTAAAATCCTTAGTGGGCGAAAAGGCTGCTATGCAGATGCATGATTATGCAAATGGAATTGATATGTCGCCAGTTTCTTCGAAAGTAGAAGAAGCAAAAGGTTTTTCGGTTTCTACGACACTTGAAGAAAATGTAGTTACCTATGAGCAGGCACATATTATTTTGATGGAGCTTGCAGATAGCGTTGCAATGCGTATTCGAAAGGCAAATGTAAAGGCTTATTGTGTGGCAGTTACAATTCGTGATAATAATTTTAGGAATCAGTCACATCAGAAAAATTTGTTTGAACCTACGGATATTACAGATGAAATTTATGAAGTTTCAAAAGAACTTTTTCAGACATTGTGGGATGGACATACACCGATTCGTCTCCTAAAAATAGCTTTATCAAATATTGATCAAGGTGAGAATGTACAGTTTTCATTATTCGAAGATGAAAACAAGGAAAAATCCAGAAAAATGGATCAGGCAGTGGATGCGATTCGTGAAAAATTTGGAAATGGCATGATTCAAAGAGGTGTGACGTTAAATACAAATAGTCGAGTGGGAAAACGATATTTAGGAGATAGTGATGATAAAAGCAGTGATATTTGACCTTGATGGAACCTTAATTGATACAGAAAAGTATTATCGTATTTTCTGGCCAAAGACGATGGCGGCTTTTGGCTATGAAATGACAGATGAACAGGCTTTAGCAATTCGTTCTTTAGGTCGTCCTTTTGCACCGAAGTGGTTTAAGGATACATTCGGAGAAGATTTGGATTACTGGGCAGTAAGAAATCATAGAAAGGAAACGATGGAAGCCTATTTTAATGAGCATCCAATCGAGCTTAAGCCTTATGCTATCGAAATTTTAAAATGGTTAAGGGAACACAAAATCCAGACGGCTATTGCAACTGCAAATGATGAAGAACGTGCAACAAAGTATTTAAAAAAATTGGGGATTTATGAGTATTTTGATGAGGTGGTTTGCGCCACGATGGTGGAGTATGGAAAACCTTATCCCGATATTTATTCCTATGCCTGCGAGAAAATAGGAAAATCTCCAGAAGAGTGTTTTGCAGTGGAAGATTCCCCAAATGGAATAAGAAGTGCACATGCGGCTGGATGTAAGCCAGTCTTTGTTCCAGATCAGACAGACGTGGATGAAGATATCAAAGATTTAGTATATGCTCGCGTTGACAATTTGTGGGGAATTACGAACCTTTTTTTATAGAAATTTAAGGTACGAATTGTTGAGTTTATCTAGCGAGTGGGATATAATATTTTGATACACAACTAAGAAGAGAGGTCAAGAAATGAAGGACGATTTCAGAGAAGTAATAGAAGATGAATTCGCAGAAGATAAGGAAAATAAAACTGTAGATTCTGAATATACAGATGAAGATATTGAAAGATTAATTAAAGCATCCAGTGCACTTGATGATTCGGATGATGATAAAAAATACTTAGATGTTTGCTATATGTGTCACCGTTCGGAAGATGTTGCCGGAAAGATGATTCGTATTGCAGAAGATCTTTGCATTTGTAGTGATTGTATGCAAAGAACCTTTGATTCAATGAATAGCGGTGGATTTTCATTCGGAAGCATGCCAAATATCAGCATGATTAATATGTCGGATTTACAGAATCTTGGCATTGGTGGAATCCCAAAGAGTCAGAAATTAAAACAGAAGAAAAAAGAAGAAAAGAAAGCGAAACCAGTTTTAGATATTCATTCGATTCCAGCACCACATAAGATTAAAGCTACTTTAGATGAGTATGTGGTAGGACAGGAACATGCAAAGAAAGTAATGTCAGTTGCAGTATACAACCATTACAAACGTGTTATGTCAAAAGTTGAAGAGGATGGAATCGAAATCGAGAAATCAAACATGCTTATGGTGGGACCAACTGGTTGCGGAAAGACATATTTAGTAAAGACTTTAGCAAAACTTTTGGATGTGCCACTTGCAATTACTGATGCCACTTCCTTAACAGAAGCAGGTTATATTGGTGATGATATTGAAAGTGTAGTAAGTAAGCTTTTAGCAGCTGCAGACAACGATGTAGAACGTGCAGAACATGGTATCATTTTTATTGATGAGATTGATAAGATTGCAAAGAAAAAGAATGCAAACCAGCGTGATGTAAGCGGTGAGTCTGTTCAGCAGGGAATGTTAAAACTTTTAGAAGGTGCTGAAGTAGAAGTTCCGGTTGGAGCTAGTAGCAAAAATGCAATGGTTCCAATGACTACTGTAGATACAAAGAATATTTTATTCATTTGTGGTGGTGCGTTCCCAGAAATTGAAGAAATTATCAAAGAACGATTAAATAAAGAAGCGTCTATCGGATTTAAGGCTGACTTAAAAGATAAATACGATAATGATGAAAATATCTTAAATCAGGTTACGGTAGAGGATGTTCGTAAATTTGGTATGATTCCGGAATTTATTGGACGTCTTCCAATTATGTTTTCATTAGAAGCACTCACAGAAGATATGCTTGTAAAAATTCTTTCTGAGCCAAGAAATGCGATTATCAAACAGTACAAAAAAATGTTAGAAATGGACGAGGTACAGCTTGTATTTGAAGAAGATGCACTTTATGCAATTGCAAAAAAAGCAAAAGAAAAGAAAGTAGGAGCAAGAGCGCTTCGTGCAATCATTGAGGAATTTATGCTAGACATTATGTACGAAATTCCAAAGGATGATAACATCGGAAAGGTAACTATCACGGCAGACTATATTGAGAAAAAAGGAGGACCACGAATTGAAATGCGTGGTTGCCAGGCAATAGAAGCAAAAGCTTAAAAGTCGAAGGGGAGATTTATGAAAATTATTCACTGTGCAGATTTGCATTTGGATTCTAAAATGTTAACGAATTTATCAAAAGAGCAGGCAAAGGAGCGTAAGATGGAAATTTTACGTACTTTTACCCGTATGATAGAATTCGGTGAAAAACAAGGGGTTTCGGTTGTATTGATTGCAGGAGATTTATTTGATACGCGTAATGTTTCCGCAACAGCAAGAAATTTGGTTCGTGATACGATTGTTTCTCATCCAAATATGGACTTCTTATATTTAAAAGGAAACCATGATAGCGATAATTTCTTATCAAAATTAGAGACAATTCCAGAGAATCTCAAGATGTTTGGGGATACCTGGCGTTCATATAGCTATGGAAAAGTCGTATTTTCCGGTATTGAATTGTCAAAAGATAATCAGGCGACCGTATACAATTCATTGGTTTTAGATCATGATGTTTTTAATGTTGTAACCATGCATGGGCAGCTTGCTGATTACAAGAGTAAGGATCAGGTTGAGACCATTAGTTTGAATGATTTAAAGAACAAAAATATCGATTATTTGGCACTTGGGCATGTACATGATTTTAAAATGGATCAGTTAGATGCAAGAGGTATTTATTGCTATTCTGGTTGCATGGAAGGTCGTGGATTTGACGAGTGTGGAGAAAAGGGATTTGTACTTATTGATATTAACGAAGATACATTAGAAGCAAAACTCTCTTTTGCACCGATTGCATCAAGAACACTTTATGCGCTTGATGTGGACGTAAGTGGTGTGATGACAACGCAGGAAGCTGCGGTATGTATTGAGAAAAAATTAGCAGAAGTAAATTATCCATCTAAGAGCATGGTAAAAATCGTATTAACTGGTGAAGTGGACGTGGAATGTGAGATTAATCTTGATTTCTTAAAGGATATGTTTGCAGATTATTTCTTCTTTGAAAAAGTTTCTAATCATACCAAGATGCTTGTAAATTACAGTGATTACGAGAAGGATGAATCTTTAAAAGGGGAGTTTATCCGTATGGTAATGAAATCAGATTTGTCAGAAGAGAGAAAATCAGAAGTCATTCGTTGCGGAATAATGGCACTTTCTGGGGAGGAGATATAGTATGAGACTGATTGCTTGTCATATTGACAATTTTGGAAAATTATCGAATCTTCATATGGATTTTGAAAAGGGAATTAATGTCATTAATGAAGTAAATGGATGGGGAAAAAGTACGCTCGCTGCATTCTTAAAGGCGATGTTTTATGGCTTTGATAGCAAGAAGGAATCATTTGTAAAAGACCGTGATTTATATCGTCCATGGCAGGGCGGCGTTTACGGTGGCGAACTTGATTTTGAAATAGGTGACAAATGTTATCGAATCAGTCGCAGTTTTGGTCGTACTGAAAAATCTGATGAATTTCATCTTTATGATTTGAATACAAATTTGGAATCAAATGATTATTCGAGTGATATTGGCTTGGAACTTTTTGATTTGGATGTGGCTTCTTTTAAAAGAAGTGTATTTATTGCACAAAATGATTGTATAAGTGAAGCGTCGGATTCTATCAATGCAAAACTTGGAAATCTTGCTGAAAATACAAACGATATCAATAATTACGAGTCTGCGGCAAAGGCTCTTCGTGATTGTATTAATAGCCTTTCACCAGACCGTGTAACAGGAAGTATCAAGAAACGTAAAAAGGTCATCACAACCCTAGAGCATGACTTAAAGAGTTTTGATGCTGCAGAAACGGCTGTACGTGAAATCGTAGCAAAACGTGACGAGAAAGTACGTCAAAGAATTGAGTGTGCTTCCATTCGTGAAGAGTATGCAAAAGCGCTCAAGATTGCCAGTGAGGAAAGCCGAAAGAAGGAACTTCGCAAAAACTATGAGCAAATTGTTGCAGATACAAAAGAAAATGCACAGGTTGTTTCGGAATATCAAAAGGTATTTCCAGCAAAGGTTCCAACTGGAGCAGAATTTGAAGAACAAATAAAAATCGCAAGACAGTTAGAAGAAGAAAAGACAACGATTCGAAATCTTGCTTTTACAGATCGGGAAAAGGATTATTTCGAAGAGCTAGAACAGGTATTCAAAAATGGTGTTCCAACGGATGCACAGATTGATGAGGCATTAGAAAAAGTATCAAACGTCTCAAAGATTCGTGAAGAATATGCAAAATTGGATGGAAAAATGCATTACTTTGAAGCAATGGCATTAAAAGTGGATGATGAATTGGCTCCACTTGAACTTCCAAAGAAAAGTATTCGAAAACCAATCGGATTCGTTCTTGTAGTACTTGGTATTTTGGTGACTGTTTTTGCATTTACAATGGAGTATTTACCAGAGAGTATTGTGCTTCCAAATATGGTTGCTAGAAACGGGTTATTCTTACTTGTACTTGGTGTTGGTATGTTTGGTTTTGGAATCAGTATGGTAGTTTCTTCATATCGTCAGGAGAAAAAGAAACGCCTTGCATCGATTATGCGTGAAGAAAAGCGTCGTACACTTTTAGAGGAACGAGAAAAACCTGTAAAAGAACTAAAAAATCAGTTGCAGGAAATTGAGCAGGGAATGGAAAAAACAGAAGATGAAGTCTTTACATTTTTACATCCATATGGAAAAGCTGATAGAAATCAAGAATATTCTGCAAAACTTTATGAACTGAAAAATCAGATGCATGAATACGAGCAGATGGCAAATAAACGTCAGCAACAAAGAGAAGCAGCTCTTCATTATCAGGAACTTTTTTCTTGCTTAACTACTTTTGGAAATGTAATGCAAATGGAACTTCCAGAAGATAATATTATTGGAGAACTTGGGATGCTTCAGGCAAAAGCTGCAGAATATCGTCTTGCACTTAAAAATTTAGAAGCTTCACAGAATAAAAAGAATGAATTCGAAGCTACATACAATGTGGAATCTATTTTACAGAAAGAAGAGTGTCCATTCTCTTTAGATGAACTCAATCAGATGATTTTTGATGTGGATGAAAAAATCGAAGAAGTTCGTGAATCGATTGAGCACTATAATCGCCAGTTAGAAGCACTTCAGGAGCAGCTTGACTTACGAGATGAAAAGGAGGCCGAACTTCAGAAGGAACAAGAACTTCAGGAAGTGGAAACAAAACAGTATGATATTGTAAAAACTACTGCTGATTTTTTACAATCTGCAAAAGAGCAGTTTACAGCTAGATACATGGCACCTATTTCAAAGGGATTTGAAAAATACTATAAAATTCTAACTCGAGATGAGGAAAACAACTGGTTGGTAGATGCAAATATCGAACTCAAAGTAAAAGAACAAGGCGAACTTCGAGAAACGAAGTGGCTCTCGGCAGGATATCGCGACCTGATGGGTATTTGTATGAGATTTGCCCTCGTGGATGCAATGTATCAAGATGAGAAACCTTTCCTGGTACTCGATGATCCTTTCGTAAACCTGGATGGGGAGAAACTCTCACACGGAGCAGAACTTCTCCAGGAACTTTCCAAGGAATATCAAGTGGTATATTTTACCTGTCACGAATCTCGTGAGTGTGTGTAAACTATAATATGTGGATATTTTGGTTGAGTAAAAAGACAACGCTTAGTCGTTGTCTTTTTTTTGCGCCCTTAGAAAGTGAGGTCAGCGACAAGTGGAGGAATATGTTTTTATTGTAAGAAGAGGGACACCTGTTGGTGAGATACAACCACTTAGAAGGGTTCCGATTAGTGACAGTTATGAGGCGTGGTATTTTGATGCGAGTCGGTTGCCGCCTATTTCGATTCGGAACTATTCGTATACGGCAATTCCAAATTTGTATGCATTATGTGATACGGATTCTTTGGAACAGACGGGGATTTATCAGTTGCAGATTCAAGAGGGAATTAATCTTCGTGGTTTAGGTGTACTGGTGGCATTTATTGATACGGGGATTGATGGAGAAAATCCGCTTTTTATTGGAGAGGATGGTAGAAGCAGGATTGTGGAGTGCTGGGATCAAAATACGGATGTGTATGGTGATGTTTTGGCTGTAAGGGATGAGAATGGACATGGTACATTCTTAGCAAGTATTACAGCAGGTGAGGCATTGCCACTTTCAGATATCTTGGTGGTAAAGCTGCGTCCGGCACCAAAGTATCTGAAAGACTATTTTTATGTTCCATCATCGTTTCGAGGAGAAACAAATGTAATCTATGCGGAAAACGATATTATGGCGGGGATTTATTATGCAAAACAAAAGGCAATTGAGCGAAATCAGCCTCTTGTTGTTTGTCTTGGAATTGGGACAAATATGGGAAGCCATGATGGAATTGGACCGCTTTGTTTTTTGGTAAATGAAGTGTCTGCAACGAGGCACCAGGCAATTACTGTACCAGTTGGGAATGAGGGGATTTCGAATCATCATTATTTTGGAAGAGTGGAATCCTTGTTACAGCCTCAGCGTGTAGAGTTTCAGGTGGAGGAGAATCAAAATGGTCTCTATTTTGAGTTTTGGTGTCGTGAGCCAGAACGATATCTGATTCAAATACAGTCACCAACAGGAGAGGTGTCAACGAGAGGCACAGGGGCGGCAAATGAACATTTAGAGTATACGTATTTATTCGAGGGAACCAGTCTTACGATTGATTATAGAGATGTGGGAGTTTTGGAAAAAAATACGTTGGTTGCAATTCGTCTTTCAAATGTGGTGCGTGGAATTTGGAGTATCTTGGTTCAACCGTTGTATACCATTTTGGAGACGTTTCATATTTGGCTTCCGATGAGTGAAATGTCACAGGGGAATGTTTTCTTTTTAAGGCCTAATCCGGACACGACCCTTACAAGCCCAGGAGATGCAAAAGGTGCGATTACGATAGGTGGATATCGTGGAGATAGTGGAGCAGCATTTTTTCAAACAGGACGCGGATTTCGTCCGGATGGAGAAGTAAAACCAGATCTTATTGCTCCATCCGTAGATGTACAAGGGGCAGGACTTCGTCAAAATGTGGTGGAAAAGACGGGTACAAGTATTGGAGCGGGTCTTGCGGCAGGAGCATGTGGACAAATTTTGGAATGGGCGGTAGTAAGACAAAATGCGCTTGATATTTCAGGAATTGATATCAAAAGTTTACTCATTCGTGGAGCAAGAAGAAGCGAAGGAAAAATTTATCCTGATAAAGTGGAAGGATATGGTAAATTAGATGCATTTCATGCATTTGAAATGTTGCGAAAATGAGCCTCCTATGGTACTCTAGAAATAGTTGAAATGTTCGGAAAATTACAACTTAGGGGGAAAAATGACTGTAAAGAAGATTAATCCAGGGGAATTTGTAGGAGAAAAAGATGGATTTTCCAAGGAGATATATATTGTCATCCAGGGAAGCGTTCTTTTTAAAACCAAACAAGAAGAGTTTTTACTAGAAAAAGGTAGTGTAATCGGATTGTTGTCGCAATTCATGGGAGATTATCCGTGTGAGTATGTGGCACAAACGGATGTAGTGCTTGCAGTTTATGAGTTTTCAAATATAGATGATTTGAAAAATATTTTTGTCGAGCAGCCACAGTATTCTTATGCCTTTTTGCATGCGTCCATTTGTCAGTGTAGAAATGTTCAGACAAGATACATGGAACTTTCTAATCTTGTAAACGGAATTGTAAATTTTGCAAAGAAACAGTACGAAGAATACGAAGTAATGTGTGCACAGTCTGATGTGGATCCACATGGATTTGCAAGTGTAGAAAAACTTCAGCAGTTCGTTTTAAGTAATAATATCGAAAGCTGGGAATTAGAATATCAACAGCAACTTGGTATGGAAGATGAGACAAATATCAAACGTTTCTATTTCTCAAAACCAAAGTTATGTCTGGGGGCAATTTTACAGATTGTAAATCTTATGGCCCGTATGATTATGAATCTTGAGTGCCTAAAAGAATATTTAAATTCAGCAAAATCATTACTTATTAGTGATGAAGAAGATCTTCTTGAAATGTGGTTCGATTTATCCGTAAAATACGCCACAAAAGGAGAGAACTGTTTGCTTGTTCAGGTGAAAGTGCATGAACTACAAGATTTTATTATGGGTATAGATTTGTACACAAAAGAAGAAGTAGATGCTCGTTTTCGCAGTTATTGGGGTATTGATTTTGAACATTACATCATTGTCCATGCAGATGAAAATGAGGAAAAAGAAGAAGACGATATTAAGTCAATTAGTATGTCTTTAGAAGAAATATTAGAAACAGACTTTACAACACATATTATGGAATATGCTGAGTGTGAAGCGGAAGATATCAGCAAGATGAAAGCGTATATTGCAAAATATGCTGCACTTCCAGATAAACTTGCTTCTGGTACTGAAATGAATAAACTGCGTAAAATGATTACGGAGGCATATTATGCAGTATATGAAAAAGCAATTTTTAAGGCTGTAAAGACAAAACAATTAACACCTATTCTGGAGCTTTTTTTCCAGTTTGGGGTAATGGATTTAGAGCTTGCTGGAAAAGACAATATTGAGGGACTTCTTGATATTTTAGAACAGATACAAAGTATCAAAGATGAGAGTGTATTTACGATGTATCAGTGGTTTCAGGCTATTTACCAAGGCGTGCGTGAACCGTCTAAAAATGAGTTTGACCTAGATTACAACGAGTATTTGTTACAACAAAGAAAAGAACATCGTATTACAAAAGAAGAAGAAAAAGAATTAAAACTCAACCAGGATAAGAAACTTACTTACGAACTTCATAACATGTTTAGAAGTACCAATAGGGCTACCTACGGAAGAATTACGACATTCTGCCCATTATTTAATGGAGATGATTTGATTCGAGATATCATGCAGATGTGGGTTTCACCAACACGTATTCATGAGACAATTGATGAGATTCGAAGAGTGGATTACAGTCTGTTTTATCGTGAAGTGTTCTTCGCAGATCCAGATCATGGAATTCCTAGAACCCAGATTTGGAAAGAAGTACTTCCGGATGTTATTTTGACACCAAACATTGGAAGTCGTGCCATGATGTGGCAGGAGAATTCGGGTGTAACAAAGAATACACCTGCACGTTTTATTTTCTCTATTATGACTGCAGAAAATCTCGAACAGATGATGCTTGAAACCTGTGGTCGCTATCGGTGGGAAATTTGTAAAAAAATTATGGGTGTTCGCTGGAATGATATTCGTGAGAAATCGCTTACTTCAGAATACTATGATTATGTTCAGTTCTATCGTAAGAACAAAGATTTATCGCCTCAGGCGAAAGAAAAAATAAAAGCACAAATGGTTCATGCAAAAAATAATAATCGTGAAGTATTTGTTTTGGATTATGTTAGTTGGATGAAATATGAAGCACAAGGAAATGTGAGGTTGAATAAAGTTGCAAGAAAGATTTTTGTGGACTGGATTCCATTTTCACAGGAAGTGCGGCAGAAATTGTCAGATAATCCGATGTTTAAAGAAATCTTCCATAAATTTGAAATTCTTCGAAATCGACGATTTGATAAAGAGTATCAGCTTTATAATCGTTACAAGAATGAGGGTGGGGAGATTACACCAGAACTTCAAATGCATTTGGATTTTTATGAAAAATAAACCAAAACTTTCCGAATACTTAATTTTTTATGAAGTGCTTTTATTCTCTAAAGAGTTAATGTATAATAGTTTTATTGCATAAAAATTAGAGCTTAGGAGGATTTTGATGACTAAAAGGGACTATTTATTAGATTACGCCAAGAGTAAGACAGATTTATGTGTAGCAAATGATACGATTTCTGATGAGTTGTTTCGCCAGTATGGAGTTAACCGTGGATTACGTGATGTAAATGGAAAAGGTGTATTAACCGGTCTTACCAATATATCCAAGATTGTTTCATTTAAGGATGATGACGGAAAAATTGGTCCTTGTGATGGAGAACTTTGGTATCGAGGATACAATGTTCAAAGGTTGATTCAAAATCTTGGAGAACACGAATTTGGTTTTGAAAAAACAGCATATTTATTATTGTTTGGTGAATTACCTAATGACGAAGAACTTACAGAGTTTTGTGATGTATTAGGAAGCTGTCGTACATTGCCAACGAACTTTACAAGAGATGTTATTATGAAAGCACCAACACAGGATATTATGAATTCAATGACTCGTAGTATTTTGACATTGGCGTCATATGACCCAAAGACATCAATAAGTGATATTGATAATAATATTCGTCAGTGTATTCAGCTTATTGCAAACTTCCCTATGCTTGCAGTATATGGATACCATGCATACAATCACTATGAAAATGATGAAAGTATGTATATTCACAGACCGGTTGCGACGATGTCTACAGCAGAAAACTTCTTACGTATGCTTCGACCAGACAATCAGTATACGGAATTGGAAGCCCGTGTTTTAGACGTTGCTCTTATGTTACACATGGAGCACGGCGGTGGAAATAATTCAACATTTACAACTAGAGTGGTTACTTCTGCTGGAACAGATACATATTCTGCAATTGCAGCAGCGATGTCATCCTTAAAAGGACCAAAACATGGTGGTGCAAACATCAAAGTAATGGAAATGATGGCAGACATTCGTAAGAATGTAAAGAACTGGGAAGATAGAGATGAAGTAAAAGCATATTTGTCACGCATGCTTGATGGAGAAGTTTTTGATAAGAAAGGACTTATCTATGGTATGGGTCATGCGGTTTATTCTTTATCTGATCCACGTGAAAGAGTGTTCCGTTCTTATGTGGAAGCATTAGCAAGAGCAAAGAGTCAGGAAAAACAGTTAAATCTTTATGAGATGATTGAAGAAGTAGCACCAGAAGTTATCGCCGAAAAGCGCCATATATTTAAAGGTGTTAGTCCAAATGTCGATTTCTATAGTGGATTTGTATACGAAATGCTTGATATTCCAGTGGAATTGTATACACCATTATTTGCAATCGCTCGTATTGTTGGATGGAGCGCACACCGATTAGAAGAAATGGTTGGTATGAATAAAATTATTCGTCCGGCATATCGTAGTGTAATGGAAGAAATTGAATAGAAAATGAAAAGATAAAGAAAAAGTACCAGAAAGTGTTGCGCACCTGGTACTTTTTTGCTATAATCGTCGAAAACCGTCTGATGAGGGGAGTATATCATGGATTATAAAGAGAAATTTTATTTGTATTCTACAAAGGAAGAACAAAGAAAAAGAGCAAATCGATTTTTAACGTTTGGCTATGTTGTATATTATGTTGCTATTCTTTCTATGTTTTGGACATTTGTTTTGATTGGTGCAAAACCAGTATCGAATGGTGTTTTTATGACGATTGTATGTGCAGTATGTGCAACTATAAATCTTATAATGAGAACGAAAAATCCTAGTTCGGAAAAAATAAGGTATGTTGCATTAATTGGATTATTTATTTGTGTCTTTTTTGCAGGTTATGCATTTGAACCGGATTTTATTAAGTTTTTAGGTCTGCTTCCTGTTGTTGGTAGTATCATTTTCTTTGATGATAGATATACGATGCTTGCAGGATGTGGATATGCTGGAATATCGATTATTGCATGTATCTGTAGAATTGTTGATGGCCGAGTACATGCTGGAAATATGGCTGAAAATATTATGGCTACGTTAGCTATGGTTTTCTCTGTTTTTCTTATAGTTCTTGTGGGACGTTTGTTACATAAATTTAATCATGATTCTATACATAGTACAGTTCAGCAGCAAAATATTCAAAAAAGAATGATGGATGATGTGATTTCTGTAGCAAATGAAGTGCGTCAGGGAACAGAAAATGTCATGGGAATTGTTAATAAATTGAATGACTCATCAGAAACAGTAAGTGGCGCAATGCAGGATATTTCAGAAAGTACACTTAGTACTGCGAATAATATTCAGGTTCAGACTACTATGACACAGAGTATTCAAGAGTCAATAGAACAGACATTAGAAAATTCAGCAAATATGGTTCGTGTTGCACAGCATTCTTCTGAAATCAATAACCAGAGTTTAGAAATAATGAATGAATTGAAGCAACAGTCTGAAGTGATTAACCAGACAAACAATGATGTAGCAGAAGAAATGAATTCACTAAAAGAAAGAACAAATGCAGTAAAGAGTATTGCGGATACGATTTTTTCTATTTCAAGTCAAACAAACTTACTTGCACTTAATGCATCAATTGAAAGTGCGCGTGCGGGGGAAGCTGGACGTGGATTTGCAGTTGTAGCGGATGAGATTCGTCAGCTTGCGGAAAAGACAAGACTTGAAACAGAAAATATTGCTAATATTTTGGAAGAACTTTCAGAAAATGCGCAAAGAGCTGCAGCGGCTGTAAATAATTCAGTTGATGCTACAAATGCGCAGGATGCAATGATTTCAAAAGCGTCGGATAGTTTTGCCGAAATGAACGCAAATGTAAAGAGTCTGATTGCAGATATTGAAGGTATTGATGCAATGTTAAATACATTGTCTGAAGCAAACAATCATATTGTAGATAACATTATGACACTCTCTGCGACAACAGAAGAAGTTACAGCTTCTTCACAACAGGCACAGGAAATGTCGGAAGAAAACCTTAATAATGCAGAATATGCAAAAGAACAATTGAATAATGTATTAGAGGTTTCGCATCGACTAGATAAATATATTGGATAAATATATTGGACAGATAGGTAGCAGGACTTATTTCAAGGATATTGGAATGAGTTCTGTTTTTTGATATTTGTGAGCAAAAAAGAAATACAAGAATATAAACTAGATAGTAAATGTGATGTATAAAAATACAAACTAATGTATAAATATACACAAAAGGTGTTTACACAAAAAAAAGAAAGTGCTATACTTTGATTTAACTTGGAAAAGTGAAAGAGAAAAGACCAGGAGGAATGAGATATGGCGGAATTAAAGAAGATCGAAGGCGGCGTTTGTGCAGCTAAAGGATATAAAGCAAATGGATTAAACTGTGGATTAAATGCAGATAAAAACAAAAACGATTTAGCACTTATCTATTGTGAAAAATCATGTAATGCAGCAGCAGTATATACAACAAACAAAGTAAAAGGAGCTCCAATTCTTGTAACGAAGAAGAATTTAGAAGCTTCTAGTGGAACTGCAAAAGCTGTTATCGCAAATAGCAAAAATGCAAATACATGTAATGCTGATGGGGAAGAAAAAGCAAAAATGATGTGTGATATGGTAGCAAATGAACTTGGTATCAAATCAGAAGAAGTAATTGTTGCTTCCACTGGTGTTATTGGGCAGATTCTTCCTATTGAACCAATTAAAAACAGCATTCCAGAACTCGTAAAAGGATTGTCAGAAGATGGAAATCAAAAAGCAGCTAATGCAATCATGACAACAGATACCGTTATGAAAGAAGTTGCTGTTGAATTTGAATTAGGTGGAAAAGTATGTAGACTTGGCGGTATGGCAAAAGGAAGTGGAATGATTCATCCAAATATGGCTACCACATTAAATTTTGTTACAACTGACGTTGCAATCGCACCGGTTATGCTTCAGAAAGCATTGTCTGAAATTGTAAAAATTACATACAACTGCTTAAGTGTTGATGGTGACACATCAACAAATGATATGGTAAGTATCATGGCAAACGGCCTTGCAGAAAATGCTTATATTGAATCTGAAAATGCAGATTACGAAGTATTTAAACAGGCATTATATGAAGTGCTTATGACAATGACAAAGATGCTTGCAAAAGATGGTGAAGGCGCTACAAAATTATTAGAGTGTACATGCGCTGGGGCACCAGATTTGGATACAGCAATCATTGTTGCAAAAAGTGTTATCCGTTCCCCACTTTTCAAGTGTGCAATGTTTGGTGAAGATGCAAACTGGGGTCGTGTACTTTGTGCAATTGGTTATGCTGAAGCAGATTTCGAAATCGATAAGGTAGATGTTGATTTAGCATCTGAATTTGGAACTATCGCAGTATGCAAAAATGGGGCTGGTGTAGAATTTTCGGAAGAAGTCGCAGCAAAAATTTTATCAGCGGATGAAATTTATATTAACATTAACTTAAATCAGGGAAATGCAGTTGCAAAAGCATGGGGTTGTGATTTAACATATGATTATGTAAAAATCAACGGTGATTATCGTTCATAAATAAAGGAGGATTTTAGTCATGGGAATTAAAATCGGATTTATCGGCTGTGGAAACATGGGCGGTGCAATGATGCAGGGGATTTTGGAATCAGGAAAATGCCACAAAAGTGATATGATGGCATCTGACCATTTAGATGCTGCATTAGCAGATAAAAGAGCAAAACTTGGTATTCTTACAACAACAATTAACAAAGAAGTGGCAAAATTTGCAGATGTTATCTTCTTGGCAGTAAAACCACAGTTTTATGAAGCTGTTATTCACGAAATCAAAGATACGATTACTCCTAGCCAGATTATTGTAACAATCGCTCCAGGTAAGACACTTGAGTGGCTAAAAATGCATTTTGGAAAAGATGTAAAAATCGTTCGTACTATGCCAAATACACCAGCAATGGTAAAGGCTGGGATGATGGCATTATGTCCAAATGAATTTGTTACAGAATTTGAAATTCAGATGATTCGTGATATTTGTAACGGATTTTCAGAAACAGAAGTCGTTACGGAAAATCTTATGGATGTTGTAACTGCTGTAAGTGGAAGTTCTCCAGCATATGTTTTCATGTTTATCGAAGCAATGGCTGATGCCGCTGTAGCAGGAGGTATGCCTCGTGCACAGGCTTATAAATTTGCATCACAGGCAGTAATGGGTAGTGCAAAAATGGTGCTTGACACACAGATGCATCCGGGTGAATTAAAAGATATGGTTTGTTCACCTGGTGGAACAACGATTCAGGCAGTTCGTGTTTTGGAAGAAAAGGGAATGAGAAGCGCTGTTTTTGAAGCGGTAAATACTTGTTTAGAAAAATCAAGAAAAATGTAGAACTAAGGAATTATGAATTTTTTGTATTGTGAATAGTTAGTGAAAATGGTTGCATTTCCATTGGTTTCTGTGTAAAATCTATTTATGCGTCAAATGAATTGACAAGAAGAGTTAGAGGAGAAGAGACAATGAGTCAGGCAAAAGTAGATAAATATAAAGAGTTAAAAGCGAATCGTAAAAAGATTATGGCACGTCAGAAGGCTGGAAGAATTGCAGGAACGATTTGTGGATGGGCGGTATTAATCGCTCTTGTTGGATGGATTGGATATTCTGCATACAATTGGTATCAGACAAGTCGTCCAGCGAAAACCATTTATGTTGAAATGGATGAACTTACAGATTATATTTCATCTTTAGCAGAATAATTAGAGGGAATAAAAAGGAAGTCAGATGTATGTCTGACTTCCTTTTTTAAGGAGTACTTTTGGAAATTGCATCGCGGATGGCATTGATTAGTACGATGGAGGTATACTGTGCGTCTTCTGAATATGTAAGATTTTCCAAGGATTGATTGGAAATAACTTGTGATGATAAATCAGCCATAGCAGGCTGAAGCAAAGGATACATGGATTCCGTGTTTTCATCTAGATTTGTAAAGCTAACAGAGCATATTTCAGAATCACTTAGAACAACTTCGATCTCTAAATTTGTTCCATTTAAAGAAATTTCAGATGTATAGGTTCCAGGTATATATGTGCTTGTCGGAGTGGAACGATCATTATGTACTTTTTTGATTTGCATTTTTGCAAACAGAAGCAAAAAGATAATAGCAACTAAAGCAAAAATAAGAGAAAAAAAGGCGACTTTGTTTTTGTGCAAAACGAATATTTTTGTTTGAGCACTCATAAAACCCTCCAAAACATGTGATAGTAATTTATATGCATGGAGGGGATGGAGTATTCCTTTTTCATTCTATTTATTTGTTTTCTGTTTAGCTTGTTCTAGAACTTCTTGAGAAAAGGAAGAGTTTTCTGATGATAAGGTATTGCATAACTCTTGTTGAGCAAGAATATTAGCAAGCATATCGCTT
The DNA here is from genome assembly GCA_036309165.1 of Agathobacter sp. Lineage (GTDB taxonomy): Bacteria > Bacillota > Clostridia > Lachnospirales > Lachnospiraceae > Roseburia. The sequence continues at coordinate 39,411 of JAXJUI010000028.1, read as the reverse complement.
AATACTACAAGATTCGCAGAAAGTACAGCAAGTTCCTTATCGGACAAAACCTCAGCAAGTTTGCAGGCAAGCGTTGAAAGAAAGAAGAGATTTGAGCAATTTGCCATTGTGAACCTCATATAGGTGTTTAATATATGATATGCAAAAAATTAAAAAGTTTTAAAGAAAATGGTTGACAGAAATACGTCTGTCCGTTATTATATGTCTTGTGCTTAAGAAAAGCACACCATATATGCGATAGTGGCGTAGTTGGTAACGCGCGACCTTGCCAAGGTCGAGACCGCGGGTTCGAGCCCCGTCTATCGCTTAATAAAACAAAAAAGAAGTACTGCGAATGCAGTACTTCTTTTTTTGTTTTAGAAGCAGAGCGGAGCTACTCCCCAAGGGTGTGTGTTTACATCTTAGCTTAGCGTCTCCACTCCGTTTCGGTCCGTTTGGAGCCGACATCCACCGGACTTCGCGCGCCGGCTATCTCACAATTCCGGTAACACAGTAAGAAATGAAAAAGGTTACCGGCTGTCATACGAAAGCATTTTCGGTAACATAGCAAGAAATAAAAGAGGTTACCGACTGTCATACGAAAGCATTTTCGGTAACATAGCAAGAAATAAAAGAGGTTACCGACTGTCATATGAAAGCTTTTTCGGTAACATAGCAAGAAATGTAGAAGGTTACCGACTATCTTGCGAAAAATGCTTCGGTAACATAGTAAGAAATGTAGAAGGTTACCGACTATTATGCGAAAAATACTTCGGTAACATGATAAGAAATGTAAAAGGTTGCCGAATTTTAGATAAAAAAGGTGCCGGTAACAAATTGAAAAGGATGAAATGTTACCGAAAAATTTCCAGGAACATGAATTGTAAAAGGATAGTATTTGGAGATGAAAAGATTTGTCAAAAATTTTGTCGTGAATTTTAAAGAAAATAGTTGACAGAAAAGAGTCTGTCCGTTATTATATGTCTTGTGTTTAAGAAAAGCACACAATGTATGCGATAGTGGCGTAGTTGGTAACGCGCGACCTTGCCAAGGTCGAGACCGCGGGTTCGAGCCCCGTCTATCGCTTAATAAAACAAAAGAAGTACTGTGAAAGCAGTACTTCTTTTTTGTTTTAGAAGCAAAGCGGAGCCGCTCACCCACGGTGCGGGTTCGCATCTCCGCTCCGCTTCGGTCGGGCCAAAGCCGAGGTCCACTGGACCTCGTGGCCCCCGTCTATCGCTCTTGCAACGAAAAGGATATCCGGTAGGATATCCTTTTTCTTTTTAGGAGTAAAGTGATTCTATAGACTTTTTTGTTGTGTAGTGGTAGAGTTTTGTTACTGAGATTATTTTTGAAGGATAGTTTTGAAATGCTTGTTGAAAATGGGAATTCTGATCTTAGTTGAGAGAGGAAAGAAATGAAATGTATGTGATAGATAAAAGAAAGTAGGGTGTATGATTATGAAAAAGAAAGTGTTTGTTATTACAGGAATAATTTTGTTATTGGTTTTATTATTTCCGGTTAGATATGAAATAAAAGATGGTGGTAGTATTCAATATAAATCTTTATTTTATGGGGTTACAAAAGTACATACCTTGATTTCGGATGAAGAGATGATTCAGGAAGGAAAAGTGAAACCATATGACGATGGATGGAGAATATACATTCTTGGAATAGAAGTTTTTGATAATGTAAAATAAATTGGAATATAAGAAGGGGAATAGTTTACTATTTCAAGTAAATGGAGTTGCATACGCAGAAGATTAGATTAATGTGACAGAAGAAGGAGACTAGAAGTGAAAGACGTTTTAAAGGGACTTGGATATTTTGTATTGTATGTTATTGGAACTGTGATGATCCAGATGGTATCTTCTGGAATTATTGCAAATGTGGCAATGCGTACTGGAAAATATAAAAAAGAAGAGATTTTTTCGGTTGTAAATAATAATTTGCTTGGGATGACAGTGATTTCGGGATTGCTGATGATTCTATTATTTATGTTCATTTTTTTTGTTAGAAAAAAATCGATAAAGGCGGAATGGGAGTGGAATTGTTTTGATATAAAAAGTGCGATTTCTATTTGTTTAGTGGTGTTTGGAATCTCATTACTGTTTTCTCTTCTTACAAAAGATGTGGAATTTCAAAATTCGATATTGATTCATGATTCTGCAAAATATTATTCAAATATTTTCCCGGGATTTGGAATGATTTTAATGATAGCAAATCTTCTCATTATTGCACCAATTTCAGAGGAAATTGTTTTTAGAGGAGTAATTTATACTCGTGTAGAAAAGACCGGAAAACCTATTATTGCAATTGCGATGAGTGCAATACTCTTTGGTGCTATTCATTTTATGGCAGGTGGAGGAGTGTTGGTACTTGGGGCTATGGTGATGGGAGTTTTGTTTGGCTTTACATTCTATAAATTTCGTTCTCTCCCTCTTTGTATCCTGGCACATATTGTAGCAAATTTGCCTGATTTTATTTTGGGACAGGAAATACAGTATACAAAACAAATTATGGTTCTGACTATTAGCGTGAGTGTGATTTGTATTTTGATTGGGGGATTATTACTTGCAAGATGTAGAAAAGAAGGAGAGTAGAACTCGTATGCTTACATATCACAGAACAACAGAAGATGAAAAATATATCATTACTAATTGGAAATATGAAGGTGAATATGCAATCTATAATGATGAACCATATGAAGAACAGAAGAAGAAGGGATTTGGATTTGGAAATCCAAAAAACAATCATTTTTCATTTTATAATGGGGATTTGTTAGTTGGATTTATCAATTTATATGACGAAGAAACAGAAGTGTTCTTTGGAATTGGTGCAAATCCTGTGTGCTGTGGTAAAGGATATGGTCAGCAGATGACGAAGATTGCACGTGAAATTTCAAATGAATTATTCCCAGGAAAACCAATGTATCTTGAGGTTCGTACATGGAACGAAAGAGCCATAAAATGTTATGAGAAGGCTGGATTTCATATAGAAGGGGAACCAATAAAACAAACCACTCCACTTGGAGAAGGTGTGTTTTATCATATGGTGACAGATTAAATTTTTAATTCCAAGTCACGGAACATAGAATCGATGATTAAATGATACTCGTCCATGTGCATACATTTTTTGATTTTCTTCCAATGCTTGTCTGATTCTTCGAAACTATCACGCATATATGACCATACTTCTTTCATGCGAAAAAGAGGATCACGTTCACCACAAAGCATTTCTTCATAATTAGCAAGTAAAGTATCGTGATATGCGCGTAGTGTGTCTTTGGTCATTGGTGATTCGCCTTTGATATCGCCAATAAGGTTTGGATGTGCAAGAAGACCTCGTCCAATCATGACTTTGTTGATGGTTGGATATCGCGTTGCAATTTCTTCGTAGGAAGAAACGGAAGTGATGTCACCATTGTAGCAAAGAGAAACTGGGATCTCTTTCACGGCTAAATCAAATGCTTCAAGCCTTGGTACTCCATGATAAAAATCTTTACGGACACGTGGATGAATAATGAGTTCATCGATTGGATATTTTTTATAAATATCAACAAGTGGTTCCCATTCTTCCTCGTTTTCAAAACCAATTCGTGTTTTTATGGATACTTTCATATCAGTCTGGTCATATACGTCATAAAGAAATTGATCGAGTTCTTCTGGCATTGTTAAAAAACCAGAACCACGTTTTTTGGAAACAACCGTTCCAGATGGACAACCAAGATTGATGTTTAATGAATCATAACCATATGCCTTTAGCTGATTTCCTAAATCAATGACTTCATCCGCTTTGTTTGACATGATTTGTGGAACAACATCCATTCCGGGATTGTTTTCTGGGGAAATATCACGAATAATTTTTTTACTCATACGTTTGGCGGCAGGAATAAATGGAGTGAAGTATCTGTCCACATTTCCAAAATGTTTATGATAAGCGCGTCTTTGTATATATCCTGTAATTCCTTCCATTGGAGCTAAATAAAATTTCATAATATTTTCCTTTCGTGACTAATTACGAATATATTAGTAGATTTTTAGTGAATTAACAAGAATAAAATATGTATTTATTTACGTAATATGAAAGAGTTATATAAATTGAAAATGGAAAAATATTTAGACATGAAAAAAGCCGGGGAGTTAAACCGGCTTTTTTCGAGGAGTTAGTTATGAAAATGTTTTAAAAAAGGGATTAATTAGGGTAAGGAGTGTTAGCTCCTTTACAAATAATAATATACCCACTAAATGTGACATTAATGTGTACGATTTCGAAAAGGTTTCTTAAATGAATGAAAAAATATTTCCAAAATTTTAAGAAATGTTATATTTTGGTTTAGAAATAGGGTTGCAACCCAAAGGGATATTCGGTAGAATAATTTGAAGATTATGGATAACTCTAAGGAGAGAACGATATGAGTTTAGCAGATAAAATTTTTGTAGATATGTGTAAAGATATCTTAGAGAATGGAACAAGTACAGAGGGAGAAAAAGTACGTCCTCATTGGGAGGATGGAACAAGTGCTTATACAATTAAGAAGTTTGGTGTGGTAAATCGATATGATTTATCGAAAGAATTTCCAGCAATTACACTTCGTAAAACTGCAATCAAAACTTGTACGGAAGAAATGCTCTGGATTTGGCAGAGAAAATCAAATAATATTCATGATTTAAAGAGTACGGTATGGGATGAATGGGCTGATGAAGAAGGTTCTATTGGAAAAGCTTATGGATATCAGCTTGGAAAGAAACATAAGTATAAAGAAGGTATGATGGATCAGGTTGACCGTGTAATTTACGATTTAAAAAACAATCCATTTAGCCGTCGTATTATGACAAATATCTATGTGCACGAAGATTTACATGAAATGAATTTATATCCATGTGCATATAGTATGACATTTAATGTAACACAAAAGCCGGGTGAAGATAAACTTACCTTAAATGGTATTTTAAATCAACGTTCACAGGATGTTCTTGCTGCAAATAACTGGAATGTATGCCAGTATGCAGTTCTTATGCATATGCTTGCACAGGTTTGTGATATGAAAGTGGGAGAACTTGTTCATGTTATTGCAGATGCTCATATTTATGACAGACATATTCCACTTGTAAAAGAATTAATTGAAAGAGAGCAGTTTGAGGCTCCAAAATTCTGGTTAAATCCTGAAATAAAGGATTTTTATCAGTTTACAACAGACGATATCAAAATCGAAGGCTATGTAACTGGCCCACAGATTAAAGATATACCAATCGCTATATAAGGAGGAACGACTATGCAATTAATCGTAGCAGTTGACAGCAACTGGGCAATCGGCAAAAATAACCAGCTACTTGTCCGAATTCCAATGGATCAGAAGTTTTTCCGTGAAACTACCACGGGCAAAGTCGTCGTCATGGGCAGGAAGACTTTAGAGAGTTTTCCTAATGGACTTCCTTTAAAAAATAGAACAAATATTGTACTTACAAGAAATCCAAACTACAAAGTAAAGGATGCAATTGTAGTGCATAACATGGATGAACTCCATGAAGAATTAAAAAAATATAATAGTGATGACATTTTTGTAATTGGTGGAGAGAAAATCTATGAACAACTCTTAGATGAATGTGATACGGCTCACGTTACAAAAATTAATTATGCATACGATGCAGATGCATATTTCCCAAATCTTGATGAAAATCCTGATTGGGAAATTACAGGAGATAGTGAAGAACAGACATACTTTGATTTGGAGTTTTTCTTTTATCGTTATGAGAAAAAGGCAAAATAGACTAAGGCGTAATTAATTATGGCAAATTTTTTATTTAGTATAGAAGTAACTCTTCCGATATTTCTTGTTATGTTTATCGGATGGGTTTTAAAACAAATTGGGATGTTTGATGACCAGTTTGTTTCGGTAGCAAACAAATTTAATTATAAAGTGACCTTACCGGTTATGTTATTTTGTGATATTTCTGCAGTAAACATTTATGAGTGTTTCGATGTGAAATTTGTACTGTTTTGTGCAATTACAAGTAGCATATGTTTTTGGGTGATCTGGGGACTTGCAAAACTTTTTATCAAAGACAAGTCGATTACAGGCGCTTTTGTACAGGCTTCTTTTCGAAGCAGTGCAGCGGTAATGGGACTGGCATTCATTTCTAGTATCTATGGTGGCGAAACATCTGCCATGGGACCACTTATGATTATTGGTGCGGTGCCTCTATACAATATTTATTCTGTTATTGTTCTTACGTTTGAAGCAAATGAAGAAGGCAAGAAAGATATAGGCAAAATTAAAGAAGCCTGTATTAATATTGCCAAAAATCCGATTATTTTGGCGATTGTTTTAGGAATTGTTGTTGCACTTCTTAAAATTGATTTTCCAAAGCTTGCGGATGATACACTTAGTATGATAGGAAGACTTGCAACGCCAATGGCACTTATAGCTCTTGGTGCAGGTTTTGAAGGAAAAAAAGCAGTTTCAAAAGTGATTCCTACATTGTGGGCATCAATGATTAAGCTTGTGATTCAGCCACTTGTTTTTATTCCTGTTGCTGTATGGATGGGCTTTTCAGGTGAAAAATTGATTGCAATTTTGATTATGGTTGCAGCTCCAACAACACCAAGTTGTTATATTATGGCAAAGAATATGAACAATGATGGTGTGCTTACGGCAAGTACGGTTGTTATGACGACATTACTTGCGTCTGTGACATTGACCGCTTGGATTTTCGTGCTTCGAATGTGTGGACTCGTAGGATAAAAGTTTGTCATAGTTTTGTTATGAAAGGTGAAGAAAATGGAAATAACAGGTAGAAAATTATTTGTAAAAGCGTTACAGGAAGAAGGGGTTGAAACCATCTTCGGTTATCCGGGTGGTACAGTAACTGACCTTTTTGATGAATTATATAAAACAGACAATATTCGTTTGGTACTTCCTCGTCATGAACAGGGACTTATTCATGAAGCGGAAGGATATGCAAAATCAACTGGAAAAGTTGGTGTTTGTTTAGTAACAAGTGGACCAGGAGCAACAAATATTATCACAGGTCTTGCAGATGCACACTATGATAATATCCCACTTGTATGTTTTACAGGACAGGTCCCAAGAAACCTAATTGGAAATGATGCTTTTCAGGAAGTGGATATCGTTGGGATGACAAGAAGCGTTGTAAAATATGGTGTAACCGTACATGATCGTGCAGAGCTTGGAAAAATTATCAAAATGGCATTCCATATTGCGCAGACAGGAAAGCCAGGTCCAGTTCTTATTGATATTCCAAAAGATATCCAAACAGAAGTTGGTCCGGCAGAATATCCGGACAAGGTGGAAATTCGTGGTTACAAACCAAATGAAAGTGTACACGTTGGACAGTTAAAACGTGCATATAAGCTATTAAAAGCTGCTAAGAAACCTCTTATTTTGGCCGGTGGCGGTGTTATTATTTCTCGTGCAAATGACAAGTTACAGGAATTTGCAGAGAAGATGAATGTGCCTGTAGTAACTACTATCATGGGTAAAGGAGCAATCCCAACTACACATCCATTATATGTTGGAAACTCAGGAATGCATGGAAAATATGCATCAAATAAGGCGGTTAGTGAGTGTGATGTACTATTCTCAATTGGTACAAGATTTAATGATCGTATCACAGGTGATTTAAATGAATTTGCTCCAAAGGCAAAAATTGTACATATTGATGTGGATACAGCATCTATTTCAAGAAACGTAGTGGTTGATGTTCCGGTTGTTTCGGATGCAAATCTCGCGCTCGAAAAATTAATCGAATGGGCAGAACCAAAACGTACAAAAGCTTGGATGGATGAAATCGAAGCATGGGATAAAGAAAATCCACTTGAAATGCGTCGTGATCGCGGGATGACACCACAGATTATTATTGAACATATTAATAAGAATTTTGGAAATGCAATTTATGTAACAGACGTAGGACAGCATCAGATGTGGGCAACACAGTATCTTGAAATAGATAAAGGAAGTCAGTTAATTACTTCTGGTGGACTTGGAACAATGGGATTTGGCTTACCAGCAGCCATTGGTGCCAAAATTGCAAATCCAGATAAAGATGTTGTTTGCATTTGTGGAGACGGCGGTTTCCAGATGAATATTCAGGAAATGGCTACTGCAATTACACAGGGAACAAATGTTGTTATTTGTTTGTTTAATAATTATTATCTTGGAATGGTTCGTCAGATGCAGGAACTTTTCTATGGAAAACGCTATAGCGCAACTTGTTTAAGAAAACGTCCAAGTTGTCCAGCAAATTGTAAGGGCCCAAATAAGAATTGTCCGAAATACTCTCCGGATTTCGTAAAGGTTGCAGAAAGCTATGGAGCAGTTGGTATTCGTGTAGAAAGCGTAGAAGAGATTGACGCAGCTTTTGCAAAGGCAAAAGAACAAAAAGATGTGCCAACAATTATCGAGTTTATGATTGCAACAGATGAATTGGTTCTTCCTATGGTAAAAGGTGGAAATCCAATGAGCGAAATGATTTTGAAATAGGAGGGATGCAAAATGTCAGAAATGAAAAACAGATGGATTGCAATGTACGTAGAAAACCAGGTTGGTGTTCTTGCAAAGGTATCAGGTCTTTTTTCTGGAAAATGTTACAACCTCCAGTCATTGACCGTAGGAACAACAGAAGATGAAACTGTCTCAAGAATGACAATTTGTGTAAGCAGTGATGATATTACTTTTGAGCAGATAAAAAAACAGCTTAATCGTATGGTAGAAGTTATCAAGGTAATTGACCTTTCGGATGTACCAATCCATATGAAAGAGATTATGTTTGCAAAGATTTCAAAACTTGATGCAGAAGGAAAAGCAGAGATTTTCCGTATTGCAGATATCTTCCATGTAAATGTTTGTGATTTAGGAGTAGATAGTTTGATTTTGGAATGCAAATTGAAAGAAAAGAGAAATAATGAATTAATCGAGGTGTTGAAAGCTCAGTTTAAACATATTTCTATTGTACGTGGTGGTGCAGTAGCAATTGAGGCGATTAGCAAAGAATCGAGATAGTTTATATTTGTGAGTGTAAATAAGTCCTTTTGTACTTTTTTAAAGAAAAGTATCAAAGGGACTTTTTTGTTGCCATGCATCCGAAGGAAGCTTCCGGTGGCAGGTTCTGTAGGTTTTTTTCTTTGAATGGTTTAACGGTTGCGCAAAGTATGAGCGGATATGCGTACTTTTGTAAAAAGTGTTCAAAAAAAATGCTTAAAAATGGATAAATTGTACATTGACACCATTTGAATATGGTGTTATATTAATTACACGAACAACCGATTGCGCAATGCAATCATAACAAATCAATATAAAAGGAAATACATGGAGGAAAAGGTGATGGACAAATTTGTTGTAAACATCATTCATCGTCCAGAAATGGTTCCAGAATATTCTGCGACTGTAACTGGACAGGGAAAAGAAGAAGATATCGGGGATAAAGCTCTTTTGACAGAGTCTCTTGATATTTTTAAGACACAGCAGAGACTTGCTCATGAAAATGGATTGAAGGTTACCATCCAGATGACATATGCTTCACTCTTTAATGAAGAAGCTGTTGAAATTGCAAAACATGATCATGAGGTATATGGAGATGAAATTGCACTTTCTTTACTTGGTTTACCATGTGAAGAATTCCGTGAGAAATATAAAACAAAAGATTTTTGTATCTGGATGTTCTCTATGGAAGATAAAAAGGCGATTGTAAATGACGTTTTTGAGAAATTCCATGATATTTTTGGCTTCTATCCAGAATCAACTGGTTCATATTACATGGATGCAGATTTGACCAACTACATAAAAGAAAAATATCCAATGGTAAAATGTGCTGTTGCTACATGTTGGGAAGAAGGTCCAAAAGCTTATCATACATGTAACAATTCTTGGTATACATTATTTGATGGTGGCCCATGGGCTCCATGGATTCCTTCAAAACAGAATACACATGCTCCAGCAGCAAACGAAGCAGAAGATAGTGGTATCGTAGCAATTCCACATTTATCAAGAGACCTTCTTGCTTGTTATGATGGAAATGGATCAAACTTCGGAACACATCCACAGAATGTACTTCGTGGTATGATTTATGATTCAAAGACATGGGAATATCCATATCTTTATAACTTAATTGACCAGTATCGTCATCTGGAAAAATACAACAACGGATATGCATATAACATGATGTTTGTTGGACCAGGCTGGATGAACAAAATGGGACGTTGGGAAGCTCCATACGAACTTCTTGAAAAATCTTACAGTGATGGATGTAAATACTACGGTCAGTTGAAAAAAGAAGGTAAACTCATCGATATGACAATGTCTGAATTTGCTGACTACTATAGAGAAAAGAAAGGTGTTACTGCTGGTAACTACAATGAACCAGAATGTGCACTTTGGAGAGATATCTTATATGGTTCAGATAAACAGTTATTCTGGTATTGCGATCCATATATGAGAGCCTGTGTCAATATGGAACAGGGTGGTGCAATTGTTGATCTTCGTCCATATGCAGGAAAATTAGAATGGCCTGTTGGAATCGGAACAAAACATGTTCAGGATGCATCTTATCCATTCTTAATCCAGGAAAAATATCGCGCCGGATATTTTACACATTATGCTGGAGAAGGAACTGTTCGTAGTGCAAAATTGTGTTATAAAGGTGAAGAAGTTGATCTTTGCTTATGCCGTACAAAAGCTCATTTTTCACAGGAAGGAAAAACACGTATTTTAACATTAGATCCTGTAACAGTAGAATTTAGAGATTGTTCAGTAACTATCCAGACAAAAGAATATTTTGAAGAAGGATCTTCTAATATTAAGATTGAACGTAATATTCTCGATATTACAAATCCGGACGCAGAGATTACTTTAAATGAATATATGGTAGCTTGCTATGGAACTACAGAATATTCAGAAGATATGTCAAACATTGTGTTGAAATGTGAAGGATCTGAAACAAAAACAATCAACTACGAATACAAATGTCGTGAAGAATCTTTAGTTGGTGCAACAGAAGTATCTGCAGTTGTTCCTGAAATTGAAACAAAAGTTTCTATGACGGCTTCTTCAAGCGATGCAGAAGGATATATTCGTGAAGGATATGCATTCTCACCAATGTTTACATTAGGATATAAGAAAACAATCAAGAATAAGGAGGTATTTGCAACATGGCTCAATCTGGCAAAGGCAAATTAAATTATAGATGTCCAATGTGCTTTTTTAGAGATTTGGATATTGATATGTTTTATGATTACGACAAAGAAGAGTATTATTGCTTACGTTGCCAATATCACGGAAAAGAAGATGATGTTTTGGCAAAGAACGAATTAATTCGTATCAAATATGGCGCAATGATGCAAAGATTTGATAAATTTGATTTCGATTAAAATACTTAGGCGGCTCTAGTTTTAGACCGCCTTGTATTGCTACAAATGAGAGGTAAAAAATGGCAAGAAGAAAAAAGGAAACAGTCGAATTTCGTTTTTATGAGGTACCGCAGGGGGAAGCTGCATTAGCATTATATGGCGAATCGTGGGATAGAACTTATGGTCATGATGAATTTAGACTTCACTTCCACAATTTGATGGAAATTGGCATATGTCAAAGAGGAGAAGGGGTTATTTATCTTGATCGTGAAAAGTATCGTTATCAGGATGGAACAATTACAGTAATACCAGAAAATTTCCCACATATTACCATTAGTGATGGGGAAGAAACAAATTACTGCGAATACTTATTCTTTGATCTAAAACTTGCAGTTGCAGAACTTTTTCCGGATAACATTATTTTCCAAAATGAACTTGTGGATGCGATTTCAAAAACTCCACTTGTTTTAGATAAGGGGGAAAATAAAGAATTGACGCGTCTTATTGATTCTTATATTACAGAATCAAAAGAGAAAAAAGCATATTATACACAAAAATGTGAGGCAATCATACGTGCAATTGTGTTAGAAATCATGCGAGAAAGCTTAAAAGGAACCAACCTTATTATAGAACCATCAAATAGCACCAATATGTCACAGATTTCAAAGTCCCTTGACTACATCAATGAGCATTTTGCTGAACCAATTAAGGCGCAGCATTTAGCAGAAGCGTGTGGGCTTAGTGAAACACATTTTCGTCGTGTGTTTGAAGCGTATATTAACATGCCTCCAATGGATTATCTGAATCTTGTTCGTATCCAAAAAGCATGTGAAATAATGAAAAAGGGAAATGAGCCAATGGATGTTGTTGCTAACATGTGTGGATTTACAACAGGTTCAACTTTTAACCGTAACTTCAAGAAGTTTTTAGGCACTTCACCATATCAGTGGAAGATTAATCCGGATAATTATGAAAGAAAGCTTCTTAACTTTAGAATTTCTGCTTTAAAAGGATGGTAAACATGGGGAATGAGCGGATTTGGTTGAATTTGCAAAATATTCCAATGAAAATAGTGACACAAAGCGCATTTCTTCGTTATAATCACTATATAATCAAGTGTAGGGAGACAAATATTAGTCAAAATAACCAAAGGGTTATGGGCGTATTTGTACACTATGTGGTTATAAAACTATATTTTTCAATTGGGAGGAAAATAAGATGAAAAAGAAAGTATTAGCAACATAGGCATATTCTTTAGAATGTATATGCCAGTTCAGAAATCTACATATGCAGCAGCTGCAGTTATCACATTTATGAATTCATGGAATGCATATATGTGGCCAAAGGTAGTATTGAATAAACCAGAAGCGATTACAATGCCAATGCTTATTGCAAATCTTGCAGCAGGATACACTGTTGATTATGGTATGTTAATGATGGGTGTTTTATTCTGCTCAATTCCTACAATGGTAGTATTCTTTGTGTTACAGAAACAATTTGCAGAGGGTATTACTGGAGCAGTGAAATAAGATTGGGGAGGGGCGAATAGATGTTTATTCGCCCTTTTTAAAAATTTGAAGTTGGAGAAAAAGATATGGGTAGATTTAATTTCGATATTTTGAAGAATCCTGAAATTTTTCAGGAGAATAGATTAGATGCTCATTCGGATCATGTTTGCTACGCAAACTGGGGGGAAGTCTTTTTAGGAGAATCTAGCTATCAAATGTCATTGAATGGAATATGGAAATTTTCCTATGCAAAGAACATGACACTTGTACCAGTAGATTTTGAAAAAGAAGAAGTGGATTGCAAAAATTGGGAAGATATTCGTGTGCCGGCACATATTCAGATGGAAGGATATGATGTTCCACATTATACGAACACAACCTATCCTTGGGATGGAAGAGAAGTAATTATGCCAGGAGAGATTCCAAGTGATTTTAATCCAGTTGCATCATATGTGAAATACTTTACAATACCAGAGAATTTTAAAGGAAAGAAAGTGGTTATTTCCTTCCAGGGGGTAGAAAGTGGATTCGCGTTGTGGCTGAATGGTTCATATGTGGGTTACAGTGAGGATACATTTGATCCTTCCGAATTTGACTTGACTCCATACCTAAAAGACGGAGAGAACAAACTTGCCGTTCGTGTATGGAAATGGACATCAAGTAGTTGGTGTGAAGATCAGGATTTTTTCCGATTCTCAGGAATTTTTAGAGATGTATATTTATATGCAGTTCCAGAAATTCATTTATGGGATTTGAAAGTGGTTTCTACTTTGTCAAACGATTTCAAAACTGGCGAAATGCAAGTTGATCTTAAGACAAGTGGAATTGGAAGTGTGCATTTCATATTTGAGTATGGGGATAAAGTTTTAAATGATGGAGTGGTTTCTATCACCAAAGAAGAAACATCTGTTAAGAATATAGTGATTTCTCCTAAACTTTGGAGTGCAGAAGAACCAAATCTTTATAAATTAAAACTAGAATTAATAAATAAAAATGACGAAATTGTTGAAGTTGTTTCACAGAACGTTGGATTCCGTCGCTTTGAGATTGTAGATGGAATTATGATGTTAAATGGAAAACGTATTGTCTTTAAAGGGGTAAATCGCCACGAATTTAGCGGAAATGTAGGTCGTGTTCCTGTAAGAGAAGAGATTATCAAAGATATTATCGTGATGAAACAGCATAATATCAATGCAATCCGTACAAGTCATTATCCAAATGATTCTCTCATTTATGAATTATGTGATATTTACGGATTATATATGATTGCAGAAAACAATCTTGAATCTCATGGCATTTGGGAAGCAGCGGCGCGCGGTTTGTTTTCTTATGACGAAATCGTTCCAAATGATAATTTGTTATGGAAACCAATGATGCTTGATAGAGTAAATTCTTGTTATCAGAAAAACAAGAATCATCCAGCGATTCTTATTTGGTCAACTGGTAATGAATCCTATGGTGGAAGTGTATTGCAGGCAATGTGTGATAAATTTCACGAACTTGATCCAAATCGTCTTGTTCATTACGAAGGTGTTACCTGGGATGAACGATATCAGGAGACGGCAACAGATATGTATAGTCAGATGTATACGCCTGTTGAAGGGATTAAGAAGTTTTTAAAAGAGCATCCAAACAAGCCATTTATTTGTTGCGAATACACGCATGCAATGGGAAATTCCTGTGGTGGTATGCACAAATATACAGATTATACAGATGAAGAACCTAGATATCAGGGAGGCTTTATTTGGGATTATGTTGATCAGTCGATTTATAAGAAGGACCGTTACGGAAACTGGTTTTTAGGATATGGAGGAGATTTTGATGATCGTCCATCCGATTATGAATTCAGTGGTAACGGAATTGTGTATGGAGGTAATCGAAATTCTTCTCCAAAAATGCAGGAAGTAAAATTTAATTACCAAAATATTACAGTTATCTTTGGACAGAATAAGTTTACGGTATGGAATAAGAACTTATTTGTAAATACAAGCATTTATCAGGCGTTTGTAATTCTTCAGGCGAATGGAGAAATAGTGGAAAAAGTTGCGATGGATATTTCTGTTGCACCACTTACAAAGAAGACTTTCTCGGTACCGAAAGAATTTGATACACGTATGAAACTTATGCAGGAAGCATATGAAAAACGTGAAGAAGATGCTCCTGAATTCGCTCTTACAGTAAGTTTTGCATTAAAAGAAGATACTCTTTGGGCAAAGGCCGGACATGAAGTTGCCTTTGGTCAGAAGATTCTTAAAAAAGAGGTGAAACCATATACTTGCGATAAACCAATCAAAGTGACAAAAGGTTGGTCAAATATCGGAGTAAAAGGAAATGATTTCTCTGTCCTGTTTTCAACAGGAAGACCGGGTATGATTTCATATGTATATGGTGGAGTGGAAATGCTTAAGAGTGTTCCGATGCCAAACTTCTGGAGAGCACCAGTTGATAATGACAATGGTAACCTGATGCCTCAAAGATATGCACAGTGGAAACTTGCAAGTATGTATATTTCAAATAGAAATGATGGATTGTTTGATTATCGACCTCCTAAAGTAGAGGAAGAAAGAAATTGTGTAAGTGTTTACTATGATTTATACATGCCTACGACGCCAGTTTCACAGTGTCAGCTTAAATACAAAGTATTTGGAGATGGAACTGTAGAAATGACATTAAGTTATGATCCTGTTAAAGAGTTAGGAGATATGCCAGAGTTTGGCGTGATGTTTAAATTTGATGCAGACTACGATACAGTGAAGTGGTATGGACTTGGAGAATCTGAGACATACGCAGATCGTAAACAGGGCGGAAAACTTGGCATCTACGAAAATAAAGTAGTGGATAATCTTGCAGAATATATGGTTCCACAAGAGACGGGTAATAAGTGTGATGTGCGTTATGCAAAGATTGTTGATCGTAAAGGCCGGGGAATGATGTTCTTCGGTGATGAAATCTCGTTTAGTGCGCTTCCATATACACCACATGAACTTGAAAATGCAAGACATAGTTTTGAACTTCCACAGGTTCATTACACAGTAGTTCGTGTTGCAGATGCACAAATGGGTGTTTCTGGAGATGATAGTTGGGGTGCTAAAGTACATCCGGAATATCTTTTAGATGTATCAAAGAAAAAAGTGTTTACATTTTGTTTTAGGGGAATCTAATCAGAATAAAATAATTTTATTTATGCTAGGAGTTCTAATGATGAGTAAATTTGTAAAAGGAATGGATTTGTCTACTCTTCTTGAAGTAGAGAGATGTGGAGCGAAATATTATGAAGATGGAAAGGAAGTTGATGTTTTAGATTTTATGAAACGTCAAGGTGTTGATACGATTCGTCTTCGTATATGGAATGATCCAAAATCGGAAAACGGTGAACCATATGGTGCGGGAAATAATGATTTAAATGAAACTATTGCCATTGCAAAAAGGGTTACGGATGCCGGATTTGGAGTATTACTCAATTTCCACTACAGTGACTTTTGGGCTGATCCTGGAAAGCAGATTAAACCAAAGGCATGGAAAGATTATGGGGTAGAGGAACTTGAAAAAGCGGTATACGATTTCACATTAGAATCATTACAAAAGGTAATTGATGCAGGAGTTAATGTAACCATGATTCAGGTGGGAAACGAACTTTCAAATGGACTTTTATGGCCAGAAGGAAAAGTTCCAAATTATGATAATATTGCAAAATTTGTTAGTGCCGGAATTCGTGCCTGCCGTAAAGTGAATGCAAATATTCCTCTTATGATTCATTTAGATAATGGTGGAAACAATGAATTATATGTTCGTTGGTTTGAAAACTATATGAAACGTGGTGAAGATTTTGAGTATATTGGATTATCGTATTATCCATTCTGGCATGGATCGCTTGATGCTTTGGAATTTAATATGAATGACATTGCAAAGCGTTTTGGCAAAGAACTCATTATAGCAGAAGTTTCTATGGGATTTACAATGGAAGATTATAAATCCTATGAAAAGATGAAAGATGAAGATAGAAAAGGTTATGCTACAAGACCTGCGCTTGTAGAAAAAATTGACTATCCAATGACTGTACAGGGACAAGTTGATTTTATGAAAGACTTTTTAAATCGTGTAGCAAATGTAGCCAATCAAAAAGGCTGTGGATTTTTCTGGTGGGAACCAGCATGGATTCCGGTTCCTGGATCAGGTTGGGCAACTCCGGCATCATTAGAATATATGAATGATCCGGGTCCATGTGGAAATGAGTGGGCAAATCAGGCATTATTTGATTATGATGGAAACGCGCTTCCTACCTGGGATGTAATTCGTGAATTTAAGAAATAGTGATAAAGGAGAGGAAAAATGATTCAAGAACAAGTATTAGAAAAATTTAAAGAAGTCTTTGGTGCAGAGGGCGAAATTAATGTGTATTTTGCACCAGGACGTGTAAACATGATTGGCGAGCATACAGATTATAATGGGGGTCATGTATTTCCAGCTGCCCTTACAATTGGAACATATGGTGTAGCAAGAAAAAGAGAAGATGATAAACTACGTTTTTATTCAATGAACTTTGAAAAACTTGGAGTTTTAGAATCATCAGTTTTTGATTTAAAACCAGAAAAAGAAGCAGATTGGACAAACTATCCAAAGGGTGTTATGTGGGCATTTGGCGAAAAAGGAATGAAAGTAGAAACAGGTATGGATTTACTTTTATTTGGTAATATCCCAAATGGTTCTGGTTTATCTTCTTCAGCTTCGGTTGAAGTATTAACAGGATTTATCTTAAGCGATATGTTCGGATTTAATGTAACAAACCAGGATTTGGCGCTAATTGGACAGTATTCTGAAAACAAATTTAATGGGGTAAACTGTGGTATCATGGATCAGTTTGCAATAGCAATGGGAAAAGAATCTCATGCAATTTTCCTTGATACAGCAACATTAGAATATGAATATGCCCCTATTAAATTAGAGAATGCAAAAATTGTTATTTCTTGCTCAAATAAAAAACGTGGTCTTGGTGATTCGAAATACAATGAAAGAAGAAGTGAATGCGAAACAGCATTAGCAGAACTTCAGAAAGTTGTAGATGTAAAATCTCTTGGAGAGTTAACAGAAGAAGAGTTTGAAGCTCATAAAGATGCAATCAAAGATGAAGTAAGAAAGAAACGTGCAAAACATGCTGTATATGAAAATCAGAGAACAATCAAAGCAGTAGAAGCGTTAAAGAATAATGATGTAAAACTCTTTGGTCAGTTGATGAATGCATCTCATGTTTCATTACGCGATGATTACGAAGTGACAGGTATTGAGCTTGATACATTAGTAGAAGAAGCTTGGAAAGTAGACGGAGTTATCGGAGCACGTATGACAGGTGCCGGATTTGGTGGATGTACTGTTGCAATCGTAGAAGAACGTGCAATTGATGATTTTATTGAAAAAGTTGGTAAAGCTTATGAAGAAAAAATTGGATATGCGGCTGATTTCTATGTAGTAGAACTTGGTGATGGTCCAAGAAAATTGTAAGAGGGTAAACAATGATTCAGGATAGAATTTTAGAATTAACAGAATATGGGCTTGTAACTGGCCTTGTTGAAAAAGATGATAAGGAATACACTATCAACCGTTTATTAGAATTGTTTGGAATTGATGATATCGAAGATGCGACTTTTGAAGCGTATAAAAAGCGTGAGCCTATGACTCAGGAAAGTGCCGAGATGGCTTTAGAAGGAATTCTAGACGATATGATGGCCTATGCCTATGAAAAAGGAATCATGGAAGAAAATAGTATTGTATATCGTGATTTGTTTGATACAAAAATCATGGCTACATTACTAGATCGTCCAAGTGTGATTCGTAATAAATTCAGAGATTTATATCAAAATGAGTCTTCAGAAGCGGCAACGGATTATTTTTACAAATTAAGCTGTGATAGCAACTACATTCGACGTCAGCGAATTAAGAAGGATCAAAAATGGACAACAGAAACTGATTTTGGAACACTTGATGTTACAATTAACCTTTCTAAACCAGAGAAAGATCCAAAAGCAATTGCGGCTGCAAAGAACGCAAAACAAAGTGCATATCCAAAATGTCAGCTTTGTAAAGAAAATGAAGGATATGCAGGACGCGTAAATCATCCGGCAAGACAGAATCATAGAATTATTCCTATTACTATTAATAATAGTGATTGGTTCTTCCAGTATTCGCCATATGTGTATTATAACGAACACTGTATCGTATTTAATGCGCAGCATACACCAATGAAGATTGAACGTGCTACTTTTGCGAAATTATTAGATTTTGTAGATCAGTTTCCACATTACTTTGTAGGATCAAATGCAGATCTTCCTATTGTAGGTGGTTCGATTTTAAGTCATGATCATTTTCAGGGTGGTCATTATACATTTGCAATGGCAAAAGCTCCAATTGAAAAGGAATTAAAATTTGCAGGATATGATGATGTGACTGCTGGAATCGTAAAATGGCCAATGTCAGTTATTCGTATTTGTGCAGCGAAAAAGGAACGTTTAATTGAGCTTGCAGATAAGATTTTACTTGCATGGAGAGGATATACAGACGAATCAGCATTTGTATTTGCACAAACAGATGGTGAGCCTCACAATACGATTACGCCAATCGCAAGAAGACGTGGAGAAGACTTTGAACTTGATTTAGTTCTTCGTAATAACATTACTACAGAGGAACATCCTCTTGGAGTATATCATCCACATGCACATTTACATCATATTAAGAAGGAAAACATTGGTCTTATTGAGGTAATGGGACTTGCGGTTTTACCTGCAAGATTAAAAGATGAGATGGCAGAATTGGAGGATGCATTGTTAACTGGAAAAGATTTAAGAAGTACAGAAACACTTGCTTCTCATGCAGACTGGGTAGAAGGATTTATTCCTAAGTATGATAGTATTACAAAAGAAAATGTTACAGGCATTATTCGAGAAGAAATTGGACTCGTTTTTAATGAGGTGTTAAAGGATGCTGGCGTATTTAAATGTACACCAGAAGGAAGGGAAGCTTTCCTTCGTTTTGTGGAAGTAGTTAATCAATAAGAGGGCATAGTTGTTTAGGTAGTATGAGATTGAATAAGCAAAAATAGAAAGAAGCAGATGCTGTAAATGAGCATCTGTTTCTTTCTATTTTTTATTATAAAGAATTAAGAATTTATTTGGCAAAAGTATCTTTACAAGTGTTGTGAAATCATGTAAATTAGTTGGGTATATAGAAAAAAGGGTGGAGGCGATATTGTGAAAAAATGGGAAAACAATATTCGTAAAGTCGTTCCGTATGTTCCGGGTGAACAACCAAAAAAACAACGAATGATTAAACTAAACACAAATGAAAATCCTTATCCACCAGCGCCAGGTGTTGAGAAGGCAATAAGAGAGTTTGATGTAGACCGTTTGCGTTTATATCCAGATCCAAAGATAGAAAGATTAGTACATGCAATTGCTAAAAACTATCACTTAGAAGATGAACAGGTCTTTGTTGGTGTAGGTTCAGATGATGTACTAGCTATGATTTTTATGACATTCTTTAATGGAAAAGATCCTATTTTGTTTCCAGATATTACCTATTCATTCTATGATGTCTGGGCTGATATGCTTCGCATTCCTTATGAGACAGTTCCACTTGATGAGAACTTACAGATCCGTTTGGACGATTATAAGCGTGTAAATGGAGGCGTTATTTTTCCAAATCCAAATGCACCTACGGGCGAGCTTATTTCTCTTGAAAAAGTAGAAGAAATCGTGTCTGCAAATCAGGATGTTATTGTTGTTGTTGATGAAGCATACATCGATTTTGGTGGAGAAAGTGCCCTGTCTTTGATTGATAAATATGACAATCTTTTGGTAGTGCAGACATTTTCGAAATCGCGTTCTATGGCTGGTGCAAGGATTGGTTATGCGATGGGAAATAAAATCCTGATTAAATATTTGAATGATGTGAAGTATTCTTTTAATTCTTACACGATGGATTCCGTTACAATCGAAACGGGTGTGGCTGCAATTAATGATAAAGAATACTTTGAAGAAACAAGAGCAAAGATTATTGAAGTACGTGAGTGGACAAAGAAAGAGTTGGCGAAACTGGGATTTGTATTTGGAGATTCCATGAGCAATTTCATTTTTGCCTCACATCCTAAGTATTCAGCAGAAGATTTGTTCCATGCATTAAGAACTCAGGATATTTATGTACGTCATTTTAGTAAACCTGAACGTATCAAAAACTATCTTCGTATTTCGATTGGTACAAAAGAGGAAATGGAGATATTCCTTGGATTCTTGAAAGAATATATAAATTAATAAATTTATATAAATAAACTGATAAACAAATATATTGTGAGGTATAAATGAAAAAGTATTTTATTGTTTTTTTGATTTCAATGGTTCCGCTTATCGAGCTTAGAGGTGCGATTCCATATTCTCAGATTATGGGACTTCCAGTAGTTCCATCATTTATTGTTGCAATGATTGGAAACATGATTCCAGTACCTATTATTTATCTTTTCGCGAGAAAAGTATTAGAATGGGGAAAAGATAAACCAATTATTGGAAAGTTTTTTACCTTTTGCCTTGAAAAAGGAGAAAAGGGGGGGAAAAAACTTCAGGCAAAAGCAGGACGCGGCCTTTTCGTAGCGTTGTTGTTATTTGTAGGAATTCCACTTCCAGGAACGGGAGCCTGGACAGGAACACTTGCTGCAAGCATTCTTGATATGGATTTTAAGTCAACGGTTGCTGCATGTGTTTTGGGAGTATTACTTGCCGGAACAATTATGATGGTTGCAAGTTTATTGGGTGTGACAATTTTTTTATAAGATAAACGTTTGGGGAAATGTTTAAGTAATTATTAGGAGTTAGAATAAAGTAATGACAGTTGCAAGTTTTATGGGCATAAGCCTTTGGGTGATTGCCCTATTATCACTCTATTTTGGTAGTGTGATGATACGATTTATTAAGGTACCAAAGAAGGAGAAGTTCCTTCTCTTTTGGATGGTACTGTCTTCAGTCTTATGGACAGGCGGATATGCATATATGAATATGTCCGCTTCTGTTTCTTATGCATATATAGGAAGATTAATAGGCGTAGTCGGTGTATATGGATTTATCACTAGTGCGATGAGATTTGTTGCTTCCTATATTTCTACAATAAAGAAATCCTTTCGTATTATTTGGATAATAGATGTTATTGGTGCAGGAATCCTCGTTGTCTTACTTAATAGACCCGATTCTGTTGTTTTTTCTATGGCAGAATATGGAATGACATATCGTGCAACAGGTTCCTTATATCGCCTTTTGGCAGTAATATATTTGATGTTAAATATTGCATTTGCTTTTCATGTGTTGGTAAAAGGATTAAAGCGTGCGAAAATTCGTCGTGAAAAGAAGATGATTCATTTTATGATGGGCGCTGTAGTAATACTTATTGCACTTGCTACATTAGACGGATTGTTGCCAACATTAGGATATGAAGCATTTCCAGCTAGTTGTTATGGTGTGATGCTTTTTATGTATCTTATTTATCTTATGTCAGTACGTTCAAATGCGTTTTCGATTACAAAGGCAAATGTTTCTAAATACATTTTTGAAAATGTAAATACACCAGTTCTTATTGTAAATGAAGATTATCGTCTTGAGATGGCCAATGTAAGTGCAGAGGCATTCTTTGATGTCAAGATACCAGAAGACGGAAAACAGATTTATGATTTGTTTGAAATTACAAAAGCAGATGCATATAAGTACGCAAAAGCAGTGCAGGATGATACTAAAAATGATTCCTTTCGTTTGGTTGCAAGAAATAATCAGGCGATGTGCGAGGTTGTAACGAATTGCATCAAAGATAGCTATGGTGATCCAATTTGTTTTGTTCTTTTTGTTAATGATATGACAAAAGATTACCTGGATATGGAAAAATTAAAGGAAGTAAAAATTTCTTTAGAAAATGAATTGATTGATAAATCCAAACAGGTGGAAGAGATGGCGAATCAGGCTATCACGACAATTGCAAATTTTGTTGATTCAAAAGAGGAGTATACAATTGGTCATTCTACAAGGGTGGCAAAATATTCAGAAGCAATTGCGAAAGAACTTGGTTGGAGTGAAGAAGAAACACGTAATATCTATTATGTTGGATTATTACATGATATTGGAAAAATTGCTATTCCACATCGTATTTTAAATAAACCGTCGAGACTTACTGATTTAGAATACGCTGTGATTAAGAGGCATACGACAATTGGAAGTGATATCTTACGAGATATTAAGAGTGTAGAAAACGTAAGATTGGGCGCGCTGTATCATCATGAACGTTATGATGGTTCTGGTTATCCAAACGGACTTAAGGGGGATGAAATTCCTCTTGTAGCAAGAATTATCGGAATTGCAGACGCGTATGATGCTATGACATCAGACCGTAAATATCGTAAACATCTTCCAGAGGAAGTGGTACGTGATGAATTTAGAAAGTGTGCTGGAAAGCAGTTTGACCCATTTATTTCATCTGTAATGCTTCGTATGCATGAAGAAGGATCGATTCAAAAACTTGCAAAAGAAACAGAAGAGAAGAAAGAAAATGGTGACAATATTTTCTTTGAGAGTAATCTTCTTATGTCAAAGGTACTTGGTGGAGAAATCGGTGATCCACGTAATGAATTTGAAATCGATGATTTGACACAGATTTGGAATCGAAGAGCTGGTGAAAAACGTATTCGTGAATACCTTCGTCTTGGTGATGGTGCTCTTCTTGTCATTAATTTAGATGATTTCGGTGATTTGAATGATCGCTACGGAAATCTTGCAGGTGATTATGTATTAAAGCTAGTAGCAGGTATCTTAAAAAAATATAGTAAAAAAGATTATTTATGTCGTTTGTCGGGAGATGAGTTTATGCTCTTCTTACGTGATGTAACTGAAGTTTCAGAGGCTAGAAATGTAGTTGAGTCGATTATCTATGCATACAATAGTAAGATGCAGGAAGCAGATATTTTGGAACACACATCACTTTCAATTGGTATTTCGCTTTCTTCACAAGAAGGAAGAAATTTCCAACAATTATTCCGTTGTGCAGACCGTGCGGTATATTTTGTAAAACAGAATGGTAAATGTGGATATAGTTTCCATAAGAGAACCGAAGCAGAGGGAAAGGATCGTACTGTTTTAGAATTATCTCATCTTGTTTCTTCTATCAAGAACAGAACAGATACAAAAGGGGCATTCCATGTAGGATATCAACAGTTTATGAGTATCAATGAGTATATCAACAAATTGTCCCAAAGAGATCATCAGGAGGCACAATTAGTTTTGCTTACCATTGATCATGTAAAAGCTAGTGATTCACAGGTTGAGAAGCAGGAACGTGTCATGAAGAAATTGGAAGAAGTAGTATCAACCACATTAAGAGGTGTAGATATTATTACTCGTTTTTCGGGAGATCAGATTCTATTAACACTGATGGGGACAAAGAAAGAGAATGTAGATTTGGCAATGAATCGTGTAATGGATGTTTTCTATCAGCATTATAGTAAAGATGATGTAAGTATTAGAATTGAGTCGAGAGCTATATCGGCATAAAAAAGGACTGTCAATGATGAAATCAATCATTGACAGTCCTAATTTTATGCGTTTTGTGTTGTCATTTTTTGGTTTCGCAGTCTTGTTCCAAAGAAAAATAAAATCGAACCAACGATGAGGGAAAGAATCATTATAAAGATAAGGATTAATCCTGGAATAATATCGTTTTCATCAAAAACTAAAAAGCTTGAAATAACAGTTCCCCATAAATTGAAAAAGAAATGAAGAATAATCGAATAATAAATTGATTTTCCTTTTTCGCAAACAAAGCCGAGGAGAAAACCAAGGCATCCAGCGTAAAAGCCTTGAATCCAGTTCATGTGGAAGGCTCCAAATAAAATTCCCTGAAGAATATTGGCAACCCAAAATGGAACAGCTTTTTTAAAAATCTGCATTGTAACACCACGGAAGACGAGTTCTTCGCAAATTGGTGCGATAATTACGGAATAGAATATCATCAGTAATGTGATATCATCTGATAAACCAGCGCTTTCTAATAAGCTTTCATATTGTTCCATCCATTTTGGAACTACGGTTCCAACAATGGTAGAAATGATTCCACATACAAATTGTGCGCCTGGAACAAATGCAATTACGGAACAAACGAGCATTGGGTGGAATGTGTTTTTGTTTGGTTTAAACTCACCACCACAAGTGCAGTGATACCAAATCCCAAATGAGATTGCGGTGATTACACCATAAAGAACCATAATGGCTGTATTTAAATTGGTATCATATAATAATGAGCCTAGCTGAATACTATGATTAGATGGTATGATTGGATAAGCAAACAAAGCTGCTACACCGACAATAAAAGCCATAGCAAGATATTGAATGCCAATAACGGCAAAAAACGGAACAAATCCTAAAAAGAAATTACCTACTTTTTTCATAAAAAACTCCAATTCAATTAAAACTTAAGATTGATTATAACATATTAAATGTTTATTGCAAGAAATCTGTTTACTTTAAAACTTTAATATGGTAAAATTAAAAAAAATAAAACTAGAAGCGTGAAGGAGAAATGCAATGAGCAAGAAATTAAAAACAGAAGCTGTTGATCACTTGTTTGATGCTATCTTATGTTTGGAAAACAGAGACGAATGCTATACATTTTTTGAAGATGTATGTACAGTAAATGAGTTATTATCTTTGTCTCAAAGATTTGAAGTTGCAAAGATGCTTCGTGATCAAAAGACTTATCTTGAAATCGCAGAAAAGACAGGGGCGTCTACAGCAACCATTAGTCGTGTTAATCGTTCTCTTAATTATGGAAACGATGGATACGATATGGTGTTTGCCCGAATGGATGAACAAGGCGAATAAAAAGATAGGGAAGATGAAAAAACGACATGGTGTAGATTACTACTCCGTGTCGTTTTCTTTTTTTGATGGTAAATCATCGATTAATTTCTCAATAATGTATTTTTTGATATATACATCATAACTAAGCGCGCAAATAAAACAGAAAGTATGAAGGAATTTCTGATCTTCTTCTGGAAAATCTGCAAAACTTGTATTAGCAAGATGATATTTCTTCCCTAAGTCTTTTAAAACTTTTAAGGATTCTTCATGTTCCATGTCAAAAACTTCATTATACACATCAAGCATGTTTTTTCCATCCTTGTTTCCAAAGTATTTGTCTGTAAGAGGATTTAGAAGTGTTTGAATATCACTAATACTTAAGATTCCTTTGAAATAGTAAATAAAGAGCATGGTTAATACATGTTCTTTTGAATATTTTTTCTTTTCCGGTGGTGGAAGCAAATTATTTTTTGCATAGTTATTAATCATGGTTTTTGTCAGAATCTTGTCATTGGGATGACGTTTTCCTGATTTGAGTTGTTCATCCATGAAAGTGGTAATTTGATCCATATATAAATCTATGTTTGGGATGTCTTCCGGTTTAACATAGTCGATTGCTTTTAAATTTTTAAGTAAACTCTGTAAAAAATCTCTTGTGTCGTTTGCCATAATTTCACCTCTTGCCCCATTATATAGTATTGAAAACTATATGACAAGGCTGGAATATAAATATATCGAAATAAATTTACTCTTTCTGTAAAAAGAGTAGAACAATTGTTTGGTTTGTGATATAATTTTTCTACTTTAGATGTGAAGAAAGAAAGACGAGGATAATAGATTTTGAATTATTTAGAATACTTAAATGATCAGCAAAAAGAAGCCGTTCTTACAACGGAAGGACCACTACTTATTTTGGCGGGTGCTGGTTCTGGAAAAACAAGGGTGTTGACGAATCGTACTGCATATTTAATCGATGTTGTTGGGGTGAATCCTTACAATATTATGGCGATTACATTTACGAACAAAGCAGCTGGAGAAATGAGAGAGCGAATTGACGATATGGTTGGATATGGTTCGGAAAGTGTATGGGTATCTACGTTCCACTCGACTTGTGTGCGCATTCTTCGTCGTTATATTGATAGACTTGGGTATGATACAAATTTTACAATTTATGATGCGGACGATCAGAAGACGCTTATGAAAGATATTTGTAAGCGTTTAGAAATTGATACAAAAATTCATAAAGAAAAAATGTT
Source organism: Agathobacter sp. (assembly GCA_036309165.1). Classification (GTDB taxonomy): domain Bacteria; phylum Bacillota; class Clostridia; order Lachnospirales; family Lachnospiraceae; genus Roseburia. Next base: position 12,438 of record JAXJUI010000028.1, on the reverse strand, counting down.
CTTAAGCGTGATTTCGTCTGCAAAGGATGAACTTATCGATCCAATTGAATTTGAAACAAGAGCTGCAGGAGATTATACAAAGCAAAAACAGGCGCAGGTATATAAAGAATATCAACTGGCATTAAAGCAAAACAATGCACTTGATTTTGATGATTTAATTTTTAAAACAGTGGAACTTTTTAAACTTGATAAAGAAGTGCTTGCTTCTTATCAGGAACGTTTTCGTTACATTATGGTGGACGAGTATCAGGATACAAATACAGCACAGTTTGAACTTATTCGCTTATTAGCCTCAAAGTACAAAAATCTATGTGTGGTTGGTGATGATGATCAATCAATTTACAAATTTAGAGGTGCAAATATCTACAATATTCTTAATTTTGAAAAGTATTTTTCGGAAGCAAAGGTAATCAAATTAGAGCAAAATTATCGTTCAACGCAAAACATACTAGATGCAGCTAATAGTGTTATTGCAAATAACGTTGGGCGTAAAGAAAAGAGCCTTTGGACAGATAATGGACGAGGAGAAAAGATTGAATTTCAGCAACTCGATAGTGCATATGAAGAAGCAGATTATGTGGCACGTGATATTGCCGGAAAAATTCGAAGAGGCGAGTATACTTACAAAGATTGTGCTGTATTATATCGTACGAATGCCCAGTCACGTTTGTTCGAAGAAAAATTTATTGTGGCAAATATTCCATACAAGATTGTTGGTGGCGTTAATTTCTACGCAAGAAAAGAAATCAAAGACCTTCTTGCATATTTAAAAACAATTGATAATGCTCGAGATGATTTAGCAGTAAAAAGAATTATCAATGTTCCAAAACGTGGAATCGGTGCTACAACACTTGGAAAAGTATCGAACTATGCACTTGAACAGGATATGGATTTCTTCTCTGCGCTTCGTATGGCTGGAGATATTCCAGGTGTTGGTAAAGCGGCGGAAAAAATTCGTCCATTTGTGTTGTTTATCCAATCAATGCGTGCAAAACTTGAAGTAGAACCATTATCAAAAGTAGTAGAAGAAATCATCGATGTAACTGGATATGTAAGAGAATTGGAAGCTGAAAATACTGAAGAAGCGCAATCTCGAATTGAAAATATCGATGAATTAATATCAAAGGTTGTAGCATATGAAGAATCTGCGGAAGAACCTACTTTAAGCGGATTTTTAGAAGAAGTTGCGTTAATTGCTGATATTGATACAGTGGATGAAAACAGTGATTATGTAGTGCTTATGACTTTACATAGTGCAAAGGGATTGGAATTTCCGAATGTCTATTTGGCGGGAATGGAAGATGGATTATTCCCAAGTTTTATGTCTATTACGAGTGATAATGCTACTGCAGAAATCGAAGAAGAAAGAAGACTTGCATATGTAGGTATTACAAGAGCAAAAGAGTATCTTACGATTACTTCTGCAAAAATGCGAATGGTACGAGGACAAACACAGTATGGTGCGGTATCACGATTTGTAAAAGAAATTCCAAAGGATTTGATGCGAGGAGAAATCTATGAACCAAAGAAGTCATTTGATTTAGAACCTCAAAATCAATCTACATTTCAAAGAGCGAGGGATTCCTTTAGGCGTCAGCCGGTGTATACGCCAGTGTCGAATCAAAAAGCATTTACTTCATCCAATACAGAAGGTTCAAGTTTGGAATATGCAGTAGGCGATCGCGTGCGTCATATTAAATTCGGAGATGGAGAAGTTACCGCTATTGTAGAAGGTGGAAGGGACTTTGAAGTTACTGTTGATTTTGATAAGGTTGGAACAAAAAAAATGTTTGCAACTTTTGCAAAACTTAAGAAAATTTAAAAATAATTATTCCAAAACACGTATTTTTTCGAATTTTTTATGGAATTTAGGAAAACCTATGATATAATAATAGTAATTAATTGATGAAATTCTATAGATAAGGAGCAGAGAAGGTATGAGTGATTTATTAAACAATGCAAAAGTAAATGAAGTATTAAATACAATGAAATTAAATGAAATTCTTAAAAAGAAAGAAGAAGAAAAGAAACCAAATAAAGTGGTTATCGTATTTGCTGTTATCGGTGTAATTGTAGCAATTGCAGCTGCTGTATATGGTATTTATCGCTTCTTTACACCAGATTATTTAGACGATTTTGAAGATGATTTCGATGAATTTGAAGATGATTTCTTTGAAGATGAAGAAATCGAAGATTTCGAGGAATAATTCCAAGCTAGTGTAAAATGCTCGTGAATCTGTTTATGAGAGAAATGTGTTATAAAAGAGCTACTTTGTAGCTCTTTTATTTTTGAAATGAAGTTTTAGAAAGGTTAATCTAGAGATGAAAAAAGGTTTTGTTGGCGAAGGTGTTGTAAAACGCGTAGAATTCCCAAATAAAGGTATCGTTATTACAGAAGAAGGAGAAAAAGTAATTGTAAAAAATACGATTCCAGGTCAGAAGGTCTCCTTTCTCGTGAATAAAGTAAAAAAAGGAAAAGCAGAAGCAAGGCTTTTAGAGACTGTAGAAAACTCTCCTTTAGAGCAGGAGGCAACATGTCCACATTTTGGAATGTGTGGTGGTTGTACTTATCAAAGCCTACCATATGAAAAACAGCTTGAGATGAAAGAAACTCAGGTTCATAAAATGATGGATGAAGCAATTTCGGAGAAATGCGAGTACCAATGGTTAGGAATCAAAGGAAGTCCGCTACAGGCTGAATACCGTAATAAAATGGAGTTTTCGTTTGGTGATGAATATAAAGATGGACCGCTTGCCCTAGGTATGCATAAACGTGGAAGTTTCTATGATTTGGTAACGGTAAAAGAATGTCAAATTGTAGATGCAGATTTTAGAGAGATTCTTATGGCAACATTAAACTATTTCTCGAAAGAAAACATGACTTATTTCCATCGCCTTCGTCATGAGGGATATCTTCGTCATTTGCTTGTAAGAAAAGCAACAAAAACAAAAGAAATTCTTGTAGATTTAGTCACAACAACACAGGTTTCGGATGATACAAAACTTTTAGAGGGATGGAAAGATGCTCTTTTAGCATTAGAGAATGCCGGTGTGCTGTTAGGAAAAATCAAAGGAATTTTACATACCAAAAATGACAGTATAGCAGATGTAGTAAAAAATGAAGGAACAGATATTTTATATGGACAGGATTATTTTTACGAAGAACTTCTAGGACTTCGTTTTAAGATTTCTCCATTTTCCTTCTTTCAGACAAATTCCCTTGGAGCAGAAGTGCTTTATGAAACAGCACGTTCATTCATTTTGGGAAATGATGCAGATATGCTTCGTGAAAAAACAGTATATGATTTATATTCCGGAACCGGAACGATTGCGCAAATGCTTGCCTCAGTTTCAAAAGAAGTAGTAGGTGTTGAAATTGTAGAAGAGGCTGTAGAAGCAGCAAAAGAAAACGCGGCTTTAAATGGCCTTACAAATTGTAAATTCCTTGCAGGCGATGTACTTAAGGTGCTCGATGAAATTGAAGAAAAACCGGATTACATCGTACTTGATCCGCCACGTGATGGAATTCATCCAAAGGCTATTCAAAAAATCATTGATTACGGCGTAGAGAACATGATTTACATTTCATGCAAACCAACGAGCCTTGCACGTGATCTTCAAGTATTTTTGGAGCGAGGCTATGAGGTGAAAAAGATTTGTTGTGTAGATATGTTTCCAAATACGAGCCATGTTGAGACATGTGTACTCTTAGCGAGAACAAGCAAAAGCGCAGTTTGAGCTTAGAGACACAGTTGTTCTGGCGAACAAAGTGAGAGCAGAACCTCCTTGTTAAAGAATATAGCGGATGCGCGGTCCATGCGATAGCTGTCCGTGATTGGCGAGCACAAAGTGCGAAGACAGAGCGGAAACAGCGAACCGTGGAGACGGTTTGTTTTTGTCCCAACAAAAGCCGGATGATGTAATCGAGGTTGAGATAGAACTGGATGAGCTGGATTTGACTTCGGCTGAGAGTAAGGCGACTTATGCAGAGATTAAGGATTATGTGCTGAAAGAGCATGGGTTAAAGGTTTCTAATCTGTATATTTCGCAGGTAAAAAGGAAGTGTGGAATAGAGGTTGGGGAGAATTATAACTTGCCTAAGTCGGATGATAGCAGACAGACTCAGTGTCCGGCGGAGAAGGAAAAAGCGATACGGGATGCGTTAGAGCATTTGGGGATGGTACAATAATTACTTATAGCTAAAGGAGAACACATGATGGCTAAAAATGCCATTAGATTTATTTGTAGGAAAATCAAGTGTGCAAACAAATATATACGTTTTCAGAATTGGAGAAGCCCACCAAAATGATGATATTGTTAAATTTATTGATTTTTCAAACGACGGGTATACAAGAAGCGACCGAAAAAAGTCAAGTTGTAATCTAAGGGATACTGATAGAGCAAAGGAAAGATATAAAGAACTTGTAGATTTGGTACGTTTTGGAAAATCAAAGCTTAATATTTACACAGAAAAAGAATATTATGAAGGTACAATAGATATAGAAAATGGTTCGGATTGGAATCAAACTGCTCCAATTAATACTATACCTACGCTGGATGATTTTAAGAAAACGATAAATGATTATTTAGCATGGGAAGTGTCAAACTTATTAAAGTGTCAAGGAAATGAGGATGAACGCCTGGGAAAATAAATGCCTCACTCAATGAAATGCTCAATGGTGTTGAGTGGGGCGATTATAGACTTGGTGATCTATTTGATATTAACAATACATTAAGTTTTAATACTGACAAATTGGTCGATGGTGATGAGTATGATTATGTTACAAGAACATCGACGAATCAGGGGATTTTAAAAAGTACCGGTTTTGTAAATAAGGAGAATATAAATGAGGCAGGTGTGTGGAGTTTAGGGTTGCTTCAAATGGATTTCTTTTATCGAAAGAAAAAATGGTACGCAGGGCAATTTGTCAGAAAAATAGTTCCTAAAATTGAATTAGCACCAAGAGCGATTCCGTTCTTCACGGCGGTACTTAATCATCAAAAACCGATATTGCTTTCAGTACTTGTACGTAATGTAGATGATATATTTAAAAATTTGAAGGTTAAATTGCCAGTAAAAGAAGGAAAATTGGATTTTGATTTTATGGAATCATTTATAGCGGAGTTAGAAGCGGAGCGCATTGCGGAGTTATCCGCTTACTTAAAAATAAGAGGATTCAACAATTATGAATTGTCGGCTCAAGAGCTCAAGGCTCTTGAGAGTATAAAGACGATTTCATGGGATGAATATAGGATAGGTGATTTGTTTGATAAGTTAAAAACAAAGAAGCTTCCTTACAAAGCAAAAAAATTGCCGACTTCTCCAACATGTAAGAATATATTACCTTGTTTAACATCTAGTTTCCAAAATCAAGGCTTGAATTATTATGCACCTATAGACGGAGCGACTGTTTTAAAGAATGTAATTACGATACCGCAGAACAGTGATGTGTATCGAGCTTATTATCAGCCCAAAGATTTTACCGTTTTATCTGATGCCTATGCAATAGATTGGATATATGATGGTTGCAAATTAACAAGAAATCAGTATTTGTTTATGGTTATGTGCATTAACAAAGTAACGGATTTGCCTATATATTCATATAAAAACAAGCTTGGCGGATGGAATGTAGTGAAAGATAAATATATTTCACTACCAAAAGCAAACGGTAAAATCGATCTTGTTTTTATGAATCACTTTATATCCGCAATTATTAAACTTGCAATAAAAGAAGTTGTTATATATACGAATGAAAAAATAAAGGTCACAAAGCAGGTGACAGCGGCAAGAAAAGATACCAAAGCAGGTATATTAAATCAACCGTTTACATATGAAGAAGTAATAGAACAAGATACATTGATGGTGGCAGAGGAGTCTTTATATAATAAATAAAAAGGCATATATCTATAGTGCTAATATATTAATAAGAGGTGCGTCAAAAAGTGGAGCATCTTTTAGAAAGTGACTCCAAAAAGTGGAGTACTTTTCCGAAAAGTGAGGCAAAATGTGACGCACCTATATAAATATCAGAGGGTTTAGGGGATTTTGCCCCTAACTAGATGCATTTTGCAATGGATATACAAAATGCGTATCTAGCAGAAGACTTCGTGAGAAATCTATAAAAGAAATTTTCCGGGTACAGAAAGCCTGGAAATATGTAAGCGGAAATTTTTTAAATCGAAAATATTGCCTTTTCCAAGGTGAGGCTGTATCATCAAGAAAAGAATTATCGGTATTATTTTGAAAAGATGCAGAAGCGATTAAGGAAGGAGGGAAGCCTTGAATAAGGAATTTGAACGCTGCTCACATTTCTTGCTGAGATGATGGAGAAGTACGGTCTGGAGGTTTTGCGTGATATAGCTGTAGAGCTTCAGTTTGATCCGGAAACTTGGCGTGATGATGCAGAGGGAAAAAGACTTCGGTATGTGGCTTATGCGAAGAGATTTCTGGAGCGGTTTAAGGAAGCTACATAAGGATTACCGGCATCCTGCGAGAGTGGGATGTGATACATATGAAAGAGCGTTCAAAAAAGTATTTGAATAAAGAATTGAAAATAATGATACGGATTAAACAAAGAGGAATCACTTGATTTGTACAAAGTGCAAGTTGAGTGATTTTTAATATCTCAACATAAAAATACGTTAAAATGAGAAAAAACCACGTTTAAATGTTGATTTATCTCAAAAACTGCATATAATAGAAAGTAGAAAAGAAGGTGAGGTAGCAATCATGTTAATTCAGTTTAATTTTAAAAATTTCAAATCATTTAGAGAAGAGGCTATTTTGGATTTATCCGCTACAAAGATGACCGAGTTCTTAGACAGAGTAGTGACGATTGGTAGTGAGAAGATTTTGCCGGTTGCTGCTATTTATGGTGCAAATGCAAGTGGAAAGTCTAATATATACAACGCTTTTGAATATATGTCTGATTATGTTGCAGATTCATTTAAGTACGGTGATGAAGAGGAAAAGTTTGAGCATTTCAGACCGACACCGTTTTTGTTTGATACCACATCAGTAAATGCAGAGTCTAGTTTTGAGGTATATTTTACATTGCCGGGAGATAAGGCTGAGAAGACATATAACTATGGATTCTGCATCGACAAAGAAGGTGTAACAGAAGAATGGTTAAATTCTAAGGCAAAGACTGCAAGAAAGTACAGTACAGTTTTTTATCGTAATGCAGATGAGTTAGATTTGTCCGGATTTCCGAAAAACAGCAGAGATAATATTCAGGTGGCTTTGGAAAAGCAGGTACTCATTGTGTCTTTGGGAGCAAAGCTGAAAATTGGTAAGTGTAAGGCAATAAGAGATTGGTTCCTTTCAAATGAGTTTGCGGATTTTGGTGACCCATTTACAAACTTCTTTATGTCCCGCAGATTGCCTAAGGGATTTGTGAGCGACAAAAATGTTCAGCAGAAGGTTGTAGAATATTTTGCATCCTTTGATGAGCATATCAAGGATTTTAGAATCGAGAAGGTTCCTCAGGAGGGAGATTCCAAAGAGGAAAAGTATAAGATTAACGCTCTTCATAAAATGATTGGTTCTGATGAGATGGCAGAGATTCCGTTAGAATTAGAATCTGCAGGGACTTTGAAGATGTTTGCATTATACCCAGAATTGCAGGAAGTATTGGAAAAGGGGAGTGTGTTCTTTATTGATGAATTAAATGCCCGTCTGCATCCGTTGCTTGTAAGAAACTTCTTGCTAACATTCTTAAATCCGGAGATAAATACTAACCATGCTCAACTTGTGTTTACAACTCACGATACATGGCAGCTATCTAACCAGCTTTTGCGTCGTGATGAAATTTGGTTTGTGGAGAAGGATGAAGAAGGTGTTTCTACACTGTACTCATTGGCAGATTTCGTAGATGAGGATGGTACTCGAATTCGTAAGGATGAAAGCTATGAGAAGAATTATCTGATTGGAAAGTATGGTGCGATTCCTACCTTAAAGAGTATTGATATTTTTAAGGAGGAGTAGGATGGCGAAAAAGGACAGAACAGGTAACAGAAAAACTCGTGAGCAGAGAAAGCAATTCAAGGTGCCGGAATTAGGTTACTATTTGATTGTTACGGATACAGAAGCTACAGAGCGATGTTTCTTCACAGGACTCCATCAGGCTTTGCCGGAGGATGTGAGAAACAAGCTCGTAATAAAGGTGGTAGAGACAGAAACTCGTGCCATGATTGATAAATGTCTGGAACTCACTGCTTATGATGCACAATATCGTATCCCTTGGATTGTATTTGATAGAGATCAAGTGCAGGGATTTGACGAGATTATTGCAGAGGCAGTAAGCAAAGGAATACAAGTGGGCTGGTCCAATCCATGTTTTGAAATATGGATGTACGCCTACTTTGGTTCTATGCCTGCAATCCAGGATTCTTGGACTTGCTGTTCAGATTTTGGACGAGTATATGAAACTAAGATCGGACGGAAGTATTCCAAGGCTGATGAGCTGATGTATGGAAAACTCTGCAAAGCCGGTGACGAGGAAAAGGCAATTCAGATAGCACAGCAGAAGTTGGAGCAATGTATTAGAGAAGGAAAAACAAAGCCATCGGAGATGTGTCCGTGTACGACGGTGCATGAGCTGGTGGGAGAGATTAAAAGTAAATGTTTATGATATTTGTTTGAAGGGTGGGGTGATGATGAGATTAACGTATAGCTAGGTATTTGATAGATATGATATGTCATTTTCAGATAAACTTGCTGAAATATTATATTCTTTATACAAAATGTTGAGATTGCGATTTGAAAGAATATTTCCTCTTTCAGAGAACGAGAAATATGGGTTTGAAGACGATTTGTTTTCGAAAGAAGAATCTGCAGATATGCCACAAGGGTTTGATTACATAGAAAAAAAAGACGGTTGATGGATTTGTGAAGTTGGATTATATAGATTTATATGATTATCTTCCGAAAGAAGATTTAGCAACATTTATTAAAGAGCTTAAAAAATGTGTTCGTCGAAATAAAATAACACCATTTGGTGCATTTCGTTCTCGAGAGGATATTGATATAATTGATAATTTGGGTCGATATTATGATGGTAAAGCTTTTACAAACGTTTTATCTGTTCGATTTCGTAAAAATAAAATAATTCAATAATCTTGTTCGGATATTTCTATATCGCTTCGAAATCTTTCAGCTACGTTTCTTGTAGTAAAGTATCGTATATATATTACAAAAGACTTTAATGATAGGTTAGACAAGGTATGTAAGGAAAAACATGTAGGATATACGTCAATTTATAGGCAATTCAATACACCTTGGTATGCTGTGAAAAAAATTGGTAGAGCATCTCATACAGGGAATAATGTTCGCCAAGAAAAAATATATGAAATGATTTCTCGATTGAAATGGGAAATACTTAAAGAAATTCGCAAAACTTTTTCGGTTCGCTTTTGGAATGATCAAATATTTGTACCTACCTTTGAAACGTATTCGACAAATATCCGCTCAAGCAAGGAACGAGATAATTTAGAATTTTGGGAAGAAGAATACTAATATTGATGCGATTTATACACTAAATGGAAAAATTAATTTGTTAAAAGCATTTCCTTTTGGATTACAACATATATTAGCAATGTTTGTTGCAAATATTACACCAATTATTATTGTTGCAGCAGCATGTGGGCTTACTGCAAAAAATACTGCAATGATAATCCAAAGCGCAATGGTAATTGCAGGAATCGGTACATTTATTCAGTTGTTTCCTATTTGGCGAGTAGGATCAGGACTTCCAATTGTAATGGGAATTAGTTTTACCTTTGTTTCTTTAGCGTGTACAATTGGAGCTCAATATGGATATGGGACATTGATGGGAGCCGTTCTTATTGGTGGTATCATAGAGGGAATATTGGGGCTGTTTGCTAAATATTGGATAAAGATTGTTGCGCCTATTGTTGCAGCAACAGTAGTAACAGCAATTGGTTTTTCATTATTATCAGTTGGTGCTTCTTCATTTGGTGGAGGAACTGGTGCAGCTGATTTTGGTTCTATGAAGAACTGGATTCTTGGTTTAGTAACTTTGTTAAGTTGTATTTTATTTAACATTTTTGCAAAAGGATTCTATAAACAGTTATCTGTATTATTTGGACTTGTTGTAGGATACATCCTTGCATTGTGTATGGGAATGGTTGATTTTTCAGCGCTTGAAGATGTGAAAATTATTGCATTACCACATCTTGTCCCATATAAATTTGAATTCAATTTTAATGCGATTTTTTCATTTGTTTTGATTTTCCTTGTTTCAGCAACTGAAACAATTGGAGATACATCAGCACTTGCAGCTTCTGGACTTAACCGGGATGTTACAACAAAAGAAACATCTGGTTCTATTGCGTGTGACGGTTTTGTTAGTGCATTATCATCTGTATTTGGTTGTATGCCAATTACGTCATTTAGCCAGAATGTAGGGCTTGTTGCAATGACAAAAGTTGTAAATAGATATGCGATTGCAACAGGAGCATTCATTATGGTTATCGCAGGATTCTTCCCAGCAGTAGGAAGTCTTCTTGCAACATTACCTAGTGCGGTTTTAGGCGGATGTACAATTATGATGTTTGGTACAATTGTTGTAAGTGGAGTACAGATGATTGGAAAATGCGGATATACACAGAGAAATATCACAATTGTTGCACTTTCACTTAGTATTGGACTTGGATTTACGCAGTGTCCAGAAATATTTGCAAACTTCCCAAGCATTGTAAGAAGCGTATTTGCGGAAAACTGTGTAGCACTTGTTTTTGTAACAGCAATTATTTTAAATCTTATTTTACCTAAGAATATGGAAAATAATCAGTAAAAGGGGTCTTTTTATGAGAAAGAAATTGGTTTCAGTAATTCTAGGTCTTGTAGTTATGTGTGCATTTGTGGGTTGTTCCACAAAGGAAAAAGTAGATACTCCTAACGTTAATGAAAAAATGACAGAAGATACAGAAGAAATTGCAGATGATATACAAAATGAATCTACAGAAAACAATTCTGAAGATTTGGAGTCATCGGATGCAGGAGATGAACTTGATGAAGAAACAATGCGTGCAGTTTTTGATGAAAATCTAAATTGTATGTATCATATTTTTGGACTAGGAAGTTTGATGCCGATTGGTGGAGAGTATGATGCGTCACAGGGAAATCTTGTTCAGGTTGATCCATCTGTTTATCCAGACTGGGATTCTTTTGAAGCATATATTCGTTCGGTATACTGCAAAGAAACAGCAGATATGTATCTTTATAATTATCCATATGAAGGAGATCCTAAATACATTAATCAGGATGGAATGTTATATGTTAATATGGAATACGATGGTGGAAAAGGATACTATGTAGACTGGTCGGATTATCAGATTGAAATTACAAATAAAGCAGATACAAGAGTAGACTTTAAGGCGACTGCTACGATAGAAGAGCCAGGAGACGAACCTGTTATGGAACCATATGAAGTTACTGGAGCGTTTGTGCTTGAGGACGGTAATTGGTTGCTCGAACAATCAGTTTTTTAGAAATGAAGAGAATGGGCTAGGCTTTATGCCTGCCCATTTTTGGGTTGCCATGCATCCGAAGGAAGCTGCCGGTGGCAGGTTCTGTAGGTTTGCGCGACATGAAAGTACTTTAATAGGTGAAAAACGATGAATAATAAATTGGAAATAACCACACTTTGTTATGTGGAACAAAACGGACAGTATTTGATGTTGCATCGCAACAAAAAGCAAAATGATATCAATTAGGACAAGTATATTGGAATAGGTGGACACATGGAACATGGCGAAAGTCCCAAAGAGTGTGTTACGCGTGAGGCTTTTGAAGAGACCGGGTTAGAGTTAGATGAACCAAAATTAAGAGGAATTCTTACGTTTGTAATTGACGATATGACAGAACTTTGTTTTTTATATACTTGTGAAAAATATTCTGGTGAACTTCATTCGTGTAATGAAGGAGATCTGGTGTGGATAGAAAAAGATAAGGTGTTAGATCTTCCGTTATGGGAAGGGGATAAGATTTTTTTAAAACTCTTAGAAACAGAAGAGAAACTTTTTCAAATGAAACTTATTTATAAAAAAGGAAAATTATTAGATTACAAAATTCAGGAGGCTTAAATATGAAATTTATTTATTATCCAAAATGTTCTACATGTCAAAAGGCAAAAAAGTGGTTGGATGAAAACCATATCGAATATGAAGAACGTCATATTGTAGAGAATAATCCAACTTATGAAGAGTTAAAAGAATGGTATCAAATGAGTGGCTTACCACTTAAGAAATTCTTTAATACAAGTGGAATGCTTTACAAAGAAATGCAGTTAAAAGATAAACTTCCTACTATGAGCGAAGATGAACAGTTAAAATTGCTGGCTACAAATGGAATGCTCGTAAAACGTCCAGTTGTAGTAAATGGAAAAACTGTATTAACTGGCTTTAAAGAAGCAG
>JAXJUI010000027.1:0-5841 GCA_036309165.1 Agathobacter sp. | reverse complement strand
TATAATAACAAGACATTCCCGTCGCTTCTGTTGGACCATATAGATTAAAAAATGTTGCATTTGGTGCAGCCTGCTGCCAAAGATTTAACTGCTTCACCGGAAAAACTTCACTTCCAAATGCAATTGTTCGCAAACACTTTGGTTTTATCTTTTCAAAGGTGCCAAGTGATGACACAATTGTAAGCGCAGAAGCCACCCAGCAAATTGTATTTACCTTTTTTTCGTTTAAAAATTCTATCAATTTCGTTGGAAACATAAATAATGTTTCCGGCACAAAATATGTCGTTGCTCCAAATTTGATTGTCGGATATATTTCCTTGAAACACGCATCAAAATACAACGGAGATTGATTTGCAAAAATAGTGTTTTCATCAAATTCTAAGGCTTTTGATAATCCTTCCACATAATCAATAACCGAACGATGATTTGCTACAACACCCTTTGGTACACCTGTAGAACCAGAGGTAAATACGATGTAGATAGGATCCGTATCGAGTGCCTTTTTACGAATCTCTTCTAAGTCTGTATGCAAGCACATATTTTCTGTGTTGCACATATTGTCTGCATTCCTAGTATTGTCTGATTTGCTAGTATTGTCTGCATTCCTAGTATTGTCTTTCCCAGAATGGTTTTGTTTGTCATTTAGCAATATACGAAAAGAATCGGCATGCTCTATCGCTTCTTTAAATTCGCAAACGCTAACTCCACTTTCTTCTCTGATTTCTTCCGCAAGACCTTTGGTATGTTCATCACAAATCAGCCACTCCGGTTTGCAATTTTCTAGAATGAGCCTGATTCTGCTTTTGGGCATTTTGGCATCAATTGGCACATAAAAGCAGCCCGCACGAATCACACCCCAAAACGCCATAATGGTTTTCGGATGTTTCTCCATAAGCACTGCCACGGGCTTTTTATAGTAACCCTTCTGTACAAAAAAAGTTCCGACTTTATTTACCATTTCATATACCTGCAAAAAGGTATAACCTTCACTTTCATTTGCAAAAGCTATCTTATCTGGCACTTTTTTTACAATTTCATCTAAATAATCCAGCACATTTTTCTTCATCTAGTCTCTATACTCCACATTGACGTATCGCTGCTTTTGCAATCACTTCGAGGACGTCCACATATTTGGGCTCATCTTCTCCCTGACGTTTCGTTTCATAAGCAGCCATCTTATTCTGGAATGCACGGTCTTGTAACACACGCGATAACTCCGTGCACCCAAGAATCACTACACTTACATTTTTTTCATTTAACTCCTGCACCACATCATAAAACAAGTTCATTTCAATTGGTCTATTTGCCTTTACATTTTTATAAATAAGGTGCATAACTTTCTTTTGATTTTCTTCATTTGGAAGAACAACTTCAAAGCCAGCTTTTTCTAATTTGGATTGAAAAATTCCGCACCTTAGTGTTCCATCGGTGGCAAGAATTCCTACTCTTATCTTTTCTGTTTTTCCGTTCTTTCTTGGCGGATTTGTTGTACTCTTTATACCTTGATTACCAATATTTTTCTCATTTGCGCACATATGCACAATTTCGTGAATTGTCTCCTCAATTCCATCCACAACCGGAACCTCTAACGCAACTTTTATCTCATCCATATACGCATGCGAAGAAATACAAGGAATTGCAATGACTTTTGCACCATTCTTTACTAGGTTTTGACCTACTTCCACAATCTTTGGAACTGGATTTTCTTTGCTTTCTCCCAAAATAAATTTGGTACGATCAGGGATAGACGGACAACTGTGAATGAACATTTCAATATGTTCCTGGTCTGTTTTTGCATCTGTAAGTTCTGTCACTTTTTCCATAAACCAAGCGGTCGCCATCGGGCCAAGTCCGCCAATCACACCTAATTTTTTCATGCTACCCTTCATTCCTCAATTTCCTTGTGCATATTCATTTTGTGCTTACTCATTTCATGCATAAATTCCATATGCATTTGTGCACATTTCTTTTCTGCACAAATTCCAGCTTTTTATGTATTCATTTCATATATAATTCCCATATGCATTTGTGCACATTGCTTTCCTGCGCAAATTCTTTACTGAATCTCGTCATATACATCCGAATCATATTTATGACTATCGTTATTTGCATCCGAATAAGTCTTTAGCTGTGCATCTGACCAGTTAAAAATTTCGGTTCCATCTCGTCTAGGGGTTGCATCAAAGTGATACCAGCCTTCGCCAAGATCAACCAAATTCCAAAAATGAACCGTATCTGTTGGAATTTTTTCAATTACCATGTTTTCAATTCCAGCCTGGTCAAGAAGTGTCTTCGCAGTCATCGCATATGTAAAACAATCCCCTTTGTGCTGTACAAGCCCCTGATATGCACCCATCAGTTCACTTTCTTTTTCCGCGCTATTGGTATAAGTAATTTCATCATGTACATACCTAAAAATCGCATATGCTTTGTCATAATCGGACATATCTTCTGTTGTTATATTCACAAGAATTTCCGCAGCCAGACTTTCGATTAAATCCTCTACCATCGACTCATCTCTTACAAAAACTTTTGCACTTGCAATCGTTTCATTTCCAGCCGAATCTACCGCTTTATAAAACACCTCATAGTCCCCGACTTCCATGATATTGACATTACTTGCGTCTACATCGAGGGTAACATTTTGATCAAAATCATCCGTTACCGTAACATTTTTCTTATAGGAAATATTCTCCCCGACTTTTACCGTCATGTCCTCTACACCCGAAATCACCGGTGGTGTCACGTCTTTATAAAGCGTAAGAAGCGCAGTTGCAACCGTTACGTTACCGCCCTCATCTGTTACGATCAGACTAACTTCCTGCTGACCTTCCACTGCAAAATCTGGATTTGTCATGTATGTAACGGTCGTCTTTGTCACATCCTCTATTTGAGAAACGAAATCCTCCGGGAAAACATTCCTTGCATTCACATATGTCGTAACGTCTTGGGTTTCCACCACTGGAGAAGTTGTATCCATAACCGTAACATTTACCTTCTTCCATCCAAACAAATATCGAAGGGTTACCTCATACTCGCCCGGTACATTAAAATCAATTGCTTTTCCCAAATCAGATGCAATTTTCACATGCTCTTTTGGAGTTTTTCCCTCTTTATAAAAATCATCTAGCGTAAGCTCCTTCGTACCTGCTTCTACTGTGATCTCATCATAAATTTCAGAGAACGTAACACTACACTCTAAGAGCAAAAACGCTAAGATAATCAAGATTCCATTTGCCAAAATAATCAAACGAATTCTTATTCTATTTTTTCTTTTTTGTTTTCGTTTTTGTGCTAATTTGGTTTCCATTATTCTATTGTAATACAGCAAAAAAAAATTGTAAACGGATTTTGGGTATGATAAAATACCCTTGATATTTCGACAAAATGAGACATCATAAATTGAAAATAAATCTAAACAAACGAGGTGAATTTTATGAGTAAAATTCTAGAATATTCTGGTCACATTCGTAACTGGAAATCTCTTTGTGACAAACTTGGTATCGACAACACTTTATCAAGAGAAGAAAGAGAAAACGAGATTATCTTAAAGGCATATGAAGCTTGGGGTGGCGAAATGGCAAACCATATTTATGGTATGTTTGCCTTCGCAATTTTAGATGAACAGAAAGATGAAATCTTCTGTATGCGTGATCAATTCGGTACAAAACCATTTTTCTACTATGTAACAGAAGACGGGCGTCTCCTTTGCAGTGGCTCTATCCGCAAAATCATGGAAGACTCTGCATTCAAAAAAGAACTCAATGTAGATATGCTTCAGTTATATATGACATTTACTTATGTTCCGGGCGAAGACACATTTTTTAAAGGTGTGAAAAAACTCTTACCAGGAAGATTCTTAACTTTTAAAAACGGACAAGTTTCTATCAACCGCTACTTCCGTCCACAATTTCATCCAGACAATTCAAAATCACTTGAAGAATGGGCGGATGAAATTCATACAACACTTTTAGAGGTTATGAAAGAAGTAAAAGAAGATTCAGAAGTTGCTCACTCTTTTCTTTCCGGTGGCGTAGATTCTTCTTATGTACTCGCGGTTTCTGACGCACCAGTCACACATTCCTGCGGATATGACGAAGAACGCTTTGATGAATCTGTTCTTGCCGAAAAGACTGCCAAAATACTTCATAGAACACCTAAAAAATGTAACATCACACCAGAGCAGTATTTCGATATCGTTCCTTATGTAATGAAAAACATGGAACAGCCACTCGGCGATGCTTCTGCCATCGCATTTACTCTTGGTTGCCTTGATACCGCAAAGGAAACAAAACTATGTTACTCAGGTGAAGGCGCTGACGAATTCTTTGGCGGATATAACATGTATCGCAACGCCGAACGTTATGGGGACAACCTACCTACTTTCTATGTTGGAAACACAAACATCATGAAAGAAGAGGAAAAGAAAGTCCTCTTAAAAAGCTACAATGAAAACGTCTTACCAATCGACATAGCCAAAGATATTTACAAAGAAAACGAAGGTCTTGATCCACTTTCTAAAATGTCTGATGTTGATATTCAGATTTGGCTTGAAGGCGACATTTACTTAAACGTAGATAAAATGAGTACCGCCGCTGGCCTAGAAATCCGTATGCCTCTTACAGACTTACGTATTTTTGATATTGCGTCACGTATGCCATCATGCTACAAAGTAAACGAAGAACAAAACAAGGTAGCACTTCGTACCGCTGCCGCAAAAGTAATTCCAGAAGATATCGCTTTCCGTAAAAAGCTTGGATTCGTTGTTCCAATCCGAATCTGGCTTGCTGACGAAAGATATAATCAGGATGTTATAAAGAAACTTCACAGCGAAGCTGCAGACAAATTTTTCAACCTTGATGAAGTACAAAAAATCTGGGATGCCTATGTAGGTGGTGACTCAGACAACTGGAGAAAAATCTGGACTATTTATACCTTCCTTGTATGGTATGAAGAATACTTTAAATAAAATACAAAAGCATATACCCACCGTCACTCTTTTATTGTGCCAAAATGGCTCGGCGTGGGTATATGCTTCTTCTTTTTACATATATGCCTTATGATACAAATCCAAAATATCACTCTTTGTTGTTTTTCTTGGATTTACAAAAATATTTCCACTCTTCATTGCATCATCTGCCATCGCATCAAAACATTCACTTTTTACTCCAACCTCTTCTAAAGATGTAGGAATTCCAAGCTCATGATTTAAAATACGAATTTCTGGTGCCAGCATATCTGGTGTAAATTCTGATGCTTCCATTTTTGTTTGTGTAATCGTGTTATAAATAAAAAAGTATTTTTGCGCAGCCTCTTTACAATTGTATTCCACAACAGTTGGAAGTAATATTGCGTTTGCAACGCCATGGGGTACATCGAAATATGCACTAACCGGGTGACTCATCGCATGTACATTTCCTAAACGAGCATGTGAAAAAGCAATTCCAGCAAAGAGAGAGCCAATCATCATCGCCTCACTAGCAGCTTTGTCTGTTCGGTCTTCCACATATTCCCTGATGTTTCCTCCAATAAGCGTTAATGCTTTTTCCGCAAACATATCGGAAAAAGGCGAAGCAGCGAGGGATACATAAGCTTCTAATGCATGTATAAAAGCATCCATCCCACACGCTGCCGCTGTGCCTTGCGGCACTGTTTGTATAAGCTCTGCATCCAAAATCGCATAGGTAGGAAGAAGATAATTACTTACAATCGTTAGTTTGTAGTTGCGACTATGATCTGTAATTACAGAAAATGCAGTAACTTCTGAACCTGTTCCGGCAGTTGTTGGAATCGCGATCATCGGAACGACTGGTCCTTTTACTTTTCCAACCCCCTCATAAT
>JAXJUI010000026.1:0-63051 GCA_036309165.1 Agathobacter sp. | reverse complement strand
ATTCTACATAGGTTGGAACATCTGGTCCTTTTGCAAGGAAAAAGCGAAGTTTTAGTTCTTCATTAACAAAAATTAATTTTCTTGTATCTGGATCATTAATTTCTTCACATGTAATTCCAATTTTTTCAAATAATTTTAATGTTGTTTTTGCTAATCGCCCTTTTCCAAGTGCTATTGTTAAATATCTTTCGTTTTTCATTTTATACACCATCCATAAATTCTACTGTTTTGATATTGTTTTTTTTCGCATATGTAAGATAATCATCTTTTGATTTTTCTTCACTCTTTCGAATAGTCTCAACATGGATTCCGTTTTTACGTAATTCCATAGATTTATGGATTGCGTCAGCACTATTTTTATCAGAAAAAACAAGTAAGACAGTATTTTCATCTTCTGTTAATTCTATTTTTTGACGAGATAATGCTGCTAAAAGTTGATCCACTACAATACCAAAACCAATAGAAGGTGCATTTTTACCAAAATGACTTAATAATTTGTCATATCGACCACCTTTTACAAGCACCTCTCCTGTACCAAATGTATATCCTGCAAAGATGATTCCTGTATAATAATGATAACTACTAATAATTCCAAGTTCAAATGAAATATAAGAATCAATTTGATACATACATAAGTATTTTTTTAATTCTTCTAATTCTTCGATTGCAGAAATAATGCTTGGATATTTTGTTGCTTTTTCCTTTGCGACAACAAGTTCATCATCTTTTAAGTCAAAGTTTCCAAGCAATCCAAATAATTCTTTTAATTCATCTGAAATTTCTAATGTTTCAATGAATTCTTCTAATCCAAAAAAGTTTTTATTTGAGATAAAGTCACGTAAAACTTCCTCTTCTTCTTCATCAAGACCCGCTGCTTCTAATAAACCACGGAAGAATCTTGCATGACCAACAGAAATTTGAAATTCTTTTAATCCAGCAGATTTTAATGAATCTACAACCATTGCAAGAACTTCTGCATCTGCGTAAACAGATGCATCTCCAATTACTTCTGCACCACACTGTGTTGTTTCTTTTAGTCGACCTTGATAATCCGATGAATTAATAAATGTATTACCCATATAACAAAGTTTTACAGGCATAGCTTCATCCATATAATATTTTGCTGCACTACGTGCTACAGATGGAGTAAAATCTGGTCTTAATACCAAAGTATTTCCTTCTTTATCAAAGAATTTATATAAATCTTTTGAAGGAATTGTTCCTACTTGACTATTAAAAATATCGAAGAATTCAAATGTTGGAGTCTGAATATCTTTACATCCATACTTAAGTAGAACTTCATGAAGTTTATCCTGAAGTAAGAGTTTCTTTTTACATTCTCCGTTATAAATATCTCGAACACCATCTGGTGTATGTAATAAATGATTTTTCATAATTCTCCTCGCTTTTACTTAGTAAAGTGATAATATGGTAAAACAATAGCACAAGAAAAATTGATTGTCAATCCCTTGTCTCTAGGTCTTTCTTTATACCTTCTAAATATGGAACAAGAACGCCTGGGATGTTTGGAAGGAAAAAATCATTATCAAGTTCGTCAAAACGAAAACTTTTTCGGCCTCCCTCTTCCATCCTTCTCCAAAATTTATACAATTCTTCAAAACGAAGGTAATAAAATTTTTCTTTATGTGTGTATGAAATAAGAATGAATGCAATACCATTTTGCTTTTCAAACTCACGCATGAATTCCACCTGATGTGGATGGATATTCTGCAAAGGGAATGTGTCTGTATTACATTCCTTTGCATCAAAGCAGACAGGAACTCCCTGTACCACACCAATATAGTCTACTGTACTTTTTTGATCAAAGTATGCAAGCGTAATATGTCTTGTTTTTTGATCAATTGAAATTGGGGTAATTGGTGTAGGAATCTTTTGAATTAATGCCAAATTGTTCTTTTTATATTTATCATTTGTTCTATTTAATAAATCTTCTAATGTAGAACCTCGAAGTCCTCTAGAATTCCATGTAGCCATATTCTATACTTCTCCCATATCAAATACTTTAGAAAACTCTTTGGGTTCATTTGCAATATATGTTTGACCGTTTTTAAATACCAGACGTTTTGCATGAAGCATTTGATGATTAATCTTATACTTCTCATAATAGTACTTATTCACTTTTGCATCTCCATATTTCATATCCCCAATAATTGGATGACCAATCGATGAAAGATGTGCACGGATTTGGTGTGTTTTTCCCGTAATAAGATGAATTTCAAGTAAAGAAACATTACTATTTGCTTTAAGTACATGAAAAGATGTTTCTATCCAGTTTGAATCAGGTAGTTCTTTTTCTGAAATGATTACTTTGTTTGTTTTTTCATCTTTTTTTAAAAAACCTTTTAAATGAGCGTCTTCTTCTACTTTTCCTTTTACTACAGCATAATAAAATTTTTGCACAGTTCTTTCTCTAAGTGCTTCAGAAAGTTCTTGAAGTCCTTTAAGAGATTTTCCCATCAAAAGCAATCCGGTTGTATTACGATCTAGTCTATTACAAACGGAGGGTTTAAATGTTTGATACGTTTCAAAATTTAGTGAACCACTCCGAATTAAATAGCCAAGCAAGTATTCATTTGCAGAAATATCGCTTGTTTCCGCTTTTTGAGACAGCATATTATATGGCTTGTCTGCAATAAGAACATCATTATCTTCATAAATCACTTTAAGGTCATTCCTTTTATATGATTTAAGAAGTTCAAACTCTTTTCTTTTTGTTTCTTCATTGTATGAAAATTTTTCAAATGTTTCGTCACTAAAAAACAGCTGAATAACATCACCAACTTTTAAGATTTCTGTTCCAGTAGCTTTCTTCTTATTACAAGTGATGTTCTTTTTTCGAAGCATCTTATACAAAAAACCTGTGGAAGCATTTGGTAATATCTTCTTCAAATACTTATCAAACCGTTGGTTTGCCTCATTACTTTGAATTGTAAATTCTTTCATTTCTTTTTTCTCAATTTCAATCTATTAACTATTTTTTGTTCTTTTTGTGAACATTACGAATTGTTTTCTTTTTTCGTGTACCAGATTTATTTGTTGCTTGATTCTTTGCGGTTGATTTTGATTTTTTATTTTCGCTAAGATTTTTTGAATTATGACTTCCTCCAAACTTTCTTGGGCGAATAAGACAATGTTTTTCAAAGCCAATCAAATCTTGTCTTCCAGCTTTTGTAAGTGCTTCATATACCAAATCGTAATTTTTGGGATTACGATACTGAATTAAGGCACGCTGCATCGCTTTTTCATGTGGATTTGTAGTTACATATACTGGTTCTAATGTACGAGGATCCAAACCTGTATAGTACATACATGTCGAAATAGTTGACGGGGTTGGATAAAAATCCTGTACCTGTTCTGGCATGTACCCTAAATCTCGCAAATATTCTGCCAATTCAACTGCTTCTTTCAATGTTGAACCTGGATGAGAAGACATTAAATATGGAACCAAATATTGTTCCTTATTAAGCTTTTGGTTCATTCTTTTGAATGCAGAAACAAATCGGTTATATACTTCAACAGAAGGTCTACCTAACTTACTTAACACTTCATTTGAAATATGTTCTGGTGCTACTTTTAGTTGACCACTTACATGATGTTCACATAATTCACGTAAAAAGGTCTGATCTTTGTCATAAATTAAATAGTCAAATCTGATTCCTGAACGAATAAATACTTTTTTGACTCTAGGTAGTTCTCTAAGCTTACGAAGTAACGCAATATAGTCTGTATGGTCAACTTCAAGATTTTTACATGGAGTTGGGAATAAGCACTGTCTATTTGGACAAGCACCTTTCGTGAGCTGCTTTTTACATGCAGGAGCTCTAAAGTTTGCAGTTGGTCCACCAACATCATGAATATATCCTTTAAAGTCTGGATCATTTGTGATAAGTTTTGCTTCTTCAATAATAGATTTATGACTTCTAGTTTGAATAATACGCCCTTGATGGAATGTAAGTGCACAGAAATTACATCCACCATAACACCCGCGATTGCTTACAAGTGAAAATTTTATTTCGCTTATCGCTGGAACGCCACCCGCTTCTTCATAGGAAGGATGATAATTTCTCATATAAGGGAGTGCATATACAGAATCCATTTCCTCTTGAGATAAAGGCTTTTGTGGTGGGTTTTGTACTACATAAGTACGTTCATATGGTTCAAATAATCGTTTTCCTGAAAAAGGATCTGTATTTGAGTACTGTGTATAGAAACTCTTTGCAAAAGAACGCTTATTTTCTTTGATTTCATCATAATTTGGAAGTTCAATTGCATCATAAATAATATCTCTGTCTTTGGTCTTAAAGACAGTTCCGTCGATAAAAGTAATGTCCTTTACGTCCATTCCTGATGCTAATGCATCGGCGATTTCAACAATACTTCGTTCTCCCATTCCGTATGAAATCAAGTCAGCACCGGAATCTAATAAAATAGACCGTTTTACTTTATTTGACCAATAGTCATAATGAGCAAGACGCCGTAAACTCGCTTCGATTCCTCCAATAATAATTGGTGTTTTTTTATAAGTCCTACGAATTAAGTTACAATATACAACTGTCGCATAGTCTGGACGTTTTCCCATTTCTCCACCTGGAGTAAATGAATCCTTTTCTCTACGCTTTTTAGACACAGAATAATGATTTACCATAGAATCCATATTTCCAGCAGATACCAAAAATCCTAATCGTGGAGTTCCTAAGATGGAAATTGAAGAATCATCTTTCCAATCTGGTTGTGAAATAATTCCAACGGAATATCCGTGAGATTCTAATACACGAGAAATAATTGCATGACCGAATGATGGATGATCTACATATGCATCTCCACATACATAGACAAAGTCCAACTGCTCGATTCCTCGATCTATCATATCCTGTTTTGAAATTGGTAAATAGCCTTCGTACATTTTATCTCCTTAATTCTTCAACTTCTTCTGGCAACAACTTTCGGTATTCGCCAATTGCCAAATTTCCCAATGAAAGATTCCCCATTGACTCTCTCTTTAAATATATTACTTTACAACCAACAGCTTGAAACATTCTCTTTACTTGATGAAAACGTCCCTCTTCTATTGTTAAATAAACCTCTGTAGAGTTTGAATCATTGTTAACAAATTCAAGTTTTGCTGGAAGTGTTGGTTTATCATCTCCAATATCAATACCTTGATGAAAAAGGTCTATTGTATCAGCAGGGACAGGCTTATCGAGTTTAGCATAATACTTTTTCTTTACATGATGCGACGGACTTATTAAATGATGATTTAATTCCCCGTCATTTGTGATTAATAGAACGCCTTCCGTATCTAAATCTAATCTTCCTACTGGAGAACAATCTTTTGCAATCTCACTAGGGAAATAATCCATAACTGTTTTATGAAGGTTGTCCTTTTTGGCAGTAACACATCCAGCTGGTTTATGAAATAGAAAATACACGAACTTTTCATAAACCAGTTGTTTTCCAGATACAGTAATAACATCCTCAAATTCATCTACCTTTATTTCAGGTTTTTTAACAACTACGTCATTCACTTTGATAAATCCAGATTTAATTTTTTGTTTTACTTCTGTTCTTGTACCTAATTTACATTCCACTAAAAATTTATCTAATCTCATCATATTATTAACTAATGCTTATCTTGCATTTTTTAAAAACTCTATTAAGAACTCCCATACACGTTTTGTTGATGAAATGCTAAGTCGTTCCATTGGAGTATGAATATCTAAATTGTTTGGTCCAAATGATACACAATCTAATCCTTCAATTTTTTCTGAAAAGATACCGCATTCTAATCCTGCATGAATTGCTTCAAAGATTGGTTCTTTTCCGTAAAGATTATGATATGCTTTTGCAATTTCATCACGTAATGGAGAATTGTTTTTATATTCCCATGCTGGGTAAGCTCCTTCCACAGTTGCTTCTCCTCCAACCATTTCAATGATCTGAATACATTTATCGCATAAATCTTCTTTTCTAGAGGAAACACTACTACGAATAGATGTTGTAGTGTGTAAAGCGTCCTTTTTTAATTCCATAATCCCTAAATTTAGGGACGTTTCTACAAGACCATCCATAATTTTACTCATATGCTGCACGCCATTTGGGATAGTATGAAGATAGAATACGATTCTATTTACAGAAGCATAATCTAAAATTTCTAATGTATCTTCCCCTAAATCTTTTACTAAGACAGAAACCTGTGAATCTGAAATAGCAAATTCTTGTTTCATAACAGAATCAAATTCTGCTACGATTTGGCAGACCGCTTCTTTTGCTTCTGTAGGAACTAAAATAGTTGAAACACATTCTCTTGGAATTGCATTATCTTTCAAACCTCCCTGTAATGTTTCAATACCATAAGGAACATTTTTTAAAAGTAGATTTAATAAGCGCCCCATTAAAATTGAAGCATTCCCACGTTCCTGATGAATTTCTCCGCCAGAATGTCCACCTTGTAATCCTGTTACTTTCAATTCAAGTTTTGTGCCACTTTGTGAAACACGTTTTACTGGGATATCTGCAATAACACACATTCCACCGGCGCAACTAGTTAAAAAATGTCCTTCTAAATCACTATCGATGTTTAACATCTTCTTTCCTTCTAAAGATGATAAATCCATATCAAATGCACCTAGCATTCCAACTTCTTCATCTACAGTGAGTACTACTTCGAGTTTTGGATGCGCAATATCATCTGAATCTAAGATTGCAAGCGCATACGCTACAGCAATTCCATCATCTCCACCAAGTGTTGTTCCTCTTGCTCGTAAGTAATCTCCGTCTACATATAAATCAAGTGGATCTTTCTCAAAGTCTATATTACAATCATTTTCTTTTTCACATACCATATCTGTATGACCCTGAATAATAATTGGTACAGCATTTTCATATCCTGGTGTTGCATCTTTTTTAATGATGATATTATTGAGAGAATCACGGCTTACAAAAAGTCCTCGATCATTTGCAAATTTCACTAAATAGTCGCTGATTTCTTTTGTATTTCCAGAACCATGTGGAATATTTGAAATTTCTTCAAAATAATAAAATACTTTCTGTGGTTCTAAATTATTTAATTTACTCATGTTATCCTCCTTTAACTCATATATTTTTCTATGAGTCTTATATTTATTGCAACGGAAAAAGGATTAATTCTTTGGTACAAACGTATTCTCCCAAGTCTTTTACCTTTTGCCATTTTATCCAACATTATTATTTCTTCAAATATTTTAGATAAGATATTTATAAAACTTTCAAAAAATAGATATTTTTCTTATTTATTATACAGCTTTATTTGTATACTAGGAAACTTTTTGGGGTTACCAATTGGATGTAAACTTGTTTGTGATTTGTATAAACAAAAACTTTTGTCAAAGCAATATGCGCAAATGCTTCTTCCAATTTTAGGTTCCTTTAGTTACTCCTTTATCTGTAATTATTGTATTGGATGTATATCAAACGATACCAATAATACTATGTGTTCTTATTTGTGTATTTATATTCCAATAATACTATTTTTTATATTTATGGTATTTAGATTATCAAAAAACAATCAAATTTCTAATACACAAAAAGAAACGGCATCAAGATTTCATTTAGATATGCAAATCATTGACGCCGGTATACTTAACGGTTTTGAAACACTTATCAAATTGTGCGGATATATTGTTTTGTTTTCCATTATATCAGAATATACATTAAGAATAAGCAGTATATCAGCTCTTTATAAAACTCTTTTTCTATGTATGATAGAAGTAACAAATGGAATGCAAAACTTATCCATGCTAAAAATAAATAGCAGTATTAAAAGTATGATTGGACTTTCCTCTATTTCATTTGGCGGATTTTGTTGTTATTTTCAATTAAAATCCATGATAAATGAAACTGATTTATCTGCCCGAAAATATTTATTTCACAAACTACTACTTACAGGTATAACCCTTATAATGGCGTTTATACTATTTATTCTTCCAAACCTTCTGAATCGATTGTAATAGATGTAACATCAAATTCTTTCTCTTCTGGTTTTTCTTCTACTACAGGTACTTCTTCTGGTTCAGGAGGGAATAGCTGTGCACGATTTGTCTGTACAACATCTAAATATCCTTCTAATGAAGAAATTAAACTGTCATAACGAGCTCTTGATGTATCAATTGAATTGATTAATAAATTCTCTGTTTCTTTTAAACGCTCATCCGTATATGTCATTGCGCTAAGACGGATGCTGTTTGCTTCATTTGTTGCATCGTCAAGAATTGCCTGCGCTTTTTTCGTAGCTGCCATTACAACCTCATTTGCCTGCGCATAAGCCTGTTGCATAATCTGGTGTTCATTAATCAACTGATTTGTCTGTACTTGTGCTTGTGCAATAATCTGTTCTGCTTTTGTTTGTGCATCGGCCAAGATTGCTTCTTTATTACTAATGATTTTTTGATAACGTCTAATCTCTTCTGGAGTCTTTGCTCTTAATTCTTCAATTAATTCATCTAACTCCTCTTTATTAACGATAATCTTTGTTGATGATAATGTCATATATTTACAATTATCAATATAGTCCTTAATCTCGTCAATAATCTGTTCCATTCTACTACTCATCTTTATTCCCTTCTCCTTGCTTTATGTTGTATTTGTCATAAATTCGCTGGATAAATTGTTTTGGTACAAACTTTGAAATATCTCCACCATAAGAAGCAAATTCTTTTACTACTGTTGAACTTAGATATGAATACTGTAAGTTCGTAGTAAGAAATATGGTTTCAATACTTGGCTTTTGTACATGATTTGTTTGTGCAATCTGCAATTCATACTCAAAATCTGTTACTGCACGTAATCCGCGAATAATGATATTTGCCTCAATTTCTTCCATAAAATCAACCAAAAGACCATCAAAAGACATTACCTTAACATTAGGAATATCTCTTATCATTTCCTCTATCATCGTAACACGTTCTTCTAAAGAAAACAATGAATTTTTTGAGCTGTTCTTAAGCACGCCAACGACCAATTCATCAACTATTTTTGCTGATCTTTCAATAATATCTATATGACCAAATGTAATAGGATCAAAACTTCCTGGATATATTGCCTTTTTCATTTTAGCCCCCTATTTTCTTTGAATAAACACATGCATATTGGTTTTATATTTCTTATATTTTGTTACTTCAAAACCAAGTTCATCTAAATAATCAAATTTGGTATCAATCGATGCTTCAACTATGATAGTTGTATCATCCTTAAGAATGGAAGAGTCTGATAATGCTGTAAGAACTTCTTTTTCCAATTCTTTGTTATATGGTGGATCCATAAAAATAATATCAAATTGATATTTCCCATCTAATGTGCGAACTGCCGATACTGCATCGTTTGGAAACAATTTGCACTGTTTATCAAATTTTGTGAAATGAATGTTATCTTCGATACATTTTACTGCTTTTCTTCCGTTTTCAACAAACACAGCATATTCAGCACCTCTGCTAATTGCTTCTAATCCAATTTGACCACTTCCAGCAAATAAATCTAGAAAATAGCATCCCGGGATATCAAACTGAAGCATATTAAATAGTGTTTCTTTGATTTTATCTGAAGTTGGACGAGTCTCCATTCCTTCTACAGAATACAATGGAAGGCTTCTTGCTGTTCCTGCAATAATTCTCATATCTTTTTCCTCAAATTATTTCTGATCTTTTAATACATTCTTATTTTTAACAATATAATCAATAAGAGAAATAATTGTTAAAGCTAATGAAATATAAATAAGAGCTTGTCCAATTACATAAAATACAAAATTTTGAATGTTAACAATAAGAACAATTACCATAAAAATCTGGAATACTGTTTTAAATTTTCCCCAGTAACTTGCTGCAATAACAACACCATTGTCAGATGCAATAAGACGGAAACCACTGATGATAAATTCACGAGCGATAATTATTACAACAATCCATGATGGTAACAATTCGAGTTCAACCAAACAAATAAGCGCTGAACAAACAAGAAGTTTATCTGCAAGTGGGTCCATAAACTTTCCGAAATTTGTTACAAGATTGTATTTTCTTGCAAGGTAGCCATCTAAGAAATCTGTAATACTTGCAACAATAAAAATCCCTACTGCAATATAGTTTCCATAACCTTCAAACCAAGGTGCTAGTAAGAAAAATACAAAAAATGGGATTAAAACCACACGAAAACAAGTTAATTTATTTGGTAAATTCATGATATCAATTCTCCTATCAAGTCATATTCATATGCACCGGTCACTTTTGCTTTAACAATATCACCGGTCATAAGTTCTTCTGAAGTATTTATAAAAATGTATCCATCAACATTTGGTGCATCACGATAAGTCCTGCCAATGTAAGCATTCTCATCTGCGACTTTTCCTTCTATAAATACAAAAAGTTCTTTTCCTGCCATAGTTTCATTTTTATCAAAAATAACTTCCTCTTGAAGTTCCATAACATCGGACTGCCAATCTTGCTTAATTTCTTCCTCAATCTGATCTTCAAATGTAGCAGCAGGAGTTCCCTCTTCTGGCGAATAAGTAAATGCACCTAATCGATCAAATTCCATGTCATTAATAAACTGCATCAATTCTTCATGCATTTCTTCTGTTTCACCAGGAAAACCACATATAAGTGTTGTACGAAGCGTAATATCTGGAATACGTTCACGTAAATGTGTAACAATTCGTTCAATATCCGCTTTATTTGTTTTTCGAGCCATTCTCTTCAAAATTGTATCGTTACAATGTTGAATTGGTAAATCAAGATAATGACACACTTTTGTATTTCGTATCATGGAATCAATAAGTTCTTCATATATTTCTTCTGGATAACAATATAAAATACGAATCCAGAACAATCCATTAATCTTATTGAGTTCGTCTAATAAACGATGAAGCGATTTTTCGCCATATAAATCAATTCCGTAAAGCGTAGTCTCTTGTGCAACAAGAATCAATTCTTTTACACCACTTTTAACAAGTTCTTTTGCCTGTTCTATAAGTTCTTCCATTGGGACGCTTCGATATCTTCCTCGAATTGATGGAATGATACAATACGTACAATTTTTATTGCAGCCTTCTGCAATTTTTAAATACGCAAAATGTCCTCCTGTTGTAAGAAGTCTTTTGTTTTCTAATTTAGGAAGCCCTTCTAATGTATTTACATTTTTGTATTTTTGATTCTTCATTGTAGATTCTACAGCTTCCCATATAGCATCATAGGAATTTGTGCCAAGAATCGCATCCACTTCTGGAATTTCTTCTAAAATTTCATCCTGATAACGCTGAGATAAACATCCTGTAACAATTAAGGATTTACAGTTACCAGTTTCTTTTTGTTTTGCCATTTCTAAAATGGTCAAAATACTTTCTTCTTTTGCATCATTGATGAAACAACAACTATTTACAATGATAATATCTGCTTCTGTTTCATCATCCGTTAATGTAATGCCATGTTGTGTTAGCATTCCAATCATAAATTCAGAATCAACTAAATTTTTGTCGCAACCTAAAGAAATAAATAATAATTTCATATTACCTCACACGTATAAAAGGAATGACAACACCTGTCATTCCTTTTTGATTTGTCTTATTCCTGATCATCAGAAACGATTTTGATGTCTCCACGATATAATTCTTCTACTGCGATAGATAATGGTTTATTACATTTTGGATTTGTTACTTTTGGCTGTCTTCCGTCAATAATCTGACGCGCTCTTTTTGCTGTTGCAAGAACGATTGAGTAACGGCTGTTTACTACTGGTTCTTCTCCAATTTCAACTCCGTCATTTACTACTTTCATTAATTCTACATAAGATGGATGTATCATATTATTCTCCTTTCGAAAAGCTTAAAAGCTCTGTACGCATTTTGTTAATAAATTCTATATTTGATGATGTAAGATGTTCTTCATTTGCTTTTGCATTTTTGTTCTTTTCATTTACAATAAGCGTATGTGTTAAATCGACACACTCCTCGAGAACATCATTAATCACTAAATAATCATACTTATTCATGAAATCAGATTCTTCATATGATCTTGCCATTCTAGCAATAATTACATCTTCTGTTTCTGTTCCACGACCTACAAGACGGTTTTTTAATTCGTCTGCACCTGGTGGTGTTAAAAAAATAAATTTTGCCTCTGGCATTTTTTCTTTTATAAGTAATGCACCTTGTATTTCAATATCAAGAATTACACTTTTTCCAAGATTTAATTGTTCTTCAACGTATTTTCTTGGTGTTCCATAATAATTTCCAACATATTGTGCATATTCAATTAATTCGTCGTTTTTTATCATTTCTTCAAATTCTTCTTTGTTAAGGAAGAAATAATGAACTCCATTTTCTTCACCTGGTCTTGGTGAACGTGTAGTTGCAGAAATTGAAAACGCATAATCATCTGGATGCTTTTTCATCAAAGCATTAATTACAGTTCCTTTTCCAGAACCGGAGAAACCAGAAATAACAACTAAGATTCCTTTGTTATTCATATGTCACCTCTAACTATTATCTATATTCGACTATTCAATATTTTGAATTTGTTCACGCACTTTTTCAATATCAGTTTTTAGATTAATTCCGATATCAGAAATTTCAAGACTATTTGCTTTTGACAAAATTGTATTTGCCTCACGATTCATTTCCTGTGCAATGAAATCAAGTTTACGTCCAATGCTACCACCAGATTCAATTGTCTCAATCGTTGTATTGATATGACTTCTTAATCGTACGGTTTCTTCATCGACACAAATCTTATCCGCAAAAATTGTAACTTCTGTAGCAATTCTTGCATCATCAATTTGTTTATCTCCTAAAAGTTCCTGAATCTTGTCTTCCAATCTTGTTCGATAATCTTTCATAATTTGTGGAGAACGTTCTTCGATGAAATCCACATATGTAAGCATATTTTTCAATTTCGAAATCAAGTCCGCTTTAAGATTTTCGCCTTCTTTTTTACGCGATTCAACAAACTGTACACATGCACCTCTAAGCGCCTTCTCTAATCCTTCCCACAACTCTTTCTCATCAAGCGCCTGCTCTTCCATTGTAAATACATCAGGATAACGAGATAAAGAACTTACACGAATATCATTATCAAGTCCAAATTGCTCTGACATCTCATTTAAATACTTTAAGTATTCTCCTGCAAGAGTCGCATTATACTTTAATGTAAAATTATCTTCCGTATAGTCTTCGTATGTAATGAATACATCAACTTTTCCACGCTCAATATATTCTTTCAATAAATTTCGAATTGAGCTTTCAAAGAAGTTTAATTTCTTTGGCATTTTGATATTTACATCGAAATATCTGTGGTTTACTGATTTGAGTTCAACTGCAAATTTACGCTTTTCATCAACGACTTCACAGCGTCCAAATCCTGTCATACTTTTAATCATTTTCTTATTTTGCCTTTCTGCCATTTACGTTAAAATAGCAATTCGCATAGATAAGTGTATTATATAGATTTTTTCACAATTCGTCAAACTTTTTTCTTTCACTTTTTTGCATTCTACTATATAATTGAAAGACACAAAGAAATAGAAATTTGTATTTTAGGAGGCCTAAAAATGGCATTTGACGGAATTGTAATTTCAAATTTGGTATATGAATTAAAACAAAATTTGTTGAACGCGCATATTAGTAAAATTGCTCAACCAGAACAGGACGAACTATTACTCACATGTAAGGGAAAAAATGGTCAATTTCGATTAGCAATTTCTGCTAACGCTTCACTTCCGTTTGTGTATTTGACAAAGGAAAATAAGAAAAGTCCGCTTAATGCTCCTACATTTTGCATGGTACTTCGTAAACATATCGCAAATGGACGTATTACAGATATTTTTCAGCCAAACTTCGAACGTATTATACATTTTGAGATTGAACACTTAAACGAAATGGGTGATTTATGTACAAAAACACTTATTGTTGAACTTATGGGAAAACATTCCAACATTATCTTTTGTGATCAAAACAAAATGATCATTGATAGCATCAAACATGTAAGTGCATCAATGAGTTCTGTTCGAGAAGTGTTACCTGGAAGAGATTATTTTGTTCCCGAAACGCAAGGATGTAAAATGAATCCGCTTATTTCAACCAAAGAAGATGTTCAGAGAATATTAAAGGATAAGCCTCTTTCTGTATGCAAAGGCATCTATACTTCATTCACCGGAATCAGCCCACTTATTGCAAATGAAATTTCTTACCGTGCAAATCTAGATGCTGATGCTCCTATTTCTTCTTATTCTGAAGATGAACTTATGCATTTAGCAAATCATTTTGTATGGTTTATGGACGAGATTAGGGAAAATAAGTACTCTCCTGTTATTGTACGAAAAGGTCCAGAACCAATTGAATTTTCTTCTGTCCCATTGTCATTATATACAAATTATGATTGTAAGGAATATCAGACTATTTCTGAGGTGCTTGAGAATTATTATAAAGAGAAAAATGTGTATCACCGTATCCGTCAAAAATCTGTTGATTTAAGAAAAATTGTTTCAACTGCTTTAGAGCGTAATTATAAAAAATACGAACTGCAGAAAAAACAATTACAGGATTCTGAAAAAAAAGATAAATATAAGATTTATGGTGAACTAATTCAGGCATATGGATATGGTTTAGAAGAAGGAAGCAAAGAACTTATCGCTCAAAACTATTATGACGATAACAAAGAAATTAAAATTCCTTTAGACCCACAACTTAGTGCACTTGAAAATGCACAAAAGTATTTTGATAAATATGGAAAAATGAAACGTACTGCAGAAGCATTACAGGAGCTTATTGTTGAAACAAAAAATGAAATAGACCATTTAGAATCTATTCAAAATTCTTTGGAAATTGCAATAAGTGCAGATGATTTAGTTCAAATCAAGGACGAATTAGTTGAATTTGGCTTTATAAAAAAACATCGCGGTGGAAAAAAGGAAAAAGTAAAAAGTAAACCGTTCCACTATCGTTCTTCTGAAGGATATGACATTTATGTTGGAAAGAATAATTATCAGAATGATGAATTGACATTTAAATTTGCAACCGGAAACGATTGGTGGTTTCATGCAAAAGGAATCCCTGGTTCTCATGTAGTTGTAAAAGCCAATAATGAAGAATTGCCTGATAAAACCTTTGAAGAAGCAGCTGCTCTTGCTGCATTTTACTCCAAAGGTCGTGATTCAGAAAAAGTAGAAATTGATTATCTTCAAAAGAAAAATGTTAAAAAGCCTAGTGGAGCAGCTCCGGGTTTTGTAGTTTATTATACAAATTTCTCGCTTCTAATTTCTCCTGACATCTCATCTATTGAATACGTTGATTAAAATTCATTTTATTATAAGAATAAGAAAAGAAGATGTGAGTTCTCACATCTTCTTTCTTATAAATTCATTTTTGAAAAATTTTCTTCCATATAACCTTCAATTTTAGCTTTTAACAACTGATGTTCTTCCTTTTCAAGCGATACGTCATTTTCAAGAGTTTCCTTTACCGCTTCTGATGCTAGTTGTAATATGTTTGCATCTTGGTAAACGTCAGCAATATGAAATCCCATTTCGCCGCTTTGTCGAATTCCAAAAAAGTCTCCTGGTCCTCTTAACTTAAGATCTTCACTTGCAATATAAAATCCATCATTGGAATTATTTAAAATTTCTAGTCGTTTTTTAGAATTCTTCGAATTAGAATTATTAATCATAATGCAAAAAGACTGCGAATCTCCACGTCCGACTCTTCCCCTTAGCTGGTGTAATTGTGCCAGTCCAAAACGATTTGCATCTTCTATCATCATCACAGTTGCATTTGGAACATTTACACCAACCTCCACAACTGTTGTCGACACTAAAATTTGAATCTCATTTTTTGCAAATTGTTCCATAATTTCATTTTTTTTATCATTTTTCATTTTTCCATGTAATGCTTCAATTATAATATCCTTTGAAAAATGACTTCGAATTTTATCAACATATTCTACCACATTTTCTCCATCCATATTTTGCGAAGCTTCCACAAATGGACAAATAATATATACTTGATGCCCCATTTTGATTTGTTCTTCCATAAACGAATATGCTTTGGATCTATATGCAGTATTTACTACACAGTTTTTGATAGGAAGACGTTTAGCTGGCACCTCGTCAATAACCGAAATATCCATATCACCATAAATAATAATTGCAAGCGTTCTTGGTATAGGAGTTGCACTCATAACCAAAATATGTGGTTCATTACCTTTATTTGAAAAGGCATCTCTTTGTTTTACACCAAATCGATGTTGTTCATCTGTAATAACAAGAGCAAGGGATGCATATTCTGGTTTTTCCTGGATTAGGGCATGTGTTCCAATTATCATCGCATTTGTTTCTGTCTTTAATCTTTCATATGCCTCTCTTTTTTGTTTTGCCGTCATTGAACCGCTAATAAAAATAAGTGGAATATCTAATCCAAAATCAAAGCACATGGATTGAAATGATTCAAAGTGCTGTCTTGCTAATACTTCTGTCGGTGCCATGATTGCAGATTGATAGCCACTTTGAGCACAGATCAGCATAGATAAAAAGGCTATGATTGTTTTACCAGAACCTACATCTCCCTGAACCAAACGTTGCATTACATATGGTCCTGTCATATCATTTTTTATCTCTTCAAGTGTTTTAATCTGTGCATTTGTAAGTTTGTAAGGCAAATGAGATATAATATCTTTTACAACATGATCTTCAGAAATTTTAAATGTGTTTTCTTTTCGATTTTGTCGGCCTTTTTGATATTGAATTCCTAGAATAAACAAGAAAAATTCATCAAAAACCAGACGTTTTCTTGCCTCTATCAAAGTATCCATATCATCTGGAAAATGAATTTGTTTTAAGGCATAGTTATATTCGCATAACTGATATTTTTCTTTGTATTCATTTGGAATATAGTCATGAAATAGTGTTTCATCCAATAGAATTGCTTGAATGGTCTTTGTTATAACATTATTAGTAAGTCCATTTGTTAAAGCATAAACAGGCAAAAATCGTTCTTCTACTTTTTGGTATTTTTCAACATCATATATGATGGATTGCTCCATCACATAATGCCCGTTTTTTACAACTACTTTTCCATAGAAAACATAAAATTTACCAATCTCTAGCTGACTTTTAATATATGGCATACGATACCATACAAGTTCCATTTTATTACATTCTTGCCCAATTACAAGAATACTCACTTGCATCGTTTTTGTCTTCTTTACAACAACACTTCTTTTTACCTGTGCACAAATCGCATGATAACCTTCTGTCATTGTTTCTATTTCATCGATACATTCAATTTTCGGATATTGGGTATAATTTCGGGGAAAACGAAGGAGTATATCACCTACGGTGTATACTCCTATCTTTTCAAACAATTTTGAAGTTTTCTCTCCTACCCCTTTTACCATTGTAATGGGAGAAAAAATATTCATAGTGTCTCCATTATTCTACTGAAATGACATAGTAGTAAATAGGCTGTCCGCCATCATTTACTTCTACTTCAACATCAGGATATTTTTCTTCAATTGTAGCAGCCAAATCTTCTGCAGCTTCCTCTGATGAATCAGAGCCAAAATAGATACTTACAATTGCAGAATCTTCATCAACCATTTCATCAATCATTTTTAGAGTTGTATCTTTTAAATCCTGACCAACTGAAAGGATTGATTTATCACCAATTCCCATGTAATCGTCCTGCTTAATTACATGACCATCGATTTCTGTATCACGAACCGCATAGGTTACCTGTCCTGTTTTTACATTATCGATTTCTGCCATCATTGTATCTTTATTTTCTTCAGCCGAATAATCAGGAATGAAGTTAACAAGAGCTGTAATACCTTGTGGAATTGTTTTTGTAGGAATTACAATAATTTCTTTATCTTCTACTAATGACGCAGCCTGATTTGCAGCCATAACAATGTTTTTATTGTTTGGAAGAATAAAGATATGGTCAGCATTAACATGATCAATTGCATTTAACATATCTTCTGTACTTGGATTCATGGTTTGTCCACCTTCGATGATGTAATCTACTCCAAGTCCACGGAAAATCTCGTTCATACCTTCACCAATGGATACAGAAATGAATCCCATATCCTTTCTTGGTTCGTTAGATTTTACAGCATTTTCTTCTGCTTTTTGCTGTTCTGCCATTTTTGCTGCATCTTTAATAAGCTTTTCTTCATGTTCTTCACGCATATTATCGATCTTGATTTTACTTAATGAACCAAATGTAAGCGCTTTTTGAATTGCAAGACCAGGATCGTTTGTATGTACGTGAGTCTTAACGATTTCATCGTCAGCTACGACAACAATAGAATCACCGATTGATTCTAAAAATGCTTTATATTCAAGTTCTTCTTTATCTGACATTGGCTTATTTGTAACAATGATAAATTCTGTACAATAACCAAATTTGATATCTTCTTCTGTTTCAGCAGAAATTTTTATTACGGATGATCCAGTTGGTACACCTTCAATTGTATAATCAACTTCTTTTCCTAAAAGGACATCATATGCACCTTTTAATACCTGCATGAGTCCCTGTCCGCCCGAATCAACAACACCAGCTTGTTTTAAAACAGGAAGCATTTCTGGAGTCTGACTTAGGACATAATCAGCATGTTTAATTACTTCATCAACAAAGAAAACCAAATCTTCTGTTTCATCAGCAAGTTCAAGAGCTTTATCGGCAGCTCCTTTTGCGACAGTAAGGATTGTTCCTTCTTTTGGTTTCAT
The DNA here is from genome assembly GCA_036309165.1 of Agathobacter sp. Lineage (GTDB taxonomy): Bacteria > Bacillota > Clostridia > Lachnospirales > Lachnospiraceae > Roseburia. Next base: position 44,292 of record JAXJUI010000026.1, on the reverse strand, counting down.
AACTGCTTTATAGGCTGTTTCAACAGCTTTTTGACATGCTTCACATAAAATCGTTACATCAATTTCATCATATTCTGAAATAACTTTACAAAATCCACGGAATAACTGAGATAAAATAACACCTGAGTTACCTCGTGCTCCGCGAAGTGATCCTGACGAAATTGCTTTTGCAAGCTGCGCCATATTTGGATCTGCAAGTGCACTTACTTCTTTTGCAGCAGACATAATTGTCATAGACATATTTGTTCCAGTATCACCGTCTGGTACAGGGAAAACATTTAATTCGTTAATCCACTCTTTTTTTGCCTCCAAGTTCTTTGCACCGGCAAGGAACATTTTTGCTAAAAACTCTGCTTTTATACTTGTGATTTCCAATTTTGTAATCCTCCTTAATCGATCACGCGTACGCCTTCTACGTAAATGTTAATCTTTTCGATTTTCATTCCAGTAAACTGTTCTACTTTATACTTTACTGTATCAATTAAATTGTCAGAAACCGTACTAATGCTGACACCATAAGAGACAATCACATGAAAATCAATTGTAATCTTATTGTCTTCATTAATAACCACGTTAATACCATGGTGTAAATAATCACGTTTTAATAATTTTACGAGACCATCCTTTACGTTTACCGCAGCCATTCCAACAATTCCAAAGCATTCAACTGCTACAGAACCTGCATAAGTTGCAATAACACCTTCATCAATTAAAATTTTTCCTAAATGCGTATCCATCTGCCCCTTCATAATTTAAACCTCCATGAATTTCTGACGTAGCTATACCATATTATAACCATAATTTCGAAAAAAGCAAATGTAATATAATTTATTTTTAAAAAATTTATATTTTCTCCTTGCAATCTATATTTCTTTCTGATAGAATACATTTGTTGTGAGTACGGAAGAAATCTGTACTTAGTGAAATGCAAGGAGGTGCAATATCATGGCAAAATGTGCAATTTGTGAAAAAGGCGTTCATTACGGAAACAACGTAAGTCATTCTCATAGAAGATCTAATAGAGTATGGAAATCAAACATCAAACGTGTTAGTGCAAAGGTTAACGGAGTACCACAGAAATTATATGTTTGTGCTTCTTGCTTAAGATCAGGAAAAGTAGAAAGAGCTTAGTCTTTTTTATTTAATAAAAAATTAGGAACCGTATTTACGGTTCCTTTTTTATTACTTATATTACTTACTTATTCGAAACAGCATCAGATAAAATCTCTTCCATTTCTTCTTCTGGAGTTTTATTTTCTTTTTTATTTGTAAATTTATCAACGAATTCTGGAATCATATCAAGAATCTTTGTAACGCTATCCTGATTTTTTATATTTACAAGTTTAGTTTGCCCATTTTGAATTACCAAAACACAGCTAGGCATGATTTTTCCGCCCATACCACCTGCGCCATTTTGTTTCTTATCTTCAGAAAATGCACCAGCGGCAACACCGAAAGATACATCTACAAATGGAACGATAATTGTGTCTTCAATATGAATAGCTTCGCCTACTACCGTTTTTGTTGTAATAAAACTATCCATTCCTTTAAATAAAGATTCAACTGTATTATTAAAATTATTTTCTGCCATTTTACTTTTCCTCCATTACTTTAATTTGTTATATAGTTTACGACAGTTTTTATCAAATATAATTCGGATCAAACTTCCTATCACTTGATATAAGTAAAAATGTCCTTTTATATCACCTTGCACATCTGCATAAAACTCTTCTGCTTCAAAATCCGGAACAATTTTCCATCGATTCTGATACCAAATAGGAAAACAAGAAAAAATACCAAGTGTAATTCCTGTTGTATCTGGTGAACCAGTTGAAAATTTTAGATTGAGAAAGAACTTTGAAGGTTTCAATACCTTGAGTAAATAGAAAAATTCCCTTTTTAACAACTTTATTGCATTTTGTGTATAGGAAGCGTTCCATATTTTTTTTAAATGAACCCACTTTTCTTTTATAGTATTATATTTTTCTTTTATTTTATCAAGTGAGAATAATTTCTTCTTTTTTTTCGCATTTTTAGACTCACTCTCTTTGATATCTACATTATCAATAATAGTTTCACTTTCATTGACAGCTTCACATTTACTGAAATCTAAATTCTCAGTGACATCTAAATTTTTATGAATTTCTTCATCATCTTTAATATTTACTTTTTTATTGATTTTTTCATTTTTATTGATATCCGAATTTTCATCAGTATCATTATTTAGAACATCTTCTCGACTTGAATTATATAAAATTTTCTTAAATCCACAAATTCGTAAATACGCATATATTTGATTTTCTTCTATATACCCTTTTAATTGTACAATTCGAAATAGCCATCCGATACGAAATACTATATCTGGTTCTTTTTCTAAATAGGAACCTTTTATTCGATAACCAATTGGGAAAAATAATGCCAAAAGAATAAGTATAATACATATTCCCAAAATAGATAACAATATGATGCCAAGTATTTTTAAAATCAAAAGAAATATCGTCATGCTTCTACCCTCCGATATTCTTTTAAATACTTATACACATCAACTGTTCCCATTACATTATAAGCTTCCTCAATAATGCTCGATACAAGTTCAACACTTTCCTGCCATCCTGAAGCTATTCCAATAATTTTAAGATTATTTTTGGGATAAGATTTTTGTAAAAGTTCTCGAGCAGGAATAATGTCTAACATATTATTCGGATTTGATGGAAAAGTAATCAAATACACATTGATTGTTCCGGCATTATGATTCACTTTCCATTTGATACGATGCGCTTGATTTTTTATGGATTCTCCTACATAGAGGTCTTTCATCCATTTCATATAAAAATTCTCCTCGCTACTAAAAAAGCAGTTTTAAAAACTGCTTTAATAATATTTGTGGCTTCCCCACAAATTACTTTTCTTCAAATCCAGATATTCATTATAAGCTTTTTCTAAAATTTGCTTTTCATTTGGAAACTTTAACAAATGATAAGCTTCATGATACTTATAAAATCCGGAATCGACGAAATATTCTTCTCTTTGTGGCTTACTATAATAACTTTCGCCCATCATCAGATACCAATGAACTTCTTTTTCTACAACATCCTCTGGTACTGAAAAAGAATACTGACTCTTACCAACATAGCGAATGATAGTTGCGGACGCACCGGTTTCTTCTTTTACTTCACGTATTGCGGTATCCTTGAACTCTTCTCCAGGTTCTACTGTTCCCTTTGGTAAAACCCATCCTTCGTATTTGTTCTTATAATTCTTGTATAAGAGCAATATCTTTCCTCTGAAAATTACCACACCGCCACAGCTCGTTGCTTGAATCATGCAATTACCTCCTAGTGTGGTTACTAAACTTGTATTTAGTATACCCTACCTTATTGGAAATAACAATCAAAAACTTTTCTCGCTGTAGGGACTGCCATACCATAAGAAGATTCACTTTGTTCAATTACAACAGCAATCGCAATATCTTCATACCCATCCTTTTTTGCATATCCTACAAACCAAGAATTTACTTCATCCGTAGTCGTTGATCTTTGAGCTGTTCCAGTTTTTCCATACACTTCATACTCTGATGAATTTAGATAAGTAGCGGTTCCTTCTGTTACCACGCCTCTCATAAGTTCTTGCAATAAAGCAACCTCATCCGCTGCCAATAGTGTTCCATATTCGCTTGGTTTTGTAGTCTCTACGGTAATTCCATTCAAATTCTCTGTATGGTCAACAATATATGGTTTCATACACACACCATCATTACAAATTGTTCCGGCAATCATTGCCATATGAAGTGGTGATACCATCGTTTTTCCTTGTCCGATACATGTTTCCATCGCAAGTGACACTGAATCTTCATTGGATAAAGAAAATTTGCTTACTCCTGATTCAAAATTAACAGGAATTTCTTTATTGAATAGTAAAGAATCACATAACGAATCTAGTTTATCTTTATCAATAATCGTTCCAATATATGCATACGATGCATTACATGAATTTGCAAAGGACTGCATCAAATCTTCGGTTCCATGAGATTTATTATCATAACAATGAATCGTTGAACCATCATAAGAATACGCACTTGTACAATCAAAGGAATAGTTCAAATAGTCATCTTTATGTTCTCTATAATATTCTAATGTAGTAAAAATCTTAAAAGTTGATCCAGGAGCATACTTTCCCTGTGTTGCACGGTTAAATAACGCCGAACTGTCTTCCCCACTTATCGTATCCCAATCTTCTTCTATCGTATTTGGATTAAATGCAGGTTGTGAAATCATGGCAAGAATTTTTCCTGTTGAAGGTTCTAAAACAATAATTGCACCATCATAATAACCAATTGCCTCATACGCAACTTGCTGCAGATCAAAATCAAGTGTAGTAACAACATTATCACCAATGTTTTTTTCACCAATAATATCGTTTACAATTTTATTTATAAAAAACTCATGTGAACGAAGTAAATCAAAATTCGAAGTGCTTTCTAATCCCATTTTTCCATTTGAAGTATATCCAACAACATGAGCAAACATTCCTCCATAAGGATATTCTCTTGTCTCGGTTCCATCCTCTGCAACATTTGTCTGCGCAATTACTACTCCATCCGCTGTCTTTATTTCACCACGCACTACTTTTTGTGAAAATAAATCTTGTAAAGAATTGTATGGGCTATCAATAAAACGTTCACTTTCTATAAATTGAAAATAGCCAAAATAAAGCATCATAGAAACAAATAGTCCAAGGAAAATATATACAATTGTTGTAATTTGTTTATTTGATTTCATATTCTCCCCCCTATTTTTTCTGGTCTCTTAGAATATATAGTGCCTGTACAATACCAAACATAATCATGGTTGATAACAAAGAACTTCCACCATAACTAATAAGAGGCAATGTCACTCCTGTAGATGGAATAAATTTAATTCCACCACCAATCATAAGGAATACCTGTAGTGCATAAATCGTACCAAGCCCTACCGCAACTAATTTATAAAACTGATCTTTAAGTTTCATTGCAATGTTCATAATCATAAAGAAACAACTTACACATACCATGATGATACAAACAGCAAAAATACCTCCAAATTCCTCCGCAATCGCAGAAAAAATGAAATCTTTATCTACAACAGGAATTTTACTTGGCATTCCTTGATTTAGTCCAAGCCCAAACCAGCCTCCGGTTCCAATTGCAAAAAGAGACTGACAAACCTGATATCCTTCTTTATCAATTACAGAAAGCGGATCTGACCATGCAATTACCCTTGTTTGCACGTGCGAAAATAAATAGTATCCTACTATTGCTGCAAACACCATCCCAACAATTCCTGCACAAAAATATCGTTTTTTTCCTGTAGCTACATAAATCATTACTAAATAGGTAAAGAAATAAAGTAATGCTCCACCTAAATCTCTAGATGCAACAAGTATCAACACAAAAATTGCACAGATACCACTTGTAATGACTACCTGTTTAAAATCATTTTTTATATATAGCATCCCTGCAATATAAAAAACAAAAATAATTTTCACAAATTCAGATGGCTGAATAGTTATCCCCATAATCGTAATAGAAAGTTTTGCCCCATAACTAGTTGCACCTAAAACTAAAACAATTCCTAAAAGAACAATACCTACGACAGCATATAACCATTTCAACTTTCTAAACATTGATTTTCTTGACAAAATTACAGGAATAAACAATGCAATGATTGCACCTACAACCGAAAAAACAAACTGTCTTATAACACGGTCTATCGACAATCTCGTTAAAACAATATATCCAATCATCATAAGCATACACATATTATTTAGTACAAGTTCAGAAACATTTTTGTATGCCATACGATAAATAAGCTGCAACGCGACAATAAACAGCAATTGCATTCCATATAAGCCAAGAATTCTCTTATCCATTTCATTTGTTAAATAAAGAACTAAAAAGGCATCAAAATGAATCATGTACATTGCCATGCGTTGAATAGTATAACAAAAAGGTTTATCTTCCGTCGCAACCTTCTTTTGAAACACATGAAAACATTCATATGTGTATACCAAAAACAATATAATCATTAGATATTTTGAAATTTGTACAATCAAGTTCGTCATATTAATTCCCTTTTATTCGATTCCACGTTTATAATGTCCATTTGTGTAATTAGTCTCAAAAAAAGAATGGTTTAGGATGTTCATTACTTCCTTTTCACTTTCAATGGTGAACATATATCGAAATCCTTTCACTCCCATATGACTAATTTCATCTATAGAAGAAACCAGATTTGTTGGTAACGAATTATATATTACGTTATAACATTCGTTACACAAATTTTTGACTGGAAACAAGGTTTTATATCTATCTTTCAAATATGTAATCGTTTTGTTTTTATCACATACTTTGGTATTTCTGTGAACACATCCAGCTGTAACCATAAGTGGATAATGTCCATAAATAATCATTTCTGATTTTGTATTGTTTCTTAAGCGAATTTCCTTTCTATTTAATTCAAGTGGAACTGTACTTGCTTCAATTTCATATTCCTCAAAAGCTTTAATTGCATAATTATTGAAGGTATAAAGATTATGATCAAGTACAATTTTTTTGTTTCTAAAATTTTGTTTCACAAAATATAGCTCTTCATATGTTTTAACCATAAATCCATCAAAAGAAATCTGCTTTAAGTCTTCCACAATTCTTTCGAATTTTCTTCTTGTTGACTCTCTAAAGATATATGGAAGAAGTAAATATACTTCTTTTTTCATTTCCGTTGCCATTTTCGTATCTTTGGCAAATTCTTGAATCAACGAAGTTTCTTCATAACAATCTGTTGAAATATAGATACGAGAAATATCACTGAAAAGAACCGGTTGTAGTTGTTCTCTTTTTTCAATAGATGCTGAAAAATAGTTTTCTTTTTTACTTTCTATTGTTTCAGGAAACGAAATACACCTAGAATCACTTGCATTCCTTCTATATTTTTTTAAGATTTCTTCAAGTAAAATATTGATTCCATCTCTTCTTAACTGATTAATTGCTCCATTTGGAATAAAAACATCTTCTCCTACATTCACCTCTAAAGAATCAAAAACAAATGGTGAATCACCCGTTTTTCTTACTCTCTTTTCGACATCTTCTTCTGTCATTGGCTGATTCTTCGCTTTCATAACATTTGCACCAGTTACATACGAACTATATGGGCCAAAAGATAATTCAAGCATCGCTGGAGCATCTACGTATAAATCAATACGACCTTTAATTGGAATTTTTTCTAAATTCGTTGTATATCTTTTTTCAATATCACGATGTAATTCTCCATTGCTCTTTGCATAATTTGGTTTTTCAAATGTTATCATTTCTTTTCCATTATGTTGATAATAATACTGATTTGTAAATCCTAAACGATTCCCCAAATCCGCAACCAATTGTTGGTCCGTTTTAGAAACAGAAAACGAATCCGTTTTACTCTTCAAATAAATGTCAATATATTTTCGATAAAATGATACTACACCAGCAGCATAAGAAGCCTGTTTCATTCTTCCTTCAATTTTTAGAGAATATACTCCAGCTTGATTTAATTTATCTAAATCACATAATCCGCATAAATCTTTCAGGCTAAGAACATATGAATCTGATAAATATTCCTTCTTATGTTCATCCAAAACAGAATATGGAAGTCTGCATGGTTGCGCACATCTTCCTCTATTTCCACTTCTTCCACCAAGCATACTACTAAATAAACATTGCCCCGAGTATGAATAGCAAAGTGCTCCATGAACAAACGCTTCTAGTTCCATTCCTGTTTCGGCATGAATCTGACTCATTTCATTAAGAGACATCTCACGTGCAACAACGACACGTGTTACCCCCAATTCCTTCATAAGTCTTGCACCATCAACTCCTGTAATGGTCATCTGGGTACTCGTGTGAACGTCTAATAAAGGAAAATTCTTTCGAACAAAAGAAATCACACCAAAATCCTGTACAATAACAGCATCTAATCCTCTTTCGTAAAGTGGAAGCAGGTAATCATATAACTCATTTCCTATTTCATCGTTCTTAAAAAGTGTATTTACAGTCAAATAGAGTTTTTTCTTACGTAAATGAACATAATCAATTGCCTCTAATAATTCTTCTGTTGTAAAGTTATTTGCATATGCTCGTGCACCAAATTTGCTTCCACCTACATATACCGCATCGGCACCCGCCTCAATTACTGCTTTTAAGATTTCAAATGAACCTGCCGGAGCAAGTAATTCAAACTCGTTTTTTATCATATCACAATCACCTTAAGTTCATAGTAGTATAATTATTAATATTTCATTAAAATAGGGACGAAAATATGTTTTCCGTCCCTTCTGGTTTGTTTATTTTTTATCTAATAGTGTATCTTCTAAAGTGGCCTCTAAACGCGCTTTGTTTAACAACAAATCTTTGTTTTCTGCTTCTAACTCTTTTAAAGAAGCTTCCGCTGTTTCTGTTTTAATCTGATTTGCAATCAAGTCATGTTTTAAATCATATATTTCTTTTTCACGCAATTCCAAATCACGTTCTAATTTTTCAACTTGAGACTTTGCTTTAAAATACTCATCTGCAATATTTAGCTGGATTAATGTTCCTTTCATATTGAGTGGTAAATGTTTATACTCATCAATTTCATCGAACTCATTAATTTTGTTATTAATATATGCGGCGACTTTTTGAAGATATTCTTCACCCTCATAACCACTTAATGTATATACTTTACCGTCAATCACAACTTCGGCACTTGTTTTGGCTGACATATCGTACCCTCCAACTATTTTATCTACTATATATTGTATATTATAGCTTTATATTATAAGAAACGCAACAATTTTATTGTGTTATTCCAAAATGATGGAATGCAAAATCTGTTGCAACTCTTCCTTTTGGAGTACGGTTAATAAATCCATTTTTTACCAGATATGGTTCATACACATCTTCAATTGTTCCGGCATCTTCACCGATTGCAGCAGCTAAAGTATCAAGCCCAACAGGGCCTCCTTGGAACTTTTCAATGATAGTAAGTAATATATTTCTATCGTTTTGATCTAAACCAAGTTTATCTACTTCTAGCAAATCAAGTGCAAACGATGCTACTTCATATGTAATATTTCCATCATATTTTACTTCGGCAAAATCGCGCACTCTTTTTAACAATCGATTGGCAAGTCGTGGAGTTCCCCTTGAACGTTTGGCCATTTCATAAGCACCCTTTGTATCAATTTTTACTCCTAATTTTTGAGCCGACTGTACAATGATTGTTTGTAGTTCATCAACTGTATAATATTCCATATGGTTTACAACACCAAAACGATCACGAAGTGGGGCTGATAACATACCCGCTCTTGTTGTAGCACCAACTAATGTAAATTTCGGTAATCCAAAACGGATTGATTTTGCAGATTCACCTTTACCAATCATAATATCAATCGCGTAATCTTCCATTGCACTATATAGCACTTCTTCTACCTGTCTATTTAATCGATGAATTTCATCAATAAAAAGAACATCACCTTCAGATAAACCATTCAAAATTGCGGCCATATCCCCCGGTTTTTGAATCGCTGGTCCAGATGTAATCTTAAAATGGGTTCCCATTTCGTTTGCAATAATACCTGCAAGTGTTGTCTTTCCAAGACCAGGTGGTCCATAAAACAATACATGATCAAGCGCTTCATTTCTTTGTCGAGCTGCTTCGATATATACTTTTAAATTCTCTTTAATTTTTTCCTGTCCAATATATCCGTCAAGTGTCTGCGGACGAAGTGTTTTTTCAATTTTTACATCTTCTTCCTGCATTTGCGTTGAAATCACACGTCTTTCCATAATTGTCCCCATGTACTATTAAAAATTTGACATATTTTTTAATGCAGATTTTAATACATCTTCTACGCCCATTTCGGATGAAATATTTATAGAAGAAACTGCTTTTAAACTTTCGGCTGAAGAATATCCAAGTGAAGTAAGAGCCATAACAGCTTCATTTTTAACTTGGTGATTCAAAGTGCTATTTTCCTGTAATCCATTATGCTCTATTTTCTTTTCAAAAGCTTCTTCTAAAGACATTTTATCTTTCAAGTCAAGAATCACTCGCTGTGCAGTTTTTGCACCGATTCCAGGAGCCTTTGATATTGTTTTTGCGTCACCAGATAAAATCGCAAAGCGTAAATCATCTGCAGATAAAACAGATAAAATTCCAAGTGCTCCTTTAGGACCAATTCCACTTACTGTTATAAGCTGTTTAAATACATATAAATCGTCCTTATCAAGGAATCCATATAAAATCATTGCATCCTCACGAACATATAGATATGTATAAATTTTTACGTCTTCCCCAATACTTGGCAAATACGAGAAAGCCATACTCGAGATATAGATACAATATCCAATTCCACTTGCTTCTACTGTAATGGATTCTGTTCCAACTTCTGCTAACTCTCCTTTGATGTAAGAATACATAACGTCTCCTTTGTCTAAAGTTATTCTCTTTTTGGTACATTCGTATCAAAAAATCTTTTTATACGAATAATTATTTCTTGTCCTAACACTCCAATAAGAAATCCTGTAATTGTTCCTGATATCAGTAAAACTGGCAAATATGAAACAATGTAATAACTTTCAATTAGAACACTTGCTAAGAGCATTTGCCCAATATTATGAGAAATACCACCTGCAACACTAACAGTAATGACTGAAAATTTTTTGGTTCTTTTCATAAGCATCATAAATATAAAACTTAATATTCCGCCTGCAAGTGAATAAATGATTGCAAAAGCATTTCCAAACATGAATCCTGACAAAAAAATACGAAGAATAGAAATAAGGATTGCTTCCTTTTCACCTATACAATACAACACAAGTATCACAATAATATTTGTAAGTCCAAGTTTTACTCCGGGAATTCCAATCGGAAACGGAATTAATGTTTCTACATAACTACACACAAGTGCAAGCGCTAAAAACATACTAAGATACGCTATCTTTTTTTTCATAGTTTCTATTTTCCTTATTGTGCAATTACATCTATTTTGCTATTCTCAGTTGATTCAATCGATAGAATTACTTTATTTGGCAAACAGATAATTGTTTCATTACCGTATTCTATTTCTTTATGGTGCATACATATCTGATCCGGACAATTTGCCTCAATCATTGAAACTTTTCCATTTGAAATACCTATGGAATTCGTAATTACTCCATCCGAATCTTTGATATCAATTTGCTGGTCTTTTTCTAAGGAATATGAACCATAAATCTGATTATCGATTGTCACAACAAGATATACACCATTTTTCTTAGGAATCATTCTAATTCCTACTGAAATAATAAATATCAAACCAATAACAACTAGAAAGAAAATTAAATCATTTCTCCCGAAACGTTTATTCATTTACAACTTCTCCAATGTAATAAAAACCTTTACATTCTTTTAATTTTACAGAGTAAATATTTCCAATCATATCTTCTGTTCCTGGAAAATGTACAAGTGAATTTCCATCTAATCGCCCTGTCACTAAAGAAGAATCATGTTCATTCATTTCTTCAACTAAAACAGGCATTGTAAGACCTTCTAATTCATTTGCTTTTTCTGTTGAAATATCTTGTACGACCTTAAGAAGACGATCAAAACGATCTTTAATCACATCTTCTGGAACCTGATTTTCCATTGTTGCTGCCGGAGTTCCAGTTCTCTTAGAGTAAATAAATGTAAACGCACTATCAAAACGTACTTTTTGTACAACATCCATTGTTTCCAAGAAATCTTCTTCTGTCTCTCCTGGGAAACCAACAATAATATCTGTCGTCAATGCAATATCCGGAATCGCTTCACGGAGTTTTCGAACAATTTCAAGATACTGTTCTTTATCATAATGACGATTCATAATCTTTAAGATACGTGAACTTCCTGATTGTAATGGAAGATGGAAATGTTTACATACTTTATCACAATCTTTCATTGCTTCGATAAGTTCATCTGACAGATCCTTTGGATGAGAAGTCATAAAACGAATACGTTTCAAACCTTCGATTTGATTAATTTCACGTAACAATTCTGCAAAGCTAATTGGTTTTTCCAAATTCTTTCCATAAGAATTTACATTTTGTCCAAGAAGCATTACTTCGCAAACACCATCTTTTACTAAACCTTCAATTTCACGGATAATATCCTTTGGTTCACGACTACGTTCTCTTCCTCTTACATATGGAACAATACAATAACTACAGAAATTGTTACATCCAAACATAATGTTTACACCTGATTTAAATGAGAACTTACGCTTAATTGGTAAATCTTCAACGATTTTATCTGTATCTTTCCAAATATCAATAATCATGGAATCAGATGTCAATGTATTATAAAGAAGCTCCGCAAATTTATAAATATTATGTGTACCAAAGATTAAATTTACAAAACGATAACTCTTTTGAATTTTTTCTACAACGGTTGGTTCCTGCATCATACATCCACATAAAGCAATCACCATATCTGGATTTTTCTTTTTGAAGTTAGAAAGATATCCAAGACGACCATATACTTTGTTATTCGCATTTTCTCGAACGGTACATGTGTTATAGATTACAAAATCTGAATGCTCATCTTCTGATTCAACATATCCCACTTGTTCTAAGATTCCAACAAGTTTTTCTGAATCTCTTGCATTCATCTGACACCCAAATGTTTTTACACAAAATGTAAGTTTTCGTCCCTTTTCTTCTTCCTTTTCTTTTACAAGGGCTTTTATCTTTTCAATGTATTCATACTGAAGTTTTGTTTCTTCTTTACTGGAAATATTGTTAATTGCTTCTAAATCTCTCATAATTACCTTTCTGCATAACTATTTACGAACCTGACCATTTCCGTAAATAATATATTTATAACTTGTTAATGCTTCAAGACCCATTGGTCCTCTTGCATGTAACTTTTGTGTGCTAATTCCAATTTCTGCACCAAATCCAAATTCTTCCCCGTCTGAAAATCTTGTTGATGCATTTACATATACACATGCTGAATCAATCTCATTTAAGAATCGCTGCGAACGATCATAATCTCTTGTAATGATTGCTTCTGAATGATTTGTTGTATATTTATTAATATGTCGAATAGCTTCCCCGATGTTATCAACCACTTTTGCAGAAATCTTATAATCTAAGTATTCTGTCCCAAAGTCCTCTTCATTTGCTGGAACAACAAGTGGTTTATCACTTCCAAGCACTTCAACAACTCTTTCGTCACCATGGTATTCAACATTGTATTCTTTTGTAGCTTCATATAGTTTTGGAAGTAATTCATTTACAACATCTTTATGGATAACCAGCGACTCGCATGCATTGCAAACACCAATACGCTGTGTCTTTGCATTTACGATAATTTCAACTGCCATATCTAAATCCGCATCTTTATCAACATAAATGTGACAGTTTCCAGTTCCTGTTTCAATAACTGGAATAGTTGCATTTTCAACAACACTGCGAATAAGCCCTGCACTTCCACGTGGGATTAATACGTTTACATATTCATTCATCTTCATAAATGCTGTAGTGGTTTCACGATCTGTTGTCTCAATCAAATTCAATGCTTCTGTTGGCACATTATTTTTCTCTAAAGCTTCTTTCAATGCCTTTACAACTGCAATATTTGAATTAATCGCATCACTACCACCTTTTAAAATTACACAATTTCCTGTCTTAAAGCATAATCCAAACGCATCAGATGTAACATTTGGTCTTGCTTCAAAAATGATTCCAATTACACCAAGAGGAACACGACGTTTTCCAATGATAAGTCCATTTGGACGTTTCTTCATTGACATTACCTCTCCGATTGGATCATCTAATTTTGCAATCTGACGAAGACCATTTGCCATACCTTCAATTCTTTCTTTTGTTAAAGTAAGTCTGTCTAATAAACCTGCAGGCATATGATTGCTTTTTCCATTTTCAATATCCATGGCATTTGCTTCTAAAATATCTGACGTATGTGCAATCAAAGATTCTGCCGCATCCAATAATACAGCATTTTTTTCTTCAGATTCTAACATTCCAACTTGAATACGTACATCGTATGCCCCTTTACATAATTGTTCTAAACTGTTCATTTTTCGATTCCCTCTCTCTTTTCTGTAATCAGTTGATCCATTTTGATATCAAACAAATCATTTTCCCATTCACATATTACTTGTGTTTCAAAAGCAATCCCTATCTTCTTACATTTAGGGTACTTTTGTAAAAAACGATCATAGTAGCCTTTTCCATACCCTAAACGATTAAAAGACTCTGAAAATCCAACTCCTGGAACCAAAACTACAAAATCATCTTGTTCCAAATATTTTTGTAAGTTTCGACTTGGGTCTTCACAAATATATTTCTTTGGTTCTTTTACATGAAAATTACCCTCTTCTAATTCTTCCTCATTATGAATTAGAAAAAAGTCCATTTTGTCTTCGTCTACCTTGGGGAAAAAAATATTCTTATTAGCCTCACTCGCATGATGAATAAATAACTGCAAATCCACTTCAGATTGTATTGCAGAATATACTAAAATATTTCTCGCATCACAAAACCATGATGAAGAGATTAGTTTACGGCATATCAAATCACTTTTTTCTTTTCTCTCCTGAATAGATAGCTCATCTCTTCTTTTTTTTGCCAACTTACGAGAGTTTGCTTTTGTTTCCATATTTTTCACCAAGATTTTCTACGCTTCCATCTGCATTTACCATATCAATATTATTTAGCTGTGCACGAAGATTTCCTCTTACATTTGCAATATATTCCTGTCGCAAAATAGTTTGTTCTTTCTTCTCATCTTCTGTTAAGCCTTCTGCCTTTGATTTATGGTACAACTCATTAATTCTATTAATCTTTTCTTGTGTCATTATCCTATACTCTCCATTATAAAATTTGCTAATTGGAAATTTGGATTTTTGCTTGCAACAAATTTTGTTCCAACAAATTCTCCATCAAAAATATCGTGAATAATATGAACATCTTTTCCGTTTGCGATAATCATATCTGCTCCTGAAAATGTAGCAATTTTTGCAGCTGTAAGTTTTGTTGCCATTCCACCTGTTCCTACATTACTTCCAGTAGATCCTTTGGCCATATTATATATATCTTCGCTAATTTCTGTTACTTCTTGGATTAATTTTGCAGTAGGATTCTTATGTGGATCATCCGTATATAATCCATCAATATCTGATAACAAAATAAGCATGTCCGCACCAACAAGAGATGCAACCAATGCAGATAATGTATCATTATCTCCAAACTGCATTTCGTATGTACTTACAGTATCATTTTCATTAACAATTGGAATTACCCCTAAATGGAATAATTCATCAAATGTATTTTTGGCATTTTCCCTCGAAACCGGATTAATCATCGTATTCTTTGTAATAAGAACCTGTCCTGCTGTTTGATTATATTCTCCAAATAATTTTTGATATGACATCATAAGTTTCCCCTGTCCTACAGCAGCACATGCCTGTTTTGTAGAAATATCTGTTGGACGTTCCTTTAGTCCAATTGCATCTCTTCCAACAGCAATTGCACCAGAGCTTACCAGACAAACATCAATGCCTCGATTACGAATATCACATAAAACACGAACAAGATGCTCCATTTTTTCAAAATTTAGTCTTCCAGTCTCTTCATGTGTTAAAGAAGAAGAGCCAATTTTAATCACGATTCTTTTGTATTTCTTCATATTTTCCATTTCTAACTAATCCTTTTTCCTATTTTGCATATCTTTCTATACTCTACCATAATTTAAAGAAAAATACAAAATTCATTTTCATTTATTGTGTCATTTTTTTATGTATGATAAAGTAATGTTGTTGACTAATAATTGTGACAGAAAGAGACAAGAAAATGAAATACCAAAATATTATATCAAACATAAAAAAAAGTAGCAAAAAGCTTTTATCACTTCTATGTATTTCTGCCATTACATCTTCATTATTATGCGGCTGTAATCAAAATGCAAAACAGACTACTAAAAGTGGGTTCTATTTTGATACTATTATCTCGATTACTTTATATGGAACGAATAATGAACAACTTATAGATGATTGTTTTACTATGGCAATGGACTATGAGCAAATGCTTTCTACTACTATCGAAGGCAGTGACATTTATCGTATTAATGAAAATCCTGGCGAATATGTCTCTGTAAATAAAGAAACAATAAGTATATTAGAACAGGCAATTAAGTATTGTGAACTAAGTGATGGAGCATTTGATATTACAATTGGAAAACTATCGGATTTATGGAACTTTTCTGAAGTATCAAAAAATGCAACCTCAGAGGATAATCAAGTCGATGCAAGTTATGTTCCTGCAGATTCCTTGATTCAAAGTTATCTTCCATACGTTAATTACGAAAACATAAAAATCAAAGATCAAACAGTAATGATCACAGATGCCTCCTCAAAAATTGATTTGGGCGGTATTGCAAAAGGATATATTGCCGATCGGATGAAAGCCTATTTGCAAGAAAATAATGTCACTTCTGGTTTTATTGATTTAGGTGGAAACATTCTTTGCCTTGGACCTAAAAAAGATGGTTCATCATATAAAATCGGTATTCAAGAACCTTTTGCTGTTAGCGGTACATCTATCACTACCGTAAATATATCAAATGAATCTGTTGTAACTTCTGGGGTTTATGAAAGATATTTTCGTGTTGACGATGAGTTTTATCATCATATACTCGATACCAAAACTGGATATCCTGTAGAAAACGATTTATATAGTGTTACGATTATTGCAAACTCCTCTTTAGAAGCTGATGCACTAAGTACAACTTGTTTTTCCCTTGGAATTGATGAGGGGATGAATTTGATAGAATCGTTAGAAAATGTAGAAGCTATATTCATTACAAATAATATGCAGCTTATTTATTCTTCAGGTTTAGAATCATAAAATCAGGGTGTTAAAAGATTTTCTTTTAACACCCTTTTCTTATATTACTTTTTATATAATAATCTTCTTTGGACATTTCTCTGCACAAATACCACAACCTGTACATTTTGTTTGATCAATTACTGCAATATTATCAATTACATGAATTGCATCAGATTCACAATTCTTTTCACATAAACGACAAGAAATGCAACCTGCCGAACATGCATTCATAACATCTTTTCCTTTATTCTGACTACTACAACGTACCAAATGTTTTGCGTCATATGGAACTAACTCAATTAAGTTCTGTGGACACGTTGCCACACATTTTCCACATGCTTTACAGGCTTCTTTATCAACAATGGCAACTCCATCCACTACATGAATTGCATCAAACGGACAGGCTTTTACACAACTACCAAACCCTAAACAACCGTAATTACATGACCATGGCCCACCATTTGGTATAAATTTAAGAGCTGAACAATCCTCAACACCTGTATACAAATAGTCAACATTTGCTTTTTCAGTCGAACCAGCACAACGAACAAATGCAACTTGTCTTACACTGTCTCCTGATTCCACTCCCATGATTGCTCCAATTTTTTCTGCCACATCACTTCCACCGACTGGACATTGATTAACAGGAGCTTCTCCTTTTACAATTGCAGATGCAAGACCTGAGCAACCTGCATATCCACATCCACCACAGTTATTTCCTGGCAGAACGCCACAAATTGCTTCTTCTCTTTCATCTACTTCAACTTTGAATTTTTCACCAGAAACACCGAGGAAAAATCCTATAATAATTCCAACCAAGCCGACAATTACAGCGGCTACAATAATTGCTGTAAAATTCATCTTTTTCCTCCTAAATCATTCCTGAGAATCCCATAAATGCAATAGACATTAAACATGCAATAATAAGTACAATGGCTGTTCCCTGGAATGGTTTTGGAATATCATTATATTCCACTTTTTCACGAATTCCTGCCATAAGTACAATCGCAATGAAAAATCCAACTGCTGTAAAGAGCCCGTATACTACACCTTCTAAAATTGTATATTCATAGGTAACGCAGTTAATTGAAACACCAAGAACTGCACAGTTTGTTGTAATAAGTGGTAAATATACACCTAAAGATTCATATAATGATGGAATTTTCTTTTTCAAGAACATTTCAACAAACTGAACGAGTGCTGCAATAACTAAAATAAATACAATTGTTTTTAAATAAGTTAAATCAATTCCCTTTTCCAAAAGAAACGGATTAGCCAAAACGAATTTATAAATCAAACTAGTAATAAATGAAGCAATTGTAATAACAAATATTACGGCTCCACCCATTCCGGCTGCAGTTTCTACCTTCTTCGATACTCCAAGGAAAGGACAAATACCGAGGAATTGACTAAGAACTACATTATTTACGATTGCGGAACCAACTGCAATCAACATAAGTTGTGCTAGTGTACTCATCTTTCTCCCTCCTTACTCTTTCAAAGCTTTACTGGTACATGCATTAGCCATGCCACAAGACGCACAATCACCAGAAATGCATCCGCTTGGCTTTGCAAGAGGTTTCCCTTTTGCTTCCATTTTCGCACGTACAATATTCATTCCAGCAACCAAAAAAGCTAAAACTAAGAATGCTCCGGGTGCCAAAACAAAAATAATCATTGGAGTAAATCCTTCATACTGAGCAAGAATTGGATAATCAAACAGACATCCGGCACCAAGCAATTCACGAAGTAAACCAATTAATGTAAGTCCAATTGTAAACCCAAGTCCCATTCCAATTCCATCAAAGACAGATGGCAATGGAGAATTTTTTGAAGCATAACTTTCAGCACGGCCTAAAATAATGCAGTTAACTACAATTAATGGAATATACACACCTAATGATTCTGACAAAGCTGGAATATATGCCTCTAACATAAACTGAACAACAGTTACAAGTGAAGCAACAATAACAATATATGCAGGCATACGTACACCATTTGGGATAATTTTTCTAAATAATGATATCAAAAGGTTTGAACAAATAAGAACAACCGTTGTAGAAAGACCCATTCCTAATCCGTTAATTCCTGAAGAAGTAACTGCAAGCGTTGGACACATTCCAAGCATCAATACGAAGGTAGGATTTTCTTTAATAATTCCGTTATATAAACGGTCGAGCAATTCTTTCATTTTATTCTCCTCCTTCTAGTTTTGTATTAAAATAGCAAATCGCAGCATTGCAACCATTTGCCATTGCTTTTGATGTGATAGTTGATCCTGAAATAGCTTCGATTTCCCCGTCTTTTGTTGTTTCCTGTTTTACAACAACAAAAGAGTCAACATTCATGTTTTCAAATTGACCATAGAACTTTTCATCTGTTTTTGCTTTCATTCCAAGTCCAGGTGTTTCTGAAATACTTGTAATGGAATATCCATTTACTGTCCCATCATTTTGGATTCCTACAGAAAAAGTAATTGTTCCCTGACTACCATCTTTAGCTGTTACCGTAATAACATATCCAAGTACGTCTCCAGATGTATCAAGAGCCGCCTGAACATCATCAATACTATCTTTGAAACCATTCTCTTCCATTAATGTAAGAGCTTCTTCTTTATCAAATTCAACTGCTTCAAATTTATCAGCGTTCGAGAAAACCTGTTTAAATGCATTCTGTTGTTTTTCATAATTTACTTTTGCGATTGGTTCTTTTGTTACTTCATATACAATTCCAAGCAAGAAACCAAGCACAAGAGTAAATGCTGTCAATATAAGGGCATCCTTTATAATTTTCTTATTCATGTTTCTTCGCCTCCTTTACTACACCAAACGCACGAGGCACAGTATATCTTTCAATAAGAGGTACAAAAAGGTTACTTAAAATAATTGCATAAGATACACCTTCTGCATTTGCTCCAAAGCAACGGAAAATTCCTGTTAATAATCCACACGAAATACCAAAAATAATCTGACCTTTTGGAGTAATTGGTGATGTTACGTAATCTGTTGCCATAAAGAATGCACCAAGCATAAGTCCGCCACCACATAACTGTGCTACCACATATGTAGGATTAAATGGATCCGCTCCGAAAATGAATACAAAAATTGCAAAGGTAACAATATATGCCCCTGGAATTCTTGCACTAATTACGCCAAGCATAATTAGAATAATTGCACCAATTAATATTGCAATCACAGATGTTTCACCAATGGTTCCAGCTGTTTTTCCGATTAACATATCTTTTAATACAAGATCTGCTGAGATTCCACCATTCTCACGAATAAGCGCAAGTGGTGTTGCTCCTGTATATGCATCACAGTCGAAATTAGTCATATTGGCTGTAAATGCTAAAAGTAAAAAACACCGAGCTCCTAAAGCAGGATTCATAAAGTTTTGTCCCAAACCACCAAAAAGCATTTTCACAACAATGATGGCAAATACAGAGCCAATTGCTAGCTGCCATAATGGCAATGAAACAGGTACATTCATTGCTAAAAGAAGTCCCGTTACAACAGCACTCAAATCCCCTATGCTATTCTTTTTATGTGTTATAAGATTAAATAAAAATTCTGATAATACACTAAATCCAACACCAACCAACATAAGTACAAGTGCTTTCCATCCAAAATTATAAATTCCAAACAAGCATGCTGGCATTAATGCAACAATCACATAAAGCATAATTCTGCTTGTAGAATCTTTTGCTCTTACATGTGGTGATGAAGATACATGAAATAATTCGCTCACAGTATAATCTCTCCCTTTCAAATTTTTTTCAATTACTTAGCATTCTTTCTCTTTTCTGCAAGTAACTGTTTTTTCATTGTCTTAATTGACTGTGCAATATGTCTTCTTGACGGACATACATAACTACAACTTCCGCACTCAATACACTCTAAGCCGTGCCACTTCTCAAACTCTTCCATTCGTCCCTGATTTGCGAATCTTGCAAGACGACTTGGAATCATCTGCTCTGGACATGCTTCTACACATCGACCACAATTAATACAATTGATTGGCTCATATTGTGCCACTTCATCTTTCGTAAAACACAGAATGGATGAAGATGTCTTCGTTGTTGGAATATCAAGGCTGAACATTGAAAATCCCATCATTGGACCACCTGCAATAATCTTTTCAGGTTCTTCTAAAAATCCTCCGGCAGCTTCAATCAACTGTGTAAATGGGGTTCCAATACTGTATAAGAAATTCGATGGTGTCTTTATTGCATCACCTGATACAGTCGAAACACGTTTCATAACAGGAATACCATTTTTTACTGCCTGATAAATTGCAATAATCGTTTCTACATTATCAACAATACATCCAACATCTGCAGGTAGCATCTTAGAATTAATCTTACGACCGGTTGTTGCAAAAATTAACTGTCTTTCTCCACCTTGTGGATATTTTGTCATAAGTTCACAGACTTCAATTCGTGGTTCATCCTTTGTTAATTCTTTTAACTTTTTAATACAATCAGGTTTATTATCTTCGATTCCTAAAATACCTTTTGCATTATCAAAAAGCTGAAGAATGATTTTCATTCCACCAACCAGCTCTTCCGGTGTTTCAAGCATTCTTCGATAATCCGCTGTTAAATATGGCTCACACTCTGCACAGTTTGCAATTATGTATTCAATTTCATCCGGATTTTTCGGAGAAAGTTTTACATGTGTTGGGAAACCAGCTCCCCCCATACCAACAACTCCAGCTTCTTTAATGCGTTCAATAATTTCACTATTTGATAATAAAGTCACATCAGAAACCTTACTATACGTGACTTCCTCAAATTCACCATCACTTTCGATAATGATGGAATTAACCATATCTCCTACAGATACACGACGTGGTTCGATTGCTTTTACCACACCAGACACCGACGAATAAATTGGAGAAGAAACAAATCCCCCTGCTTCAGCAATTTTTTGTCCTTTCAATACAGTATCTCCAACTGCAACAATTGGAGTTGCCGGTGCTCCAATATGCTGAGATAAAGGAAATACAAGTTCTCCCTGGGGTAAAACTTCTTTGATTGGTGAATCCTTAGCCAACTCTTTTCCTTCATAAGGATGAACACCGCCAATAAATGTTTTGGTTCCCATTCTCATGCCTCTCTTTCTTTTAATCCAAATCAATCCAATTTGGTTTACTTATTGTAATAATTATATCATTAATCATGGTTACGTCATATACTTTTTTGTACTTTTTTACAAATCATATGCTATAATAAGGTCACATAATCCATAGCAAAGGAAGGGAGAAATCTATGAAGACAACACACAAAGAAGAACTCTATATTAAAAAAGATAATTTAACAGATTTACTCTTTGACAATCAGTCCATTTTCTTTGATATTGAAACAACAGGATTTTCTCCTGCACACGCTTCTATTTATATGATTGGTTGTGCAAGAAAACAGGGTAATTATATTTGCATTGATCAGTTCTTTGCAGAAAATCCATCCGAAGAAAAAGTGATTATTACAGCATTTATTGAATTGCTTAAACAATATAAAACCATTATTTCTTTTAACGGAATCGGCTTTGACATTCCTTTTTTAAAAGCAAAATGTGATTATTATGGAATTAATGAATCTTTTAAGAATTTCGATTATTTAGACATATTTAAAATCGTTTCTTCTTTTAAGTTTTTGCTTAAGCTTCCAAATTACAAGCAAAAGTCCATTGAAGATTTCTTAGGAATATCTAGAAACGATAAATACAACGGAGGCGAATTAATTAATGTCTATCACGAATATGTAAACAATCCAACAGATGAAGGATTCTATTTACTCCATATTCATAATTATGAAGATGTACTTGGAATGATTGATCTATTACCAGTACTGTCCTATTTTGAATTATTCCAAGGAAAATACTCTGTTTTAGAAACAGATATTTGTGAATACAAGGCATATGACAGTGAAACAAAAAACGAATTTATTATTACACTAAAAAATGATCATCCCGTTCCAAAACGAGTATCGTATCAATGTGATTGTTTCTATCTTATAGTAAATCAAACAGAAACAAAAATCAGAATTCCTATTTTTGATGGAGAATTACGCTTTTTCTATTCTAATTATAAAGACTATTACTACCTTCCCAAAGAAGATATGGCTATTCACAAAAGTGTTTCCACATATGTTGAAAAGGATTATCGTGAAAAATGTCGTGCATCAAATTGTTATACAAGAAAAACAGGACAATTTCTAATTCAATATGGAACAATCATGAATCCTGAATTTCGTGAGAAATATAAGGATAAACACAGCTATTTTGAATTAACAGAAGATTTCCGTTCTTCCGATATCATGCTAAGACGCTATGTAGATCATATCTTGTCTTATATTTACCATCATAAATAATCAAAAAATTAAGGGAGTACTTTGATTCATCACACGAACCAAGTTACTCCCTTAAATTATTCAAAGGATAAATTTTTTTTATAAATTCTACTGTTTTTCAAAATAAAAACTACTCATACGAGTAAATCCAATATCCTTATAGTTTGTAATCTGTTCTGTACTTCCAATAAATAGAACACCATTCTTTTTCAATGAATCATAAAAATTTCTATAAATCATATCTTTTGCTTCATCAGTAAAGTAGATTACAACATTTCTACACAGAATCAGATCAAAATCTTTTGGATATGTATCTGTCAATAAATTGTGTTCTTTAAAAGTTACACATTTTTTTATTTCATCTGCAATCTGATAAGAATTACCAACTTTTGTAAAATATTTTTTCTTTAAATCATCAGGAACCGCAGCAATACTTTTTTCATTGTATAACCCTACTTGTGCATGAGCGATTACCTGTTTATCAATATCTGTTGCTGTAACATGGATATTTGAAAGCGGAATATGTTTTGAAAACGCCATTACAAGTGAATATGGTTCATCTCCTGTAGAACATGCCGCACTCCAAATTTTTATTGATTTTCCATGATCTTTAATTAATTTTGGAATTACATCTTCATCCATCAATTTCCATTGATCCGGATTACGATAAAATTCCGAAACGTTAATTGTCAAAAAGTTTACAAAAGCTTCAAAACATGATTTATCGGTTTTTAAAAGTTTTGCATAATCTTCGTAATTGTCACAACCGTTCTTTTTTGCAATGGTATCAATTCTACGACGCATCTGTTTTTCTTTATAAAAATCCAAATTAATCTTTGTAAGCTTCAACACTTCTTTTTTAAAGTCTTCATACTTATCAAACATAAAAACCTCCAATATAGTAAAATAGTCCCATTTCTATGATTAAAAAGTAAGAAGCCGCCTTTGATAAGACAGCTTCTTGAAAAAGGGAAATTACTCTTCTGTTTCAGCTGTTTCTTCAACTTCTTCTGCTTCTTCTGGAGCAATTAAAGCTTTAATGCTTAAGCTGATTTTTTTATCTTCTTCGTTGAAATCTACGATTTTCGCTTCAACTTCCTGACCAATTTTTAATGCATCAGCAGGTTTTTCAATATGATCTTTTGAAATCTGAGAAACATGAAGTAATGCATCAACTCCTGGTGCAAGTTCAACAAACGCACCAAAATCTGTCATTCGTGCAACCTTTCCTGTCACAACGTTTCCGACTGCAAATTTTTCAGAAGCACCATTCCATGGATTTGCATCATCAAATTTCATAGAAAGTGCAATCTTTGTATCACTGATTGATTTAATAAATACTTTAACTGTCTGACCAACAGTAAATACTTTCTTAGGATTTTCAACTCTTCCCCATGACATTTCAGAGATATGAAGTAATCCGTCTACTCCACCTAAATCGATAAATGCGCCGAAGTCTGTTACATTTTTAACAGTTCCTTCTACAACATCACCTTCTGAAATTTTTCCAAGGATTTCTTCCTGCTGTTTTGCTTTTTCAGCAACAAGAAGAGTTTTTCTGTTACCAATAATTCTTCTCTTTCTTGGATCAAATTCTGTAATTACAAATTCGATTTCCTGATCTTTGAATTTTGATAAATCCTTTTCAAAAGTATCTGATACAAGTGAAGCAGGGATGAATACTCTTGTTTCATCAACAATTACACATACACCACCAGCTAATACCTGTGCTACTTTTGCTTTTAATACTTCTTGGTTCTCGAAAGCTTCTTCTAATCTCTTGCTTCCTTTTTCAGCTGCAAGACGTTTGTAAGAAAGAAGAACTTGTCCTTCGCCATCGTTAACTTTAATAACTTTAGCTTCCATGGTATCGCCAACAGATACCATAGTAGTAAGATCTACATTTGGTTCGTTTGTATATTCATTACGTGAAATAATTCCATCTGATTTATATCCGATATTTAAGATGATTTCATCTGGTTTCACATCAATAACGGTACCTTCAACCACTTCTCCATTTCTTATTGTTTTTAAAGATTCTTCTAGCATTTGTTCAAAGCTCATTTCTGACATTCTTTGAAACCTCCTCAATAATATTGTTTGGGGTTGACGCCCCTGCGGTAATACCTACGTTATTGACGGATACCAACTTACTGTAATCCATGTCATTACTCGTTTGTATGTAGTAAGTATTTGCACATTCATTTTTACATATTTCAAATAACTTCTGCGTATTCGAACTGTTTTTGTCACCAATGACAATCATTGCGTCAGATTCTTTTGCAATTTGACGAGCTTCTGTTTGTCTCTCCTCAGTTGCGTTACAGATTGTATTTAAAACACTTATATCATAACCTTTTTTACTGATAATTTCAACTATATCTTGAAATTTATTGTAGTTAAATGTCGTTTGTGAAACGACACATACTTTTTTCTTTTCTTTTTCTTCCAAAAGCTCTGCTTCTTGTGCAGTTGCAATAATTTTGACATCTTCTCCATGCACCCAACCACGAATTCCTTTTACTTCAGGATGGTCTGCATTTCCGATGATAATGATCTGATAATCTTTTGCACTATACTCTTCTACTAAACGATGAATTTTCGTTACGAAAGGACACGTAGCACTAATGATTTCAAATCCGGAATTTTCTATTTGTTCATACTCAGCTCGACTAATTCCGTGCGAGCGAATAATCATAGGTCCAGGAGATAAATGTTTTAAGTCTTTCAAGTCATCAACAACAATCACTCCCTTATCTTTCATATCTTTTACTACTTCGTCATTATGAATAATTGGTCCATACGTATATATCGGTTTATCATGCTTCTTTGCAATTTCATCATAAACCATATTCACCGCACGTTTTACACCAAAACAAAAACCTGCACTTTTTGCTAATATCACATTCATATTATTTCGCCTTTTCAATAATTTCTTTCATACGTTCCACTACGCCATCAATATCAAGATCTGATGAATCTAATAAAATAGCGTCATCAGCCTGTTTTAATGGAGATGTTTCACGATTCATATCTCTTCGATCGCGCTCAATGATATCTTTTTCAATTTCATCCAAATTGCATTCTATACTTTTTGCTTGTAATTCTTCATATCTTCTTATTGCTCGAACTCTTGAGCTAGCAGTTAAAAAGATTTTTACATTCGCATTTGGAAGTACAACTGTTCCTATATCACGACCATCCATAATGACATTTTCTTTTTGCGCAAGAGTTCTTTGAAGTTCAACTAATTTTGTTCTTACAACAGGATAAATGCTTGTTGCAGATGCCATGTTTCCAACTTCTTCATTTCGAATCACACCGTTTACATTTTCTCCATTTAGAATCACCTGTTGCTCACCATCTTTATATGTAATGGTAACATCAACATCTACACATGCTTTTTCAATTGCCAAAACATCATCAGCTTTGATTCCATTTTGAATAAAATAGTATGCCATTGCACGATACATTGCTCCCGTATCTACATAAACATACCCCAAATCTTTTGCAAGTTTCTTTGCGATTGTACTTTTTCCTGCTCCCGCTGGTCCATCAATTGCGATATTGTATTTCATCATTTATTTCCTCTTTTCTATTCAAGTTTTTATTCAATAGAATTGCCTGCCAAAAATCCTGTTGACCATGCAATTTGCAAATTATATCCTCCTGTTAAAGCGTCCAAATCTAATACCTCACCACAAAAATATAGTTTGGAAATAAGTTTTGATTCCATTGTAGATGGATTAACATTTTTCACAGAGATTCCACCTTTTGTAATAATCGCCTCATTCCATCCTCTTGTTCCACAAATAGTCATAGGCAATGCTTTAATCAATGAAACCAAACGATTTCTTTCTTCTTTTGAAATCTCATTTACTTTCTTATCCGGATCAATTTCCGACAACTCTATCATAATTGGAACTAATTTTGCTGGTAAAAGTTTTTGTAAAGAGTTTTTGAACTGTTTGTTCTTTTGTTCTTCAAAATCTCTTAAAATCCTCTTATCTAATTGTTCTGCATCAAGAGCAGGTTTTAAATCCACACAAAGAAGAAGATCTTTTTGCAATAAATCTGGCTTAATGTTTCCACTAGCAGATAAAATCATCGGTCCACTAACACCAAAATGAGTAAAAAGCATTTCCCCAAAGTCAGAGAATAACACTTTTTTCTTTTTTGAAGACGACTCCTTCTCTGTAATCGATACACTTACATTTTTAAGAGCCAAGCCTTGTAGCTTAGTAACCCATTCTTCTTTTGTTTCAAATGGAACAAGTGAAGGCGTAGCTTGAACAAGTGTATGCCCACAATTCTTTGCAAAGCGATATCCATCGCCGGTTGCACCTGTAGATGAATACGATACTCCACCAGTTGCTACTATGACAGCATCTGCAAAAAGTTTTTTATTATTCTCCAGTTCCACTCCAGTAACCATTTCATTTTCAATGATTAATTCTTTTACTTTTGTATATAATTGAACATCAACTCCAACTTCTTTTAAAGCCTTAGATAACGTGGCAATTACATCGGAAGAATGGTCAGAAACCGGAAAAACACGATTTCCTCGTTCTACTTTTATAGGCAAGCCATGTGATTCAAAAAAGTCCATAACCATTTGATTATCGCATGCATAAAATGCGCTATATAAGAATTTTCGATTACTTATAACATTTTGAAAAAGAACTTCCATATCACTTGCATTTGTAATATTGCATCGACCTTTTCCAGTTATATATAATTTCTTTCCCAATTTTTCATTCTGTTCTAGTAGTGTAACTTTATGCCCGTTCTTTGCAGCAAAATATGCTGCAAACATTCCTGCTGGTCCACCACCAATTACAATAACCTGGCTCATCAATCCATTCCCTCTAATTTTGCATAATGAACTTTAATCGAATCATCAATATAATTAATCTCGTCATTTTCATATACTTGATATTCATCCCAAATATCTTCTAACATGGTAAGCGTTCCTGCTACTTCTTTTTGTTTCTTCATACACAAAGCAACAATAAGCGAATTGATAACACTAAGAGGCGCTACCAAAGAGTCTACAATGGAAGCCATATCACTATCTGCAATCAGATTACAAGATGAATACAAATTCATTGGTGAATGAATACTATCTGTAATTGTAATAACTTTTGCACTTCTATTATTTGCAAATTCAAGTGCTTTTAAAGTTCTCATCGAATAGCGAGGAAAACTAATTCCGATAATAACATCCTCTTTTCCGATTCGAACCATCTGTTCAAACAACTCACTTGAACTATTCGTATTAAGCAAATGAACATTGTCAAACATAAGATTAAAATAGAAAGCAAGAAAACTTGCAAGCGGAGCACAGCTTCTAATTCCAACAATGTAAATATTTTTTGCTTCTATAATTGTATTTACTGCAAGTTCAAAAGCATTATGATCAATCTTTTCTAATGTCGATTTGATTTTATCTGCATCTGACTGAAGAACGGTTTCAAGAATCTTTGACTGACTAATTCTACCATATGTAACTTCCATTCTCTGAATAGAATTAAGTTTATTCCGTACAAGTTCTTCTAATGCTTTTTGAAAATCAGGATAGCCTTTATATCCAAGTGTTGTTGCAAAACGAACAACTGTCGATTCACTTACGCCTACAATTTCACCCATCTTAGCCGCAGTTAAAAATACCGCTTTGTCATAATTATCTGTAATGTAAGTTGCTAGCAATTTCTGCCCCTTACTCATCTTGCTGTATTTGCTATTAATTCTATTTAACAACTCATTCGTGTTCGACATTTTCATTTCCTCTTTCCTATTCGACATTTACACCGAATACGAACAATATTATATATCATCTTACTTGCATAATACAATCTATTTTGCAATATTTCCGTCATTTTTCTTATAGAACCTGCCACCGGCAGCTTCCTTCGGATGCATGGCAACAAAAAAACAGAGAAGTTTTCACTTCTCTGTTTTTATTCCTATTAAACAGGATATGCACCGTTTTTTGTATCAGCAACTTTTGCATCTACACCGGTCTGCTGAGCTTCACGATATTTGAAGTACTCTGTTGCAACCTGTGGGAATAATGCATATGTTAATACATCCTCATCCTGCTGTTTGTACTGTTTCATTTCTGCTTCAATCTTATCTAATTCTGGTTCAAGCAAATCTGCATATCTGCATGTAATTGCATTCTTTGCATCTTCTCCAAGAACTTTTTCAACAACTTCAGGATTAAATGGTTTAACTGTCTGACCATATTTTCCAAGTAATACGTCTTTTGTTTCTTTTGTAGCAACTTTATAACGTTCACCCATTAATACGTTAAATACAGCCTGTGTACCAACAATCTGTGATGAAGGTGTTACAAGAGGTGGCTCACCAAGATCCTTACGAACACGTGGGATTTCCTGTAATACTTCTTCGTATTTATCTTCAGCGTTCTGTTCTTTTAACTGTGAAACCATGTTTGATAACATTCCACCTGGAACCTGATATAAAAGTGTCTGAATATCTACACCAAGAACTTTTGGATTTAATAATCCGCTTGCTAAAGCTTCGTCTCTCATTGGACGGAAGTATGCAGCAATTTCTGCCAACTGTTTCTGATCTAATCCAGTATCAAATTCTGTTCCTTTGAATGCTTCTACCATTACTTCTGTTGCTGGCTGTGATGTACCAAGGGCAAATGGTGACATAGCAGTATCAATAATATCACAACCTGCTTCAACTGCTTTCATGTATGTCATTGAAGCAACACCTGAAGTATAGTGTGTGTGAAGTTCGATTGGTAAAGATGTAGAATCTTTTAAAGCCTGAACTAACTCAGTTGCTTTAGCAGGAACCAAAAGACCAGCCATATCTTTGATACAGATAGAATTTGCTCCCATATCTTCGATTTTTTTAGCCATTTCCATCCAATAGTCTAATGTGTATGCATCACCTAATGTATAAGATAATGCAACCTGCGCATGACCATTTTCTTTATTACAAGCAGTTACAGCTGTCTGCAAGTTACGAATATCGTTTAAACAGTCAAAAATACGAATGATATCAATACCATTAGCAATTGATTTCTGTACAAAGTATTCTACAACGTCATCGGCATATGGACGATATCCTAAGATATTCTGTCCACGGAATAACATCTGTAATTTTGTATTTTTAAATCCATCTCTTAAATTACGAAGACGATCCCATGGATCTTCTTTTAAGAAACGTAATGAAGCATCAAATGTAGCTCCACCCCAACATTCAACAGCATGGTATCCAACTTTATCCATTTTTTCGATAATTGGAAGCATCTGTTCTGTTGTCATACGTGTTGCAATCAAAGACTGATGAGCATCACGCAAAATTGTTTCAGTTATTTTTAAAGGTTTTTTAACCACTTCTGACATGATTTTCTCTCCTATTATTCTTTATTAAATTCCAAAGATTGCCATGAAACATCCAGCTGCTACAGCAGTACCAATTACACCTGCAACGTTAGGTCCCATTGCATGCATAAGAAGGAAGTTAGTTGGATCTTCATCTGCACCAACTTTCTGAGATACACGAGCCGCCATTGGAACAGCTGAAACACCCGCAGATCCGATAAGTGGATTGATTTTTCCTTTTGTAATAAAGCAAAGTAATTTACCAAATAATACACCAGTTGCTGTACCTACCATGAACGCAACAAGACCTAATATAACAATCTTAATTGTATCAATGTTAAGGAAAGCTTCTGCACTAGTTGTAGCACCTACTGATGTTCCAAGTAAAATTACTACAATATACATAAGTGCATTACTTGCTGTATCTGTTAACTGTCTAACAACACCTGACTCACGGAATAAGTTACCGAGCATAAGCATACCAACAAGTGGTGCTGTTGTAGGAAGAATTGTACATACCACAATTGTTACAACAATTGGGAATAAAATTCTTTCTAATTTACTAACCGGACGAAGGTTTGCCATTTTAATCTGACGTTCCTTTTTCGTTGTAAATAATTTCATAATTGGTGGCTGAATAATTGGAACTAAAGCCATGTAAGAATATGCTGCTACAGCAATTGGTCCCATTAATCCAGTCTGTCCTAATTTTCCTGCAAGAAAAATCGAAGTAGGTCCATCTGCGCCACCGATAATTGATACTGCAGCTGCAGCTTTATCATTGAATCCAAGAAGGATTGCAAGGAAATATGCTGCGAAAATACCAAACTGTGCAGCGGCACCAAGTAAGAAACTGATTGGATTTGCGATAAGTGGACCAAAGTCAGTCATTGCACCAACACCCAAGAAAATGAGCGAAGGTAAAATTGACCATTCATCCATCACATAAAAATAATATAGTAAACCACCTACGCCATTGCTTGTCATTTCAGGACTTGCAATAATATCTGGATAAATATTAACAAGTAACATACCAAATGCAATTGGTACTAAAAGCAATGGTTCGTATCCTTTTGCAATCGCAAGATAAAGGAATACACACGCAACAATAATCATTACGTAGTTTCCCCAAGAAAGATTTAAAAAGGCTGTTTGGTGTAGGAGGTTCGTTAAAGTATCTACTACATAACTCACGAATTCATCCCTCCACTAATTAATTTAATGTTGCAAGAACCTGTCCAGCTTCTACAGCATCACCTACAGCAACGTTTACACTTGCCACTGTTCCATCTTCTGTAGCAACTACTGGTGTTTCCATTTTCATTACTTCAAGAATTAAAATTGTGTCACCTTTCTTTACAGCATCTCCGACACTTTTTTCTACTTTGAATACTTTTCCTGCAGCACCTGCTTCGATTTTAACGCTTCCTGCGTTTCCTGCTGAAGCTGCTGGTTTTGCAGCTGGAGCTGCTACTGGAGCTGCAGCTCTTCTTGGAGCAGCAACTGATGGTGTGCTTCCTGTTTCTTCTACTGTTACGTCATATACGTTTCCGTTTACAGTGATTGTATAATTTTTCATTGTAAATATCCTCCTAATTATCTTCTATTAATAGAACGAACCACAAAATCACCTGTTGATGTTCCTTCGCTTGCAGCAATTGCAGCAGCAATTACGGCAATTAATTCTGCATCATCTGTTTGTTGTTCTCTTTGTTCAATCTGTGTTACCACCTGATCTTTTTCCGAATCAGTTTTATCTGCTTTCTTTTCTTTTCTCTTCTTTTCAAGATATGGGAAAATATTAAAGCAATAAATAATTAAACTAATCAAAATTAATACAACAAATACAATACTCATTGAGATTAATGTATTAAGACCGGCTTTTTCCATTTTTTCACCCAATGAATATACAGGTTCAATTGTTACACCTGTCAATTCCATCGAATGATATTTATATACAAGCTGAAAATCTACATTTTTCTTTTCAAAAACAAGTACAATGTTTGTTGTAAGTGTTTCACCTGATTTTGATACATGGAAACTAGATTCATCGACACCTGTCAGATTACCAAATTCTGTAGAAACTTCATACCAACGTGGTGATGCCTCTAACTGAGCAACTGAAAATCCAGTATTTTCACTAATTACTTCCAATTCTTTGTTTGATAATTCAGTATCGCCTAAATTTTCTGAAATATATTCTACAATTTCAACACTATCAATTGTAATCTGTTTTAACTGGTCATACGTATAACCATTATAGTTTACAGTTTTAGGATCCGTTCCACATGCACCAAGTGTAAGCACCATCATTACAATGGCGAGCACTAAAGCAAATTTCTTCTTCATAAAACGTCACCTTTCTATTTTGTTCCGTGTTTTTTTACTGGTTCTTCCACATATTTTGTGTATAACATCTCAAATGCAGCAACAAGATACTTTCTTGTATCAGCAGGATCGATAATCAAATCTACATATCCTCTTGCAGCTGCTGATGTTACACTTGACTGAAGATTCTCATATTCAGCAGCTTTTGTAGATAATTCATCTGCATTTGCTTCTGGATACATAATTTTTGCAGCCATTTTTGAATCCATCATGCCGATTTTTGCATCATTCCATGCGTAAACCAAATCAGCTCCAATAGATTTTGAATTCATTGAAACATAAGCGCTTCCAAATGCTTCACCTGTTACAAGGTTAACTTTTGCTGTTGTAGCGTTAGAGAATGCATAAGTCATACGTGCAAGTGCTTTAGAAAGATTCTTTTCTGCGCACATGCAATTGCAGAATCCTTTTACATTTGTAAGAGTAAGTACTGGAATAGAGAATGCATCACAAAACTGAACGAATTCCGCAGCTTTATTACATCCTTTCGCAGTAAGAACAGCTTCAAAGCTTTCTGCTTTATTTCCTTCTTCATCATATACTTCCGAACAGTTAGCTACTGCACCTACTGTCATTCCGTTTAATTTGATGAAACCTGTTACCATATTTTTAGCGAAGTTTTTCTTTGTTTCAAAGAAAATATGATCATCAGAAAGTTCTGAAAGAAGGAATCTTGGATCACCCTTCATACTATCCATGTTATTGCAAACACGATTCAAATCATCTTCGCATGTATCTGTATATACATCACCCTCGTTGTTTCCTGGAAGCATTGTAACAAGTTCGCGAATATCTGCAATAATATCGTCTTCTGATCCGAAACCATCAACACAACCTGTTTCTTCAGCCTGAAATTTAGCGCTGCTTGTATCACATTTATCAACACAATTACCTTCTACAGCATCAGGAGAATTTACAAATACTTTTCCTTTATTTTCTTCAACAAAAGCAAAGTCGCAAAGTGCTGGAACAACTGAAAGTCCACCACCGCAGTTTCCGAATACACCACAAATCTGTGGAACAATTCCAGAAGCTGCAACTTCTTTTGCATAAATCTGTCCAAAACCATCTAAAGCATCTACAGATTCCTGAAGACGAATACCACCACAATCGATTAATCCGATTACAGGAGCTCCCATCTTCATAGCCATGTCATATACCGAAGCAATCTTTTTAGCGTGCATTTCGCCAATTGTTCCGTTTAATACTGATGCATCCTGGCTATAAATAAATACCAAGTTTCCATCAATAAGTCCATGACCAATAATTACACCATCGGAAGGTGTTTTTGTAGCGGAAAAATTAAAATCTGTGCTACGTGCTGTTACGAGAGAACCAATTTCCATAAAACTGTTCTCATCGACTAACTTAGCAATACGCTGCATCGCTAAGCTTGCATTGTTACTACTCATCTTATGCCCTCCATCTATAAAAAATAAATTTTTCGCTATTGTGATTCTATATTATTTTTATACTTATTTCAACTCATTTATAAAGATTTTACCTATTTTTTCATTGAAAACTCACGAAACTTTCCGCAACAAAAATTCATCCAAAATACATTTAAATAAATTAACATAGTCCCACTTTTCTATTTCATTATCAGCATAAAGATTAATATTCTTAATTTCTTCTCCATTCAAAAAAATTTTCATCGAGCCAATTTCACTTTCATCTAATACCGGGGCTTCCCATTTTTTATTAAACTCATATCTCACATCAAAGCTTTCATTATCACATACTAAAATTTTTTCTTCATCAGAAAGCAACTTAGGCGATATTTGAATTGTACAAATTTTTTGCCAGCTTTCTAAACTTGGATTTTCATTATATCCACCCAAAACATTTATAGTTTTCTTCTGTTCCAAGCTCTCTATCACCTCATTTATTGAGACAAACCGATAACATGTATCACAATATGTTATTAAATTTTTTGTATCTTCCCATTTATAATTTTTGTTACTTGGCCATCCGCACCCAAGCAACGCAATACACATCTTTTTTCCATTTTTTTCTATTGCCGCCACATAGCAATATCCAGCCTTTGATGTATAACCTGTTTTCCCGGTAATTGCGTCTTCTTCCATTCCGAGAAATAAATTTCGATTCACACAATTCTTATAATTCTCGGTCGAAGTTATTTGAACATATTCTTCTGCTTTTGGAGATTCCCAAACACAATACCGCATTATTTTACATAAATCTGTAGCCGTCGTATGATGAAAACCATTTTCATTCTCTGCATCTAATCCATTTGGTGTAATAAAATATGTATCTGTACATCCAATTTCTTTTGCTTTTTCATTCATCAAAACAGAAAAATCTTCAACACTTCCCGAAACATGTTCCGCAAGTGCAACTGCACAATCATTATAGGATTCTAACATCATTCCGTATAATAGTTCTTCAACTAAATATTCTTCGCCTTCCACTATGTCCATCTGTACATTTGGTTGAGAAGCAGCATTTTTCGATACAATAACCATTTCATTTCTATCACAATTTTCAAGCACAATTATTCCAGTTAAAATCTTTGTTGTACTTGCATTTGCCATAGGATTTTTCCCGTTTTTATCATATAATACCCGCCCCAAATCTCCATCCATAAGCACTGCAGACATAGCATGTAAGGAAATATCTTCCCCCACAATTCGTTCAGGCATCATCATTATGAATATAGATACACAAATGATTAATACACATATTTTCTTAAACTTCTTAGATTTTTTTAAATAAAAAGGAACCATATACTTATCCATACTTTTTGAATAAATATATGATTCCGCTTTTCTTTATATTACGCTAAATATTAAGTGCAACTTGCATTTCCTGTTCTGCTTCTGCTTTAAACTCTTCTAATTGTATTGGACTAAGCACTGGCAATTCATCAACAGAATGTACCCCAAAGCTTCTTAGAAATTCTTCAGTAGTTCCAAATAACAATGGACGACCCGGTGCATCCAATCTAC
Organism: Agathobacter sp.; assembly: GCA_036309165.1. GTDB lineage: Bacteria > Bacillota > Clostridia > Lachnospirales > Lachnospiraceae > Roseburia. The sequence goes on along the minus strand of JAXJUI010000026.1, from coordinate 8,304 downwards.
CAAGTTCACAAACAAGTCCATATTCAACCAACTTACTTACTGCATGATCACTAGAAACCCCACGGATTTTTTCGATTTCTGCACGTGTTACTGGCTGTTTATATGCAATAATTGAAAGAGTTTCTAACAAAACATCCGTAAGAACTCTACGTTTTGGCTGTTTTGCAATACGTATCAAATACTCATACATATCCGGTTTTGTACACATCTGATAAGCACCATCAAGTTCTACAATACTTATTCCTCTTTCAGATGAGTTATATTCTTCTTTCATCTGTTCAATAATTTTCTTTGTTTGTGTTTTATCTAATTCAATTGCCTCCGCAATTTTTCCTAGTTCTACAGATTCACCCATAGTAAATAATATTGCTTCAATAATTGACTTATAATTCTTTTCTTCCATTTCAAATAAAACCTTTACAATTTTTATGCAGCAATCTTTGAATCAATTTGAATATCGTCAAATATTTTTTCTTGCGAAATAAAAATTTTCCCAATTTTCATTAATTCTAAAATAGCTAAGAATGTAACTATAATTTCAACCTTTCCACACTGTTTTTCTAACAAGCTACGGAAACTAAAATGTTTATGTTGCATTGCATAGTTTTCGAGGAATAACATTTTGTCTTCCAATGAAACTTCTTCCTTCTCAATTTTTCCAAATTTCGAACGAACAGGATCTACTTTATCAACCTGCTTTTTCATAATATCTTTAAATATCTGATTTAACTTTGCAAGTGTCACATCTGATATCAATTCTTCCATATCAATTGGTTCTTCAAATGCTAACACTTCAGACGGAATTGTTGGTTCTTTAAACATAATTCTTTGTGCATCCATCTGACGATCTTTTAATTCATACGCCATACATTTATACATTTTGTATTCCAACAACTGTTGCACAAGTTCAGCACGAGGATCTTCTTGCTCTTCTTCCTCATCATCTGGATTTGCAGGCAAAAGCATTTTTGATTTGATGTCTATTAGTGTTGCTGCCATAACAAGAAACTCGCTCAACACATTTAAGTCACGCCTTTTCATTTCTGCAATGTATTCCATATACTGATTTGTAATTTCAACAATCGGAATATCATAAATGTTTACTTTATTTTTATCCAAAAGATGTAATAATAAATCTAATGGTCCCTCAAAAACTTGAAGTTTTACTGTCAAATCCATACAATATCCTCTACAACAATATCTTGTGTTTTCTTATCATTTACTAGCCTATTTTAATACGATATGTTGTAAATTTCAAGTACCAAATCACAATATTTAGTGTTTTTATAAAAGTGGCGCAAATAGATGTAGTATACCAGATATCAAACGTACCACAATATTGCGGCTTTCACAAAAATCAATCGAAATCTCGCGACTATTTTCGAAGGTCTCCTTCATGTCTCTTTTTACATCCATTACTGCATCCGAATGATACAAAACCACACCATTTTCAAAATGGAGATATAGACTACGAAAATCAAGATTTACGGTTCCAACAACAGCATACTTGTCATCGCAAACAAAACATTTTGCATGTAAAAAACCTCGAGAATATTCATAAATTTTTACACCTCCACGAATCAGTGTTTCGTAATGTGACTGTGTCAACATAAACACCATCTTTTTGTCTGGAATTCCCGGTGTAACAATTCTTACATCTACCCCACTTTTTGCAGCATTAACGAGCGCAGTCACCATTTCAGGCCCAATAATCAGATATGGGGTAAAAATATACACATACTCTTTCGCCTGTTGAATCATATTCAAATAAATATTTTCTCCAACAGTTTCGTGGTCAAGTGGCGTATCACTATATGGCTGAATTAAGCCACTTTTTACATTTGATTCTACAGAGTCTACTTTATATTGTAAACAGTCTTCTACAGTATTTGTAATGTAATCCCACATTTCTAAAAACATGGTCGTAATACTCCAAACTCCATTTCCTGTCACTCGTATAGCAGAATCTTTCCAATATCCAAAACGTTCATGTTTGTTGATATATTCATCTGAAAGATTTATTCCGCCTGTATAAGCAATTTTTCCATCAATCACCATAATTTTTCTATGGTCCCTGTTATTCATAATAACAGACAAAAAAGGGCGGAATGGATTAAAGCGTTCACATTGAATTCCTTTTTCACGCATCATTTTATAGAAAGAAGGTGGCACAGTACCAATACAACCAACATCATCATAAATAAAACGAACCTCTACCCCTTGTCTTACCTTTTCTACAAGAATAGAAAGAATCGTATCAAACATATATCCTTGTTTTACAATAAAGTATTCTAAGAAAATATACTTCTTTGCATTTCGAAGATCATTTAACATTACATCAAACATATCCTCACCACATTTAAAATATGTTGTTTCCCCTTCTTTATAAAGTGGATAACCCGCACAATTCGTAATATAATGAGATTGTTTATATCCATCAATATCTTCTTCTTTAAATTTTTTCGAAAGTTCTTTATCTTCTTCCCGATATGGTTTTATCCGTTCTTCAACAATTCGCATTCTCTTTCTTGTCCATCGTACAAGGTCCGGCCGACCAAACAACCAGTAACATGGACAACCAACCATCGGAAAACATAAAATCAAAAAAATCCAGGACAATTTGTTATACGGTTTCATATCACGATTAACCACATATAATGCGAATGCAACCGCAACAATATTTAAACACATATTAAAAATACTATTTCTTTCGGATGCATGGTAAACAAGCATAATTACCCATCCAATTTGAAACAGTATAATAAGCCCCATAATGACCAATTTACTGAATAATTTACTTGCAAACTTTTTAATGTATTTCGTTATCTTCATAATTGTGCCTCCACGAAGATATTCTATATTATTTGCACTTTTCACGCAAGAATTCTTGTATCAAAAACTCTTGTAAGGTTTTATGATAGACGGCAAACAAAAAGGTCATGCAACTGCATGACCTTTTTAATAAACACTATTATTTAACGTCTTTCATAGAGAAGCTAATTCTTCCCATTTTATCTTTACCGAGGCAGACAACTTTAACTTTGTCACCAAGTGTAAGTACATCCTCTACATGATTAATTCTTTCATCAGAAATTTTTGAAATATGAACCATTCCTTCTTTACCTGGTGCAAATTCAACAAACGCACCAAATTCTTTGATACTTACTACAGTACCGGTAAAAATCTGTCCTTCTTCAAAGTCCGTTGTAATAATCTGAATCATTTCAACTGCTTTTGCAATCATTTCTTTATCTGTTCCACAAACAGATACATTTCCTTCTTCAGTAATATCAATCTTAACACCTGTACGAGCGATAATTTCGTTGATTGTCTTACCTTTTTGTCCAACAACATCACCAATTTTAGCAGGATCAATTGTAATCTGTTCAATCTTTGGTGCCCATTCATTCACTTCAGCACGAGGAGCAGCAATTGCTTTGCTCATTACTTCATCCATGATGTATAGTCTTGCTTCACGAGTTCTCGCAATAGCACCTTCTACGATTTCACGTGTTAATCCATGAATCTTGATATCCATCTGGATTGCTGTAATACCTTTATGTGTACCTGTTACTTTAAAGTCCATATCTCCAAAGAAATCTTCAAGGCCCTGGATATCTGTAAGTAATACGTAATCATCATCTGTATCACCTGTAACAAGACCACAAGAAATACCAGCTACCATTGATTTAATTGGAACACCAGCTGCCATAAGTGCCATACATGATGCACATGTTGAAGCCATTGATGTAGAACCATTTGATTCAAAAGTTTCAGAAACTGCACGAATTGCATATGGGAATTCCTCTTCTGAAGGTAATACTGCAACAAGTGCTTTTTCTGCAAGTGCACCATGTCCAATTTCTCTACGTCCCGGACCGCGAGAAACTTTTGTTTCACCAACTGAGTATGCTGGGAAGTTATAATGATGCATATAACGTTTTGTAGTTACATTTGCATCTAAACCATCAATTTTTTGTACTTCTGATAATGGAGCAAGTGTAACGATATCACAAATCTGAGTTTGTCCACGTGTAAACATTGCTGAACCATGCACACGAGGAATTAAATCTACTTCTGAAGCAAGATGACGAATTTGATCAATTGCACGACCATCTGGACGCTTATGATCTTTTAAAATCATCTTACGAACAGTCTTCTTCTGATACTGATAAATAGCTTCCCCTAATACAGCAAGCCATTCTTCGTTATCAGCAAATGCTTCTTCTAATTTTTCTGTTACTGCCTTAATGTTTTCTTCGCGTTTCTGTTTTTCATCTGTAAAAACTGCTTCTTCCATTTCTTCTGGAGTAACAATTTCTTTCATAGCTGCAAAAAGCTCTTCTGGAATTGCGCAACTTGCATATTCATGTTTTGCTTTTCCAACTTCAGCACAAATCTGATTAATAAAAGCAATAATTGTCTGATTTACTTCATGACATTTATAAATTGCTTCAATCATTTTTTCTTCGACAATTTCATTTGCACCAGCTTCAATCATAATTACTTTTTCTGATGTTGAAGCTACTGTTAACTGTAAATCTCCATTGTCCCATACTTCCTGAGATGGATTAAGAATAAATTCACCATTTACCATACCCATCTGTGTTGTTGCACATGGTCCATCAAATGGAATATCTGAAATAGATGTAACTAATGCTGCTCCAATCATAGCAACCAATTCTGGACGACATTCAGGATCGACTGACATTACCATATTGTTTAATGTTACATCGTTACGATAATCTTTTGGAAATAATGGTCGCATCGGACGGTCGATTACACGAGAAGTAAGAATCGCATTTTCTGATGCTTTTCCTTCACGCTTGTTAAATCCACCTGGGATTTTTCCAACTGAATACATTTTTTCTTCATATTCTACACTAAGTGGAAAGAAATCAATTCCGTCACGTGGTTTATCTGATGCTGTTGCAGTTGATAATACAGTTGTTTCACCATATTTTAATAATGCTGCTCCGTTTGCCTGTGCACACACTCTACCAATATCTACAGTAAGTGTTTTGCCTGCAAGTTCCATTGAATAACTTTTGTACATATCCATTCTCCTTTATTTTTCGGCTAATGCCTCATTCTTTTCTTTTGCAGAAGTCCGAAACTACTGAACAAACCAGGAAATTCCTACCTTCTTCAGTGGTCTCGGTAACAGCTTCTACAAAAATTGGGCGGAATACACATACTCCGCCCATTTGTCTTACAATTATTTTCTGAGACCTAAACGCTCAATTAATGAACGATATCTTTCGATATCAACACCTTTAAGGTATGCAAGTAAACCTTTTCTCTGACCGATCATCTTTAACATACCACGACGTGAATGATGATCCTTTGGATTTTCTTTTAAATGCTCAGTTAACTCTTTAATTCTAGCTGTTAAAATAGCTACCTGAACTTCTGGTGATCCAGTGTCGTTTGCTGTTCTTCCGTACTCAGCGATAATTGCCTGTTTCTTTTCTTTTGCGATCATTGATTGATCCTCCTTTATATTCTTTACGCCCGATGGTTCTAATACTCAGCTTAAGGTCGGAGTGTCCAAAAACCGAATATGGGCTTTTTTCATACTTTGACAGTATAGCATACTGCTTATGGCTTGTAAACAAAATCTTTTAGTTTAAATAACTTACCACACATACTGGTGTTTTATAATATGCATTTGAAATAATAATTCCCTGTGTTGGGCTACTTGCGTGAACAATTTGTCCATTTCCAATATAGATTGCTACATGACCGATACGTCCACCGTCAGCATAGAAGAATAAATCTCCCGGCTGAGCCTCTGAGGCATCGATTTTTGTTCCATATGCTGGTTGTGAACCTGAGTGATGTGGCAAATAAATATTATATTGTTCGTAAATCTTCATAGTAAATCCAGAACAGTCAACACCGTTTGTAAGACTTGTTCCGCCCCACACATAGCGATTTCCAACATACTGTAATGCATTATTTACAAGATCAACACGGACACTTGAAATACTTCCACCGTATCTGATTTCTTCAATTGTTTTAGCCATTGGAAGTTTCTTTGTAATATCTACAAACTCTGCAGCAACATAGCCTGGTTCACCATCAACTTCTACTTCTACCCAATCACCAAGGACTTCTGTTACTAATAAATCTTCTCCATCACCTAAAAGAGTAATCGTTGAAGATTCTGTATTTGCTTCTGAACGAAGACGAAGTGTTGTAGTGTTAACTTCTGCAACAGTCATTACTTCTCCCATTGCAATAGTCTCTGCTTCTTCACCAAAAATCAAATATTCTGTCATTACCCAACCATCTACATCACCTGAGATGATATGGCTCCAATCACCATCTGCTTCAAGTACATCACAAGCATTATGTGCAGTCATTTTTCCGACAACCTTATAATCTACTCCTGCACCGGCACGAATATTTAAGTTTCCTTCTTCAATATTAGCAACTGCTAAATTATCAAATCCACAGATTGTACCATCATCAAGAACTTGTCCACTTGCTACAGTATCGACCCCGGTATCAACAACCTGAACTGTTTCAAAATCATTTAACACAGATGAAACACCTGCATTTGTTGTGATTTCAGCTACTTCCGAATTCATCACACTTGCCACGCCAGCGTTTAAAGAATAATTCTTAGTGTCTTTACTAGATTTATTTCCAGATAAAAAACATACGCCACAAATAACAACTGCTAACCCGCCGATGGAAATAATTCCAATCTTTGTATTATGATTAAATCTCATAGTATCCTCCATAAATAATCAACAACTCCTAGCAGAGTATAACAAGTGTTTTATCATTTGTCAACTTTTTGTAATTTTACGTAATATTTTTGTAATATTTCTGGGTTTGAATAATATCTTTCTGCATTTGATTTTTCAAATCCTCAATTGAAGAGAATTTCATTTCATCACGAAGTTTGTGTAAAAAGCAAACGGTAACCACTTGCCCATATACATCTTGGCAAAAATCCAAAATATATGTTTCTACGCCAACTGGATACTCTCCTTTAATTGTTGGTTTTACTCCAACATTTGATACACCCTGATACCATTTTTCTCCAACACATACGCGAGTTACATAAACCCCATTTGGTGGCAATAATTTTTCTGGTGCAAGTTGCATATTAATCGTTGGAAAACCAAGGGTTCTTCCGATTTCATTTCCATGAATCACCATGCTTTTAGCAAAAAATTCATAACCTAACAGATGATTAGCCTTTTCAAAATTTCCTTTTGAAATCTCTTCCCTTACAAATGTACTGCTAATATCTTTTTCATCTTCTTGAATTTTCTCGTGGACAATTGTCTTATATCCTAATTCATCTTCTAAACTCTGTAATAAGTGATAGTCGCCACGTCTTTGATATCCAAAATGGAAATCCTTACCCACAACAATACATTTTACAGATAAAGATTTTACAATCCATCGAACAAATTCCGCAGGCTCCATGCTCATAACTTCTTTTGTAAATGGACATTCCACCAAATAATCAATGTGTGCTTCTTCAAAAATAATACGTTTTTCTTCATTTGTAGTAATTACTTTTGCATCTTTGGGATCCATATTAGGTTTTGGTGGTATATCAAACGTAAAAATAACAGTTTGATATCCATGTTCACATTTTACTTCTTGAAGTGTTTCCACCAAAAGCTCATGTCCACGATGAAGACCATCAAATTTACCAAGCGTAATTACTGTATTTTCTTCAATTTTAAATTCTAATGTGTTACTAATATATTTCATAAGCTATTCCGCAAAAATCTTTATAGGTTTGTATTCCATAGTATCGGATATATAGGTATATATTCCGATAAAACGTTCATCGGCATCATATAATCGTACTTTTTCTTCCATAATTTCCCTTTGATCTTTGATAAAAGAAAGCGGAATACGATTACCATTCTCTACTAATTTTTTCGCCTTATCTAAAGTTTCAACTTTCGAAAAATGCATAAAAACAGAATCAACAGAGCCCACAAAATTCCATGCTTCAACAGGATTATTTTTCACCAATTCTTCGATTTCTGATAAACGAAGTGCGTTTTCAATGGTATAATCAGCCACTTTCGTTCTTAGCAACGACTCCATACAGCCAAAACATCCAAGGCTCTTACCGATATCATTACACAAGGTTCGAATGTATGTACCTTTTGAACAGTGAACCTTCATGCGAACTCTAGGAAAACTTATCTCCATGATTTCAATCGAAAAAATCGTAATGTCACGTTCTTTTCTTTCTACTGTTATCCCTTGTCTTGCCAGGTCACACAACTTCTGACCATTTACTTTAAGTGCAGAATACAT
>JAXJUI010000025.1:0-24448 GCA_036309165.1 Agathobacter sp. | reverse complement strand
GGATAAAAACAAATACGCAAATGCTGAGTGCTGTCATTACAGTTGTATCCATAACAACACAAAACCATGCAGTTCCGATTGCATAAAGTACAATCGTTCCAATCACCATAGATAAATACTGTAAAAAGATATTGTTTGTCTTTTCAATAACAATCCCTGCAATAATTGCCATAGGAATAAATCCAATAATATATCCACCTGTTGGACCTGCTAACTTTCCAATTCCTCCTGTAAATCCAGAAAAAACAGGAAGACCAATAAGACCGATTAAAATGTATAAAACACTACTTGCAGTTCCCATTTTCCAACCTAACAAATAAAGTGTAAAAAGTATTGCTAAATTTGTAAAACTTATTGGTACAGTACCAATTGGAATAGAAAGCGGTGCAAGAATACAAATAACAGCTGTCATAAGTGCCATCGTGCACATCTTATATATCATACTTCTCTTTTTGTTTACGTTTACTTTGTTTGATTCTACATTTTCAATTTGACTCATTTTTAATGTTTCCTTCCTAATAATCCTTCGATTGCAATCTTTCTAGGCTACGTTACCATAGCCCAAGCGCATTGTCAACCAATCTTATTATAAAGGTTTACATTTGTGCATTAGCCACTAAAAAAAGCAGATTGTATTTACAACCTGCTTTCATCTATGCCTTTTTATACTATCTTTCGTGAACTGCCCCTACTAAATCTGTAAGGTTTGTCACACCATATTTTCTCATATATTCTTCAATTCCAGCTACGACTTTTTCTGTTGTACGAGGATCATTGAAGTTTGCCGTTCCAACAGATACTGCTGTTGCTCCAGCCAAAATCATTTCTATCGCATCTTCTGCACTTTGAATTCCACCCATTCCGATCAATGGTAACTTTACAGCCTGAGCAGTCTGATATACCATACGAACTGCAATTGGATGAATTGCTGGACCAGACATACCACCTGTCTTGTTTGCAAGGACAAATGTGCGTCTATCAATATCAATTTTCATTCCTGTTAATGTATTAATCAAAGATAAGCAATCTGCTCCACCTGCTTCTGCCGCTTTTGCCATTTCTGTAATGTCTGTTACATTTGGGCTAAGCTTCATGATTACCGGCTGCTTTGCAATCTTTTTGATATCACTTGTAATCGATTCTACAAGCTTTGGATCCTGTCCGAAAGCAATTCCGCCTTCTTTTACATTAGGACAGGAAATGTTAATCTCTAACATATCAACAGGTTCGTCTGCTAAACGTTCTACTACTTCTAAATAGTCCTGTGTAGACTTTCCACAAACATTTACAATAATCTTTGTATCATAGTTTTTTAAAAAAGGAATATCTCTTTTACAGAACACATCAATACCTGGATTCTGAAGTCCAACCGCATTTAACATACCGCCATAAACTTCTGCTACTCGTGGTGTAGGGTTTCCCGGCCATGGAACATTCGCAACACCTTTTGTTACAACTGCTCCAAGTTTGTTTAAATCTACAAATTCGCTGTATTCCTGCCCTGAACCAAATGTTCCGGAAGCAGTCATGACAGGATTTTTTAAAGTTACACCACAAAGGTTGACACTTGTATTTAAGTTATTCATTATAGTTCAACCTCCTTCGCATCAAATACAGGACCTTCTTTACATACACGTTTATTGTGTACATGTGTATGATCATCCTTTTCTTTTGACTTGCATACACATGCAAGACAAGCACCAATTCCACATGCCATACGTTCTTCCATAGAAATATAGCATTCCATCTTATTTTCTTCTGCAAATGCTTTTAATGCACGAAGCATTGGAGTTGGGCCACATGCATAAATAATATCTGCCTGTAAGCCATTTGCTTTGATTGCATCAATAACATTTCCTTTTGTTCCTGCACTGCCATCTTCTGTTGCAATATACGTATCACATACAGCTTTAAAATCATCTAGCAAGAATAACTCATCACGATATCCAAGTACTGCTGTCTTTTCGCAATCTAATTCTTTTGCCAACTGAAGCATTGGTGGAATTCCAATTCCGCCACCGATTAAAAATGCTTTTTTATCTTTTAAGGTAAATCCATTTCCGAGTGGTCCAAGAATTCGAATTTCGTCCCCAGCCACCATTTTTGAGAAATCAGCAGTTCCTTTTCCTGCTACGCGATACACCATACGAAGTGTTCCATTTTCTCTGTCGATTCCACATAAACTAATTGGTCTTGGAAGAAGCTTTGTTCCGTCATTGCAATATAAAGATACAAACTGTCCGGCTTTTGCATTCGCTGCAATTTCATTTGTTTTTACAACCAAATCAAAGATGCCTGTTCCAATTTCCTTTTGGCTGACAACTACAGCCATTTCCTCGAATTTTTTACTCATTGTATTTATTCTCTCTTCTAATTATTTTGTTCCAAGTGCTGATGCAATATCATCAATCATATCCTCTACAGCAAGTCTTGATGCATCTGCGAAGTTTTCTTCTGTAATTCCTTTCGATTTATACTGATCCTGTTTATATGCAGCAATGATTCCTCTTGATGAGTTAACGATCGCTCCAAGACCATCTTTATTAAAGAAGTGTGTTAAGTCTTTTCCTTTTCCACCCTGTGCGCCGTATCCTGGTACAAGAATAAAACTCTTTGGCATAATATCACGAAGAACTTTACCCATTTCCGGATAGGTTGCACCTACAACAGCTCCAACATAGCTATATGAATCGCCCATGCAATCAGCTCCCCACTCTGAAACTTTTTCTCCAACCCATTCATAGAGTGGGCGTCCATCAATCATACGATCCTGGAATTCCCCTGATGAAGGATTCGATGTCTTAACAAGGATAAAGATACCTTTCTTCTCTTCTTTACAAACATCTACAAAAGGTTTGATTCCATCTGTTCCAAGGTATGGATTTACTGTTGCAAAATCTTCATTAAATGTTGCTACTTTGTTACTTCCAATCTGTACTTTTCCAAGATGTCCAACTGCATATGCTTCCGAAGTTGAACCGATATCTCCACGTTTTACATCACCAATTACTACTAAATCTTTTTCATGGCAATAATCTACAGTTTTCTGATAAGCTTTTAAGCCTTCGATACCAAACTGCTCATACATAGCAATCTGAGGTTTTACCGCTGGAATCAAATCATAAGTTGCATCTACAATTGCTTTGTTGAACTGCCAAATTGCTTCGGCAGCGCCTTCTGGTGTTTCTCCAAACTTGTCAAAAGCTGCTTTTTGAATATGCTGTGGAACATAAGAAAGCATTGGGTCTAATCCTACCACGATAGGTGCATTGGTTTTCTGAATTTTGGTTACTAATTTGTTAATCATAATCTGATTCCTCTCTTTTAAATTATCATTGTGTATAATAAATCAATTTTATGCCATTCCATCAAATACAACACGTCCGTCACAAATCGTGCATTTTACACGACCAGTTACTTGTTTTCCATGGAAAGGTGTGTTACGACCTTTCGACGCAAATGTATTTTTATCTATTACATAAGTTTCATTTGGATCAAAAATCACAATATCTGCAATTTTCCCCGGCTGAATATCACCTTTATCAAGTCTCATAATTTTTGCAGGGTTATAGCTCATTTTTTCTGCCATCTGCATTGGAGTCAAATATCCGCCAAGAACAAGTTCATCATGTGTAAGACAAGCCGCGGTTTCAAGACCAACAATACCAAAAGGAGCACTCTTCATCGATGTATTCTTTTCTTCAAAGGTATGAGGAGCATGGTCAGTTGAAATAACATCCATAATATTATCTCTCAAACCATTCTTAAGAGCCTCTACATCTTGTTTTTTACGAAGCGGTGGATTCATTTTATAGTTTGTATCTGCATCCACCTCATTCGAAATCATAATACCAGCCTGTACTTCTGGAACCTGTTCTTTAATATCATCTGAAGTAAGTACAAAATGATGTGGACATACCTCACCACTTACTTGAAGACCTCTTTCTTTTGCACCTGCAATCATAATAACAGACGCTTCTGTAGAACAGTGACAAAGATGAAGTTTACAACCAGTTTCATGTGAAAGCATAATATCTCTTGCAACAATTACATCTTCTACTGCATTCGCAATTCCTGGAAGACCTAACTCTTCTGATTTATCATCTTCATTCATAACGCCACCATTTACAAGATTAATATCTTCGCAATGAGCAAGAACAGGAATATTAAGACGTTTTGCTTCCTGCATAGCCGCGCGATAAATCTGCGCATTCATAACAGATTTTCCATCCTCACTAATCGCTGGTGATCCTGCTTTTACCATTCCTTCGATATCTGCAAGTTCTTCGCCTTTTTGTCCCACTGTAATCGCTCCAACCTGGAACACATTAATGTGCTGTGGAACTGATTTTGATTTCTTATTTACATATTCAATTACATCAGGTTTATCCGCAACCGGCTTTGTATTTGGCATTGCATATACGGTTGTATATCCACCATGTGCCGCAGCAGCCATACCTGTATAAATATCTTCCTTATGAACTAATCCCGGATCACGGAAATGCACGTGTAAATCAATAAATCCCGGCATAACGTAGCACCCTGTTGCATCAATCACTCTTTCCGCCTGACGCTCAATTTTTTCCCGGATTTCTACCACCTTATCTCCATCAATATAAACGTCTGCAACCTGATTCATATTCGTCGCAGGATTAATAACTTGTCCGTTTTTAATCAAAATGGTCATAGGCTAATCCTCCCTTGCACCCAAATTTTAATAATTCTACCACATAGTTACGTTCTTAGCAATTATCTTAACAATTCTCTCTAAAAGCAGTTAACATTTTCGTATGTAGCTGATTCGTATGCAAAACGCTCTTGTCCGTATTTAATACATGTTGCACAAAAATATTTGTACTTTGCGTAACATGTTAAAAGAATACCAAAAGAGAGCGTTTTGTATACGAATCACATCAACAAAAAAGCGCGTAAAATTGTTATTGACTAATAACAATTTTACGCGCTTTTAGGTTATTTAGCAAGAATAACATCCGCCATTTCGTAACGACCTGCGCCCTTACCATTTAAGAATTTTGCAGCCTCCACTGCACCTTTTCCAAATACAGCTTTCGAGTATGCTGTATGCTTAAATTCAATTACTTCATCCTGTCCACAGAAGAAAACTTCATGTTCGCCAACAATATTTCCACCACGAACAGCTGAAATACCAATTTCATACTTATCTCTCTTCTTGCGTTCTTGTGATCTGTCATATTTATACTCATAAGCATTGTTAAGTGCTTCATTCATAGAATCCGCAAGAGCAAGAGCGGTACCACTTGGAGCATCAATTTTTTGATTATGGTGCTTTTCTACCACTTCCATATCAAAACCTGCTGGTGCAAAAACAAGAGCAGCTTTCTTCAATAATTCCATTAAAGTATTTACACCAAGTGACATGTTTGCTGATTTTAAAATTGCAACCTTTTTACTTTCTTCTTCCACACGCGCAAGCTGCATATCTGATAATCCCGTTGTACAAAGAACGACTGGCACCTGTTTATTTACACAGTAATCTAAAAGTTCATCTACTGCTTTTGCTGTTGAAAAATCAATAATAACATCAGCTTCGACATCACAAGCACTGATACTTGGAAATACCGGATAATCATTTTTTATTCCGTCATATACATCAATTCCTGCAACGATTTCAACCTCTGGATCTGCATTACAAATTCCTGTAATGCACTGCCCCATTTTTCCGTTGCATCCATTCATAATAATTCTTGTCATGGTGTTCCTCCGTTGTATGTTAATTAAAGAATTCCGTATGCTTTCATTACTTCTGCAAGTTTTGCAGCATTTGCTTCTGTCATTTCTGTTAGTGGTGCACGAACCGGACCTACTTCTTTACCCATAAGATTTAATGCTTTTTTAACTGGGATTGGATTTACTTCTGAGAATAATGCATCACATAATGGCAATGCTTCTCTTTGAAGTCTCTGTGCTGTTTCAATATCACCTTTCCAGAATGATTCACATAAATCATGAACCTGACGTGGAGCCACGTTACTCCATACAGAAATAACACCTGAACCACCAATTGCAAGCATTGGAAGAACGATTCCGTCTTCACCTGAATAAAGATCTAATTTTCCATCTGTTAAGTTCATTGTTTTTGATGCCTGAGCCATGTTTCCTGTAGCTTCTTTTAAACCAACAATATTTTCGTTTGTGTTAAAGAGTGTTGCTACTGTTTCTGGCAAAAGATTACATCCTGTTCTTCCAGGAACGTTGTATAAAATGATTGGACATTTTGTATTCTGTGCAATCTGTGTATAGTGATTTACAAGACCGCCCTGTGTTGCTTTGTTGTAGTATGGTGTAACAATAAGAAGCCCATCAACACCAGCTTCTTCTGCTTCTTTAGAAAGCTGAATTGCTTCACGTGTACAGTTTGAACCTGTTCCTGCAATAACTGGAACTCTATGATTAACCATACGTACTGCTGCTTTAATTACTTCTTCATGTTCTGCAACACTAAGACATGAGCTTTCTCCTGTTGTTCCTGCAATAATGATTGAATCTGTTCCATTATCAATCTGCCAGTTGATTAACTCTTCTAATTTATCGTAGTTTACATCCTCATTGTTTTTCATTGGTGTTACGATAGCTACACCTGCACCTTTAAAAATTGACATTTTTGTTTCCTCCTAAGCTTTGTTTTTATCATAGTCGGCATTTCACACTCGAAAAAAGAAATAAAAAACCGACTCATGATGAGTCGGTCAAAATCGTTTCGTTTCTGATTTCGATAGCTCACCATTTCATCAAGAAATGACAGTCATAAAGTTCTTCACCTTATGCCCAAAAGAATATCTGCAAAGAAAATATTCTTTTTCGGCGTTCCTCCCTTTTGCTTAGCTTCTTATGTGCTTGCCACATCCACTAAGTGACTCATGATTCACGCGACCTCTATCCTTATGTTTCCCTTATGATAGCATCTGACCCCCTATGTGTCAATGCCTTATTTTTCTTTTGTTATGTTATATATTTCGTCGACCATTTCACGCATTTCCTCATGAAGAACACGCCCCGTACAAATAATAGACATTTCTTCCGGTTTTGCCATAATAAGCTCTCTAAATTCATCAATGGAAATAATTCCCTGATCAACCACTCCAAGAATCTCATCTAAAACTACAAGGTCACAACCCTCTGTTGCAATTACCTTTTTGCTAAAATTAACACCGTTTTTTAAATTGAGTTCTTCTTCATGACGTTTTTCTTCTGACAACTCATCAAAGCACTCGTCACATTTTTCAAAACGAAAAAACTTCACATTTGGTTCAAATTGCTTCAAGAAATTTTCTGTTTCCTCATCTTTTCCTTTTAAAAACTGAATAACAACTGCGCTACCACCTAAGCTGGCTTTGTAAATGATACTTCCTAAAGCAGCCATTGATTTACCACGGCCTTCTCCATAATAAATTCGTACGCTACCGTTTTCCATAACGTCCTCCAAGTCTTCCTTTATGGTCAATTCTGTAACAATTGTAACAATATTGTAAAAAATAACATACTCTTTCCTATTTTGCAACTAATTTTGGCCGACAACATTACTTGACAGTCACTCAGGAGTTTCTATTTTACTTACAGATACTTCATATGCAATGCGTTGCTCTACTTCATCATCATTAATTCTTTTTACATATTCCCTGCTTTGGATACGTCCCCATATTTCCACATGTGTTCCCACTTCAAACGTAGACGCAAATCTTGCATTTCTTCCCCAGCAGATACAAGGTATGTAATCAGACTTTCCATAAGAACGATTCACTGCAATCAAAAGATCTGCAATTTCTCTTCCTAAAGGAGTTTTACGATACACGGCTTCTTTACAGATATAGCCATCTAGAAAAATCTGGTTGCTTGCATTTTCTTCTTCAAATTCATCCAAGAGTTCCACCTCTCTTGCAAACACAGATAATACCAAACGATTTTTTTGTTCCTCATGTCTGTTGAAGGAACGAAACTGTCCACCAATGTACACATACTGTCCTTCATAATTTTCATTCACATCAATTAGACGTTCCGAAATCATAACAGGAATATAATCCACAAAGTCTGACAAACGACTGACAGAAAGTTCCACCATATAAAAACCTTCCCCATATACCTCATGACTAAATGTAAACCCTGATACAATTTCTCCAATTAATGACACCTGGTTGTTTTCGTATACTTTTTCTCCCATGAATATCTCCCTTCCTATTTGGAATTTTTTCTTCGGCTTTGTTTTTATCAAAGTACAAGCCATGTTTTTTCGTGAGGATTGTCGATTAGTACTTGCCATTCACACAGATTGTGGTAAAATAAGTCGGTTGAATTATAGAAGAAACACGTAAACAAGGCTTATGCCATTATCGAAAGAAGGATTATTTATGAAGACAACACGCGAAGATATTCGTAACATTGCCATTATTGCTCACGTAGATCATGGTAAAACAACACTTGTAGATGAACTATTAAAACAGTCTGGCGTATTCCGCGAAAATCAGGATGTTCAGGAACGCGTTATGGACTCTAATGACATTGAAAGAGAAAGAGGAATTACGATTCTTTCTAAAAATACTGCTGTACAATATAAAAATACAAAAATCAACATTATCGACACACCTGGTCATGCCGATTTTGGTGGAGAAGTAGAACGTGTTCTTAAAATGGTAGACGGTGTTATCCTCGTTGTAGATGCATTCGAAGGAACCATGCCTCAGACAAAATTCGTTCTTATGAAAGCATTAGACTTAAACCTTCCTGTTATTGTTTGTATTAACAAAATCGACCGTCCGGAAGGTCGTCCAGAAGAGGTAATCGACGAAGTATTAGAATTATTCTTAGACTTAGATGCTTCCGATGAACAGCTTGACTGCCCATTTGTTTATGCATCAGCACGTAATGGCTACGCAATGTTAAACCTTGATGATGAAAGAAAAGATATGACACCACTTTTCGAAACAATCATCAACTACATTCCAGGACCGACAGGTGATCCAGATGCAAATACACAGATATTAATTTCAACCATAGACTACAATGAATATGTAGGCCGTATCGGTATTGGAAAAGTAGATAACGGTACAATCAAAGTAAATCAGGAAGCAGTTGTAGTAAACCACCACAATCCTGATAAATTACAGAAAGTACGTATTAGTAAATTATATGAATACGATGGACTTAACAAAGTAGAAGTAACAGAAGCTGGTATTGGTTCAATCGTAGCAATTTCAGGTATTGCAGATATTCACATCGGAGATACCATTTGTTCTCCAGAAGAACCAGAAGCAATTCCTTTCCAGAAAATTTCAGAACCAACTATCGCAATGAACTTCATCGTAAACGATAGCCCACTTGCTGGAACAGAAGGAAAATACGTTACATCACGTCACATCCGTGATCGTTTATTGAAAGAATTGAACACAGACGTATCCCTTCGCGTCGAAGAAACAGACAGCGCTGACAGCTTAAAAGTATCCGGCCGTGGAGAATTACACTTATCTGTATTAGTAGAAAACATGCGCCGTGAAGGATACGAATTTGCAGTATCAAAAGCCGAAGTATTATACAAAGAAGACGAAAACGGAAAGAAATTAGAACCAATGGAAATCGCATATGTCGATGTACCAGATGAATTCTCAGGAGCTGTTATCTCAAAATTGCAGCAACGTAAAGGTGAACTTCGTAACATGGGTTCCATCGCAGGCGGATATACAAGACTTGAATTTAGAATTCCATCACGTGGATTAATCGGATATAGAGGCGAATTCTTAACAGATACAAAAGGAAACGGTATTTTAAACACAATCTTCGATGGTTATGAACCATACAAAGGAGACATTGCTTACCGTGCAACAGGATCCCTTATCGCATTCGAATCAGGAGAATCAGTAGCATACGGATTATTCTCAGCACAGGAAAGAGGAACACTCTTCATCGGAGCGGGAGAAAAAGTATACGCCGGAATGGTAATCGGACAGTCATCAAGAGCCGAAGATATCGAACTTAACGTATGTAAGAAAAAACACCTTACAAATACTCGTTCATCATCAGCTGACGAAGCACTCACACTCGTACCACCACGTGTATTAAGCCTAGAGCAGGCAATTGACTTCATTGACACAGATGAATTATTAGAAGTAACACCAGAAAACTTACGAATCCGTAAGAAAATCCTTGACCCAACATTAAGAAAACGTGCTGGATTCAAGAAATAGAAGAAATACTAAAAAACGTGTAACTCTCAAATATCAGAGTTACACGTTTTTATATATATTCCTAAGTTGTTCTAACTGTTCTCTTTTTGAATAAATCACAGCAATTACTTGAATCTTCTTCTCCGACTCATTTATCCAATAATAAACATAAAAATTGTTTACTATTATCTTTCGTATTCCTTCTGTTCTCCATGGTTCTTCATCTATCAATTGGTACTTTTCTGGAAATTCAGCTAAAGCTGTTATACTTTTCTCCATCCTATCCAAAAGATTGTTAGCAGCTTCAGGAGCGAATAATTCTGTTGAAATATATTCAACAATTTCAGCCATTTGCTCCTGTGCTTGCGTAGTAATCTTTACTTCGTAAATATCCTCCAATACTAAACCCTCTTTCTTAAATCCTCAAAAACAGATTTTACAGATTTTGAATTATCCCCTTTCGCCTGAACAAGTCCCTTTTCCATTATTGAATCAAATTGCTCATCTTCCATTGTATCTCTTGTTACAATATGTTTTGACGCTTTCAATTCAAAAGGAATACCATTCATTGCGATAACTTGTCTATAGGTCATATCAATAAAAACTGATACTGGAATTCCTAATTCTTCTAAAATAGCTTCCGCCGATTGTTTAATCTCAGGTTGTATTCTTGCTGTAACATTTGCTGTTTTAGTTGCCATATAAAACACCACCTTTCATAAATAATGTACCACGTTGCATTACTATTTGCAACACATCTATATTTATATATGACCATTATATGGTGAAAAATCGATTCGCGAATATTTTTTCAAGCAATAAACATATAAATAAAAAGTGCTTTTCTATTCTCTAAATGTAACTTTCTCAAAGAAAATCTTTTTCGCGCTTTCATGTGCTATGGAGATGAGACTCAAAAAATGTGGAGAGCCAATGCTCGACACATTTTTGCTTTTAGGAGGCTCATCGGAATGCTTTGCACATGTAGCGAAGAAGATTCTTCTTTGAGAAAGTTACAAAAAAGGTAAATTAGCACTTTTTATTTAATATTTAATTTGCACAATATTATTTCGCGAATCGACATATTCTTACAAATTTTCAAGTTCATCAATCCAGATGCGTGCACATGCATCTGACGGCATCGAAAGTGCTCCGCGTGGAGACACTGAAATTACACCAGCCTGAGGACCATCTGGTAAACAAGAACGTTTAAACTGCTGTGTAAAGAATCTACGATAGAAAGTTTTAAGCCACTTCAAAATGAATGCTGGTTCATATTCGTTTTGAAATGCAATACACGCAAGATGATAGATTTTTGCAGGGGCAAAATGATTCTTAAGCATATGATACAAGAAGAAATCATGTAACTCATAAGGTCCGACCAAATCTTCCGTCTTTTGTTTAATATCTCCACTTTCAGAAGGAGGTAATAACTCTGGTGAAACCGGAGTATCCAAAACATCATAAAGCGTTTTGGCTAATAACTCATCTTTACAACTATCCGCATAGAAACGAACCAAATGTCTTACAAGTGTTTTCGGAATCGAACCATTCACACCATAATTTGACATATGATCTCCATTATAAGTTGCCCATCCTAAAACCAACTCTGATAAATCACCAGTTCCGATTACCATTCCTCCAACCTGATTTGCAACATCCATTAAAATCTGTGTTCTTTCACGCGCCTGTGCGTTTTCGTATGTCACATCATGGTTATCTGAACGTTGTTCAATATCTTTAAAATGCTGGTTTACAGCATCTTTAATACTTATTTCTCTAAACGAACATCCAAGTGCCTGAATCATCTTTAAAGCATTGTCATACGTGCGATCTGTGGTTCCAAAACCTGGCATTGTAATCGCATGAATACCACTTCTATCTAATCCAAGCAAATCAAATGTTTTCGCTGTAACAAGTAATGCCAATGTCGAATCTAATCCACCGGAAATTCCAATCACTGCAGTTTTAGACCATGTATGCTCCATTCGTTTCTTAAGCCCCATCGCCTGAATCATAAGAATCTCTTCGCACTGCTCCTTCAAAGCGGTTTCCTCATCTGGAATAAATGGAGATGCATCCACTTTTCTAGATAAAACAGTATTTTTTACTTCTAAATGAAATGGAACAAAAGTATGTGTTTCTTCCACATCAAATGTTCCTGTATTTCTTCTTGCATTTTCGATATGGAAAACATCTACCTCCGAATAAACAATTCCACTTTCGAGAGGTTTACTTTCTGCTAAGAGAGAGCCTTCCTCTGCAATCAGATTGTGACCTGAATAAACAACATCCTGTGTTGATTCTCCTTCCCCAGCCGAAGCATAAAGATATCCGCAAATCAATCTGGAAGAAAGATTCTTCACATAATCACGTCTTACCTGTCTTTTTCCAACTGTCTCAGAAGATGCAGCTGCATTAACAATAATATTTGCACCAGCATTTGCATGTTCTGTTGATGGTGGACATGAGACCCACATATCTTCACAGATTTCTGCCGCAACCTTTAACTTTGGTAACTCTTCACAGTAGAATACCTGGTTACAATCAATGGAAACCATCTGACCATTTGGAAGAATTTCATCCACACAAATATCCTTCCCAGACGCAAAATATTTACCCTCGCAAATGCCTCCATAGTTTACGATATTCACCTTTGGGACAATTCCCAAAACCTCACCATGTGAAACCGCCGCTACGACATTATAAAGCTTTCCATTCATCTCATATGGAAGACCTACAAAGAAAATAGCATCAAGGGAATTACTTTCTTTTGCAATTTCAAGTAATTCTTCCAATGAAGCTTTGATTAACTGATCCTGTAAAAATAGATCTCCACAAGAAAAACCTGTCACACAAAGTTCTGGGAAAACTACCACTTTTGCACCAGCCTTTGCGGTTTCATTCATTAATCTTCTAATTTCTTGTCCATTATGTTTCGTATCTGCAACTTTAACTTTTGGAGTGACTGCTGCCACTTTTACAAATCCATAGTTCACTATTTTCGAAGCTCCTTTAATTCCTCAATTTCAAATACATAAGGGGTGTTACAGAACTGGCATTTTACTTCAATACTTTCCCCATCGTTAATAATATCATCTAAATCCTTTTTGCTAATTGTAGAAAGAGCACGACTTACACGCTCTTTCGAACAATCGCAAAGGAATCTTGTTTCAATTGTATCATTGATTTCTACACCAAAATCTCCTAAGATTTCTTCTAAAATCCCTTCTGGTGTCAACCCTCTTTCAAGCATATTCGTTACCGTATCCATTTCCTGAATACGTTTTTCAAGCTTATCAATCACTTCGTCTGGTGTAAATGGCATAAGCTGAATAATAAATCCACCTGCCTGTTTTACAGTATTATCTTTATTCATAAGAACACCAAGACCAACTGCTGATGGAATCTGTTCAGAAGTTGCAAAGTAATATGTCAAATCTTCTGCGATTTCACCTGTCTGAAGCTGACACTGTCCTACATAAGGTTCTTTTAACCCCATGTCTTTAATTACGCTTAAAACACCCAGATCAAGCGCTCCACCAACATTTAACTTTCCTTGTGCGTTTGGTGGTAAAACAACATCCGGATTAAGTGCAAAACCTTTTACATTTCCTTTTGAATCAGCAGTGACTGTAATTCCTTTTGCCGGACCACTACACTGAATCTGAAGAGTAAGTAAGTCTTTTTCTCCCTTCATCATTGTTCCCATCATTGCAGCACCAGAAAGCATTCGTCCAAGTGCTGCTGTCATGATTGGAGAAGTATTATGATGAACTCTTGCCTCTTCTACCATTTCTTTTGAATAAATCGCAAATGCACGAATCGCGCTATCCGCTGCTGTTGCTCTTACAATATAATCTGACATATTTTTTTCCTCTTTCTATCTTGTATTTTTCTATTTTCCAAATTCTCTGGTAATAAACATCACCTTTTCACTATCCTCACGTAAAGCTTCCTTTGTATAGGCATCATACACACCTACTAGTTCAAGCCCTGACTGTTTGATCAACTTCTTAATCGTCTCAATTTCGTAGCATTTCTGGTAATGAACCTCTTGGAATCTCGTAAATGAACCTTGTTCATTTTCTACAAACAGTGTCAAATCGTACTCATTTATCTGTTCTTCTTCGTCAAAATAGTTTTCCCAGATAAAACTTCCTTCTTCCCGATTTTCTGCAAACGTATTATCTGCTAATAATGTATGATATTTATATGGCGTATTCATATCAAAAATAAAGTAGCCATTAGGATCTAGATAATTATTTGCCAACTGAAAGACTGCAAGCAAATCCTCTTCTTCTAAGATGTAATTTAAACTATCACATGCACTATAAATTGCTCGTACCGTTCCATATAGCTCAAATTCTCTCATATCCTGTAACAAATATAGAATGCTTTTTTCATCCATTTCTTTTGGTGTATCAAACTCTCTCGCAATATCAAGCATTTCAAAAGAATTATCAATCCCAATCATATCATAACCTTTTTTTGACATCATACGCGTCATTTTTCCGGTTCCGCATCCTAAATCTACAATAATACCATCACTAATTCCATTTTGTTTTAATTCCTGTTCTAGAAAATCGCACCACATCTCATATGGCACGTTATCCATGAACAAATCGTACACTTGTGCAAAACTGGTATAAGCTTCCATAACCGCTCCTTCTTTTTGCCAATTTTATCGATATAATACTACCAACTAACGCCTAGAAAAGCAAGTTTCATTCTTGTCACAGTTGATTATTCCACTTGAAACAATTATACTTGTTTTAAAATAAAAAGAAATCAACTATGAAGGAAAATATTATGACAGAAAATTTTGAGCACTATATATCACGAAATATTAAAGCCTTCTATAAAAAGAGGCTTCTTTCCCCTATTATATATTTACTGATTTTGTTAGTTTTATGGCTCATTTTCCCATTAAAGGAAATGCTAATGCCTCCTACACTTTTAAATAATCAAACAATTGAAGAAGCTTACGACAAAACAAGTCACTACGTAAGAGCCACCTTTTCTGATTTAACTTTTACCGGCTATGTCAGTGAGCAATTTGGGAATACCAATGGCTATTATTACTATACGGTTCACAATGGTGAATGTATTATCGTTCTTTTAGATCCTAGAACTTGCGAACAGGGTCTTCCATATATCAATCAGCTCACTGTTAATGGAGCGATAACCGAAGGCCAACAATCATATGAACGTTTATTAGAACAGCTTGCAATTGATTTAGACTGGACGAAAGAAGGAATAAGTAGTCAATTATCAGCTTACTTATTTAGTGAGCCAGCTTTAAATCCTCGCATAAATTTCATTTTATTCCTCATTTACTTTGGAACAATGTTTTATGCCCTTGTCAGTCTGATTTTATACGTTATTTACTATTTCTTTCCAGTACTTTCACCATGTTGCCAAAACCTTATTATTTTTGGTAATCCAAAGAAAATACTTGAAGAAGCTGAGGAAGAACTCCTTACGTTGCCACAGCTTGCAACAGAGGACATGTTTATCACAGAACACTATTTTATTTTGACTTCTCCTTACGGAAACAGTATTGTGCCAATTCAGGATATCTTGTGGATTTACAAATACTCTACACTCCACAAATTCTTATGGTACCACTTTAGTATTACCTATACCTTACACATTACAACAAATAAACGCTTTACACTTCATTGTCCTAAGAATATCAAATCAGATATCGATGGTATTATTGATTACCTTTCAGAAGCAAATCATGATATTCTTGTCGGATTTAATGAAGAAAACCGCCTCAAAGTTGAAGCGGTTCAAGGTAAGCCTTTCCACATTGAAAAGTGGTCAGCTCTTCTTCATAGAAAAGTATAGACAACAGATTATTGAAATAATTTTTGACCTGTTTCATAGTCAAAATCATCATAAGCTTCTTTTGCACTCTGCAGAAGAAGCTTTTCTTCATCTGTCAATTCTACTTCCGATAAAGCATCTATATATTTTTCAATTTTAGTTAACTGATATGTTTCAAAGCCTTCTTTCAACTTCTTAAATAGTTCATTTTTTTCCTGCTTTGAAACGGCTCTTTCTTCAAAGGATTCTTTCTTATCAATTCCTAATGCTTCCATTTCAATTCGAAGTTCACAAATAACTAGATGTAACTCTTCAAGGAAATTTTTTATATGTCTTTGAATAAATTCCATATTAGAGGTTTTAGCTGCCATTTCAAGAATTTCAGAAAGTTCAGCCATTTGTGCCTGTCCAAGTTGCTTACAAGCCCCTTTAATTCCATGAATTTTAGTTACAAACATCTTTAAATCCGATTTAGCATAATTTTCTAACTCTGACTCTAGCACCGATGCTTCTCTTACGAAACTTTCAAGCATTCGAAAATATGCATTTTGCATATGGGTTGCCGTATAGAAATTACCAAACGCTGACGTTGTTTGCACAAACACCTGTCTTCCCTTTTCTGGCATAAAGTTTTCAATCAGCTTTTGGAATACTACCATATCAATTGGCTTTGGCAAAAACTCATCAAATCCACTTTCTAAGCATGCTTCTCTTGTTTCTTCCGAAATATCCGCTGTCAGTGCAAGAAGTGGAGCATTTGTCAGTTTCTTAATCTCTCTTGCCGTCTCGATTCCATTCATTCCCGGCATCATCTGATCTAACACAATCAAATCATAATGTGTATTTTTCGCTGCTTCGATGGCTTCCTTTCCACTCGATACGGTATCTACATGAAATTTCCATGGAATAGACAATTCCTTAAAAATTTCCAGATTTAATTCAATATCATCTGCAACAAGTACTCTTCCATTTGGATAAATCCAGTGCGGTAAAACCAGGTTGTCCTTAATTAGCGCTTCACGTTCCAAATCCTCTTCTACAATATCCGATGCAAACTGAATTTCATCATTTACAAGTTTCTGCGGAATATCAATTATTACAGTTGTACCTTTATACTGCTCACTTTCTACAACAACTTTTCCACCCATCATCTTTACAAGCTGTCTTACGATACTCATACCAAGGCCTACACCATTTGCCTTTTCCTGATAGGTTACATATTCATCAAAGATGTCATCAAGCTGCTCTTTTGTCATTCCACAACCTGTATCTTTAACCTTTATTTTGAAGCAGGCACTGTCAATTGACTTATTGATGATACAATATACTTCGCATTGCACCATACCAACTTCTGTATACTTGCATGCATTACTAAGAACATTTTGAATAATTCTTCGAACTCGCATCTCATCTCCGATTACCATATCCGGATAATCTGACATTACACGCATGCGAAATTTTACAGAGCTTTTCTTTAAATCTACAAAGCACTGGTGAGCAAGTTCTTCTAATAGCTGCTGAAAACTATAAGGAGCCTCATTTAATTCCAAACGCCCTGCCTCAAGTTTTGAAAAATCAAGAATCTCATTTACTTCTGAAAGTAATGTTTTTCCTGCTGCTTTAATCTGAGAAACCATAGCTCGATTTCTTGGAGTAAGCGACTGACGTTCTAATAAAATCTCACTTCCACCTAATACTACATGAAGCGGACTCCTTAAATCATGACTCATCTGCGCTAGGAATTGACTCTTCATTCTAGACTGTTTCTCTGCCTTATTTTTCAACTGCTCCATCGACTTCATTTGAACTTTTTGCTCCGTTATATCAAAAAAATTCAGAATATATCCCTTACATCTGCTTTTCTGATAAACACTTGTAATCTTGCATGAATAATGCTTGTCCTCTAACGCAAACTGATGTCGAACCGATTCATCTTTTGCCCATTCCACGAATGCCTCTTTATAGTGATAATTTGTTGGATGATTCTCAATTTCCTCAATCAATTTTGGAAAACAGCTTCTTGCAACATCTGTACAATCACGGAAATACATCTTATCATCAAACAAAAGTGTTACCTCGTTAGTATTATCAAAAAGATTTTCTTTTAACATCCTCGAGGTGTCGCTCAACCGGCCACTTCTTAATAGGAAGTATATTAACAACGACACAATCATTAACGCCGCTGGCATAATATATTGGCCTTTTACAATTCCTGTAATATCACATCCAAATGCAATTGTCATAATAACAATACACGAATATAGGATATTACAAGTGAAATGATCCATTTTCTTTAAAGAAAAATGAAAATATGTATATGTTGCCATTCCCACAATAATAACCGCGAAAATTAGGCAAGCCACCAAAAATACTGGCATGTAGTAAGCCTTTTGATCCAAAAAGTAAAACATCCAGGCATCTACAAGTAACGTGCCCGAAAAAGCTATCGTGGTAAGAATCTTTGGCATGGAAAGTTCCATAAAATCGGCAATATAAAACACCAAAAGAAGAAGTACCTGCAATAACAACAAGTCTTCTAGCTCTTGCAATGCCTCTGGCACACCAATTACACACTGATAAATCTGATAAAAATTATAAAGAGTAATAAGTCCGAGTACCAAAGGCAAAAGTCTATGCGCACTCGAATGGTATCCCGAAACAATATATTCTTTTAATACTAAAAAAGTAACTAATAACCCAACACATTGATAGATAAGCATGATTAAACCTCTTTCCAACCATGAATAATTCTTTCAATCTCTGTTTTAATGAAAACAGGTTTATATGGACGCACAATATATCCTGCTGCCTTTAACTCCTTACACATCCATACTGTATTCACGTCACAAAGTGCTGTAACAAATAAAATTGGAAGTGTACATCCTGTCATATCGTTAATTCTTCTTGCTGTCTCAATTCCATCCATTCCTGGCAAATCAATATCCATTAAAACCAGATCCGGACACTCGTTATTTTCCAAATACTTAAGTGCCTGTTCGCCCGTTTTTAGTAGGACCAAATCGTAGCGTTTTTCTAAAATTGCACGGATAGACTGTAGGTTTGTCGCCATATCATCTACCACAAGAATTTTTGGCTTCTTAGCATTTAAAATCATATCACGACGTTCCTTCTCACTTTTTGTAGGATTCATCGTATCAATTTCTTCCGCTGAAAGAATCGTCAAATTCAAATAACGTCTATTTACTAAATCTACTAAGGTTCCATCAAAAAGACGAACGATTGGACGTAAATTGTGAATTCCACCATTCTCGTAAATAATTCCATTTCTTCCATCTGAAAGCCTAACTTCCGTTCCTTTAGGATATAGAGGCACTTGTTGTAAGAAATGCTCTACCACTTGATAGTCAAACATAATTCCACATGCACCCATCAAATATTCAGCCGCCTCTGAAGCTGAATAAGGTTTTTTGTATGGTCGTTGCGAGGTCAAAGCATCGTATACATCTGCAACATGTAAAATCTTTACAAAAATACTTTGTTCTTCTCCTGTTAACCCTTGTGGATATCCACTTCCATCCACGTTCTCATGATGTAAAAGAACCGCCTTTTTTACTGATTCCGGAAGATCCTTTCTATCTGCAATAATCTGATATGACTTTACCGCATGGTTTTTCATAACATCATACTCCTCCGAAGTAAGACGCGCTTCCTTTTTTAGAATCGTCTCAGGAATATGTAGTTTTCCAAGATCATGCAATAATGCTGCAGTAACCAGACTAGAAAGATTCTGTTGATCAATTCCCATTCCAATACCAATTACGCAACATAATACTGCAACATTAACCGAATGCGCATAAGTATAATCATCATATGTTTTTAAATCCTTCATATCTAAGGATACGATCCCTTTTTGGATTACTTCTTCTACCATTTGCTTTGCAATACTCTTGCATCCATCAATATCTTCATTTCGAATGCTTTGTAATGCACTGTTTCGAAGTTCCTGAGAAATTGCAGGTTCAATGATAATATCCTTTGACAAATCATCAATAATGTAAATTCCAAAGAATCCAAAATTCTTTAATTTTTGAATATGTTTTGCCGATAATGTACTCCCAGACGGAATAATCGGCCTACCTTCCATATCAAACAAATCATTTCCCAGAACCATTCCCGGTTCTACTTTTTCCATTTCAACATATCTCATTTTCTATACTATTCCTCTAACTGCGATAAAAATAATAGGAACTAACAATGCCGGAAGAAGATTTAACGTCTTACAATCTTTTATTTTCAAAATTCCAATTCCTGAAGATGCAATCAAAATTCCGCCCACAATTGATAACTCCGTTATAAGATCTGTAAGTGCATCTCCTGTAAAAAATGCAGTGCAGACATATTTTGCTAACAAATAAAATAACGATTGCCAACAAAATAAAATCGGTGCAGCAAAAATCATTCCAAACCCATAGGTAGACGCCAGAACCATAGAGGTCACCAGATCAAGCGTTGCATTTGTAAACAAATAGGTTTCATCCCCATACAACGCGCTCATGACAGGCCCCAATATAGATAATGTTCCAATACAATAAAGCAACACTCCCGTTGCCAATCCCTCACCTAAATTTCCGTTCGAAAAGCGAGCGACCAATTTTTGAAATTTTCCATCTAAGTCTAGCCAGGTTCCAAAAATCCCACCAATAGCTAAACTTACAATAAACAACACTGGAAACCGGCTTTCTGGCATGTGTGATACCACGGCATAAATTCCAAGCGCTGTTGCTGTAAGCCCCATTGCAGTAAATAACACATCCTGATATTTCTGCTTTAGACCTTTTTTAATAATACTTCCCAAAATACTTCCCCCACAAATGGTGCAAGTATTCACAATCGTTCCTATCATCTGATTTTTTCCCTTTTTGTTTTCACTTTTTTAGGATACTTAAATAAGCACCAGATAAATGGTTGCAAGTGAAATAATAATCTGAATGATTGCAAAGCGAAATACAACCTGTGCATTTGACCATTCTTTATTTTTTCTCACGTGATCATGAATTGGTGTCACCGTATTCTTTAAAATATGAATTTTTAAGAAGCGTAAAAGTGAAACCTTTACAAGACCAAGACCACCATCAATAATAAGCATTGCTGCTACTGGTATAAAAATAAACGGACTCTGTGATTTTAATGCTGCGATTGCAATAAAAATTCCCATTGCACGAGAACCCGCGTCACCCATTAATAATTTACTTGGTGTTGCGTTATACCATAAATATCCCAAAATACAAACTACAAATAAAAGAATACAGTAATTAAATCCGTCTGTAATTCCCAAAATATTATCCAATACAAAAATTGTTGAAATTGAGATAATAGAAAGTGTACCTGACAAACCATCTACTCCGTCAGAACAGTTTGTAACATTGATTGCTGTCCACACCAAAATTACTGTTAATACTCCAAACAAAATTGGATTTAAGGTAATACTTCGATCTAAAAATACTAAATAAATCGTACTTGAATTGTAATAAAGATATACAATTGCAACGACAACCGCTACAACAAAATCCAAAAAACCTTTAAAATATTCGCCCCATGGCTTTTCTGCTGCATCATCAAAATATCCTGTTAACATCTCGATTACAACAAGTGCAATATAGATTCCAATTTCCAAACTCATTTCAGCAAATAATAATGCTGCAATTGAAAAAACAAGTATAAAAATAATTCCTGCGCCTCTTGGTTTTCCAACTGACTTTGAACCATTATGCGCGAATTCTCTTCCCATATCTTTTGGTAAAAATTTGGAGAACTTTGCAATTGCAAAACAAGTTCCCAAAAACGCAAACAACACTCCAATAAATGCTAACTTCGGAGCGTCGAGTACACCAAGTAAATGAAACATATTGTAACCTCCTAGGCATTTTCCACCTTTTTTCACAGTAATTATATAAATCATTTGAAAAAAAGTAAAGATTTTACTTGCATTTTGAAAAGTTTATGGTATTATATACTCACATGCTTTAAAGCGTTGAAGCAATAAAATGTGTATTTTGTTTAGGAGGACTTAAAAAATGGCTCAAAGAGGAAATTTGATGACATGGCGTTCTGATATCAAAGTATTAGACGCAACAATTCGTGACGGAGGTTTAGTAAACAACTTTATGTTTACGGACGAATTCATCAAAGCATTATATCGCGCGAACGTAAAGGCAGGCGTTGATTATATGGAATTTGGCTATAAAGCTTCCAAGGAATTATTTGATGTAAATAAATTTGGAAAATGGAAATTCTGTGACGAACAGGACTTAAGAAGTATCGTTGGTGACAATAATTCAGATATGAAAATCTCAGTTATGGCAGATGTTGGACGTTGCGATTACAAAAATGACATCATAGACAAAAAGGATTCTGTAATTGATTTAGTACGTGTTGCGACATATGTTCACCAGATGCCAGCTGCTGTTGAAATGATTGAAGACATCAAAGCAAAAGGTTATGAAGTAACGTGTAACATCATGGCAATTTCAAATGCAAAAGAAAATGATATCGACCAAGCTCTTGAAATGGTTGGAAATAGTAGTGTAGACGGCATTTACCTTGTAGATAGCTATGGTTCCCTTTATCCAGAACAAATTCGTGACATTTCTGATAAATATATGGAAACAGCTGATAAATATGGAAAGTACATTGGAATGCACGCTCACGACAACCAGTGTCTTGCTTTTGCAAACACAATTGAAGCAGCAGCGCGTGGTGTCAGTCTTCTTGATGCAACCTACATGGCAATGGGACGTGGTTCCGGAAACTGTGCAATGGAATTACTTCTTAGTTTCTTAAAGAATCCAAAATACAATATCCATCCAGTACTTAAATTCTTAGAAGAACACATGCTCCCATTAAAAGAAGAATGCATCAAGAATGGTACTGTATGGGGATATGACATTCCATATCTTTTAACAGGACGCTTAAACCAGCATCCATCAGCAGCCATCGATTATACAAAAGAAGGCCGCCATGATTATGCTGACTTCTATACAGACTTACTTGAAAAATAGAAATTATTTTGTATTCTTACAAAAATCAAGGATCTCGGAAAACTTCATTTCACCACCAAAGAGGTCAAGTGCACTTCCAATGGTAACATTGAGATGATTTTTTCCGAGTTCAAAGATTTCTTTCAAATCGGAAAATGTATGCACACCACCGGCATAAGTAATTGGGATTTTTCCCCATTCCCCGAGGAGTGAAACAAGTTCACGTTCAATTCCACTTTGTTTTCCTTCTACATCCACCGCGTGAATCAAAAATTCATCACAATACTCCATCAACTTATTTAATAAGGAAAGCGATACTTTTTCATCAGTAAACTTCTGCCAGCGATCTGTCACTATATAGTATCCTTCCCCATCTGCACCCTTCTTTTGATATCTGCAGGATAAATCTAATACTATATGTTCTTTTCCAACTTTCTCAACAAGCTTATCTAAATTTTCATAATTGATTTTTCCATCTTTAAAAACATATGACGTTACAACAACATGACTTGCGCCCTTATCAATAAACTCTTTTGCATTTTCTGCAGTGATACCACCCCCAACTTGTAATCCGCCCGGATAATTGGAAAGCGCAAGAAGTGCCTGCTCCTTTGTCGCTTCGTAATATTCACTGTCTTTTGCATTTAACAAAATAATGTGTCCGCCTTTTATATTATGTTCCTTATATAAAGAGGCATAAAAAGCACCATCCTGTGTAGAAACAAAATTCTCTTCTGCAACGTTTCCAATATCCTTTAGGCTGCTTCCCACAATCTGTTTTACTTTTCCATTATGAATATCTATACATGGTCGAAATTCCATTTTCTTTCCCCTTTTCTCTCTTCGATTTAGTAACACGATAGCATAAGAAAGCGGTTTTGTGAACTAATTTTCACTTTTTTTCAAAAACTCTCCTCTCTACATCTTGACACAGAAAAATGAAAGTGCTATATTCAATAAAATTATTGAAAAAATACGAAAGCGAGGATAAAAAAATGGGTACAATTATCGGCGAAGGAATTACATTTGACGACGTTCTTCTTGTTCCTCAGTACTCTGAGGTTACCCCAAACATGATTGACACAACAACATATTTAACAAAGAAGATTAAACTTAACATTCCGATGATGAGCGCGGCCATGGATACAGTAACAGAAGCTCCTATGGCAATTGCAATGGCAAGACAAGGTGGAATCGGTATCATCCACAAAAATATGTCAATTGAGGCTCAGGCTGATGAAGTAGATAAAGTCAAACGTTCTGTAAACGGTGTTATCACTGACCCATTCTATTTATCTCCTGAACATACATTACAGGATGCTGACAACTTCATGGGAAAATTCAAAATTTCCGGTGTTCCAATTACTGCAAATGGAAAACTTGTTGTTATCATCACAAATCGTGATTTAAAATTCGAAACAG
>JAXJUI010000024.1:0-8699 GCA_036309165.1 Agathobacter sp. | reverse complement strand
GCAGATTTCTTTGAAGAGTATACAAGAGTACAGGCTGAATCAAGTGCAGCATGGGAAGAAGCAAAGAATGCTTCTGATTTCTCTATTTATGCTCCTCATCTTGAAAAGATGATTGAGATGACAAAACAGATGACAAAATATCGTGAGCCTGAAAAAGACGTATATGATGCACTTATTAATCAGTTCGAAAAAGGTATGGACTGCGAAACAATCGATAAAGTATTCGGTGAATTAAAAGAAGAATTAATTCCCCTTGTAAAACAGATTCTTGCGGCAGAGCAGCCGGATGACAGCAAATTTAATGCATATTTTGATCCGGATGCACAGAAGAAAGTACAGAAATTGCTGTTAGAATATATGGGATTCACTTTCGAAAGAGGAAGTGTTGGCGAGTCAGAACATCCATTTACCTTAAACTTTAGTTCAAAAGATGTGCGTGTGACAAATCACTACTATGAGAACAATGCACTTATTTCTATGTATTCTGCAATTCATGAAGGTGGTCATGCAATTTTTGAACAGAATGTAAATCCTGATTTTGATGGTACAATAGCAGGAAGCTGTAGATACATGGGAATCCATGAAAGTCAGTCTCGTTTCTATGAAAACATTCTAGGTAGAAACAAGAACTTTTGGGTACCTATTTATGCAAAAATTCAGGAATTACTTCCAGCATATAAAGAAGTTTCATTGGACGAATTCTATCAAGAAATCAATCATGTAAGAAATAGTTTTATTCGAACAGATGCGGATGAAATCACTTATGCTTTCCACATTATCTTAAGATACGAAATCGAGAAAGAAATCTTTAGAAATAACGTATCTGTGGACCAGTTACCTAAACTTTGGAATCAGAAAATGGAAGAGTACCTTGGAATAACACCTGCAAACGACGCAGAAGGCATTTTGCAGGATATGCACTGGTCAGACGGTTCATTTGGATATTTCCCAAGCTATTTATTAGGAAGTGTATATGATGGAATGTTTTATGAAAAAATGCAAGAAGAACTTGGTGATGTAGATGAAATTCTTGCAAAAGGAAACATCAAAGACATTACAAAATGGTTGAATGAGAAGATTCATCAGTATGGAAGTACTCGTGCTCCAAAAGAAGTAATTGAAAAGGTATGTGGAGTAGAAGTTTCAGCAAAACCACTTATCCGCCATTTTAAGAAAAAATATATAGAAATCTATAATCTATAGTAATAGACTACTATTTATAGATGATAATTGATTTTAAAGTAGAAAAGAAAAAATCCCTTGGAAATTTCCAAGGGATTTTGCTTGTTTTATGCCACAACAACGTTTACTGCCTGAGGACCTTTTTCTCCATCTGTAATATCAAAAGAAACAGAAGCTCCTTCAGCGAGTGTTTTGTAACCCTCCATATTAAGTCCTGAGAAATGTACGAATACATCATTACCATTTTCGTCTGTGATGAATCCGTATCCTTTTTGGTTGTTGAACCATTTAACTGTACCTTTGTTCATTGATGAACGTACCTCCAAAAAAATTACTGTCGCAAATAATACGACTAGTGTTAGAGTAACACAATGGTTTACAAAAGTAAAGCGTTGATAGTTTAAAGATTTAAAATAAAAATTAAAAATTGAAAACTATAGAGTTTCAAAGGAAATCTGATGTTGTGTCAAAAATTTCTGAACGAGTCGGTCCCAATCGTTTTCTAATGTCTTATCAATGGAAAATATACGATAAGAAATACCAGTTGTTAGTGTAAGAAGTTGATTCTGGTATTTGATATTTAAAAATACTCCACTGATATCATTGGGTGAAAATGTACTCCCTATAGATGTAAGCGTTTTCTCAAGGTTATCTGGTGATAATAAAAAAACGAATTTAAATGAGGTTGGTGTCTTCTTTCCTTTGATTAAATCAAAGCATTGGTTTTTGAGCATAGAAAAGGGTAAAAACATTTGGTCCTTAATTCCAAGTTCTTCTTGTTCCTCAGAAGAGAAAAAACTCTTGTTGATTTTCCCATCGATGATATATGAAGCGGCGCTTGTAATCGTTGCTTCCTGTAACAAGAAATGATCAAAGGTTTCGCTTTTTAGAAGTTTATTCATAAAGTCTTTGATATCTGTAAGTTCTAATGCAATCATAAATGTTTTGTGACATGCTCCCTTCAAAAATGTATAACAGTATTTTACATGATTTTCTTCAAAAAATATATAAAGAATCTTGAAAAATATGATACAATAACGGTGCAAAAAAAGGGTAAAGGTATAAAGATGGAGGAAGCCGTAATTATGGAATTAAGACATACCGAAACAAAGCATAAAGACTTATTCGATTTACTTTCAAAAGCAGTTTCAGCATTTGAATGTGTAAAGGAAAGTGAAAATAGATTAGTAAAAGCA
The DNA here is from genome assembly GCA_036309165.1 of Agathobacter sp. Taxonomy (GTDB): domain Bacteria; phylum Bacillota; class Clostridia; order Lachnospirales; family Lachnospiraceae; genus Roseburia. Next base: position 6,321 of record JAXJUI010000024.1, on the reverse strand, counting down.
GGTTTTGAAAAAATTGATTACGCGAAAGAATGGAATTTGGCTCCAGGAGGAAAGTATGTAATCAATCATCACGATACGACATTGTTTGCATTTTCTGTAGGAGAAAATTATAAAACAGGGGATATGCTTCGACTTGCAGCGGCACATACAGATTATCCATGTTTTCGTCTTAAACCAAATCCAGATTTTAAAACAGATGTATATGCTCAAGTAAATATGGAAGTGTATGGAGGACCAATCCTTAACACTTGGTTAGATAGACCCCTCGGTGTGGCAGGTCGTGTAGCCGTAAGAAGTAATGATGTGTTTAAACCGGAAATGAAATTCTATGTATCTAAAAAGCCTGTTATGATTATTCCAAATCTTGCGATTCATATGAATCCAGAGGTAAATAAAGGTGTGGAACTGAATCGTCAGACAGACTTGATGCCAATCATAGATGCACTATCAAAAGAAGAAACTTCGACAGACTACTTTTTATCTTTTTTAAGTGAAGAACTTGAAGTGGCGAAAGAAGATATCTTGGACTTTGAACTTAATACATATGTTATGGAAGAACCTTCCTTTGTAGGAATCAAAGATAGTATGATTTCTTCCCCACGTCTTGATAATCAGACTTCTGTTCAAGCATTATTAGATGGGATTATGTATGGTGGAAGAAAAAATGGAATCAATGTCATTGCATTGTTTGACCATGAAGAAATTGGAAGTAGGAGTAAACAAGGGGCTGCATCAATTTTACTTCACGATATGATGGAACGAGTGCTTCGTAATCTTGGAGCAAATGAAGAAGAAATTGCACGAGTGATTTATGAAGCAATGTTGTTATCTGTAGATGTTGCGCATGGGTTACATCCAAATAAAGTTGCAAAAATGGATATTACAAACAAGCCTGTATTGGGGCAAGGTTTCTGCATTAAAGAAGCATGTTCACAAAGTTATGCAACTGACGCAGAGGCAATTGCAATTCTTTGTCAGATTTGTGATAACAACAAGATTCCATACCAGAAATTTGCAAATCGTTCGGATATGCCAGGTGGAGGTACATTAGGAGCTATAGCATCTGCAATTCTTCCAGTAAAAACAGTAGATCTTGGAATTCCACTTCTTAGCATGCATTCTGCAAGAGAACTTATGGGAAGTGCAGATATGGATGCATTAGCAAGTGCGGTGACAGCATATTTCTCAGCGTAAAATAAACCGTGAATATAAGATAGAAGATAGTATATGGATATATAAGCAGGTGTTATATAACACCTGCTTATTATAATTATTTATGTATTCCCTCAATTTAGTTTTTATGTTAAGATAACATAGTATTGAAAACTACATGTAATAGAAAAAAGAACTTTTTTAAAAAGTTTTTATAACTTAAATATTTCGTAATCGAAACAAATTTGTTATATCGGAGGGAATAAGATGTATAAAATTGTAATTGACAGCTGTGGAGAATTGACAGAAGAATTAAAGCAAACAGGAAGATTTAGTAGCGTAGCATTAGAATTAGAAATAGACGGAGTAAGAATCATAGATGATGAGACATTTGATCAGGCTGACTTTTTAAAAAGAGTGAAAGAAAGTCCTAAAAGTCCAAAATCATCATGTCCATCACCAGAACAGTATATGAGTTCATATGAAGGTGAAGAGGAACATGTATATGTTGTAACACTTTCAAGTTTACTTAGTGGTTCATATAATAGTGCGGTTCTTGGTGCCAATTTATATCGTGATGAACATGAAGATGGAAAGAAAATTCATGTATTTAACTCAAAATCAGCATCAGTTGGAGAAACAATTGTTGGAATAAAAATTATGGAATTAGAAGAACAGGGATGTTCTTTTGAAGAAGTAGTAGAACAGGTGGAAGCATATATTGAAAGCGTAAATACGTTCTTTGTATTAGAAACATTAGAAACATTACGAAAAGCGGGACGTCTTAGCAACTTAAAAGCTTTTGTAGCCAACACACTGAATATCAAACCAGTTATGGGAGCAACAGAAGAAGGAACTATTAAGCAGCTTAGTCAGGCAAGAGGTGTGAAAAAAGCTCTTGTAAAAATGGTGGATGAAATCATTAGTGCAACAAAAGACTGCGAAAAGAAAGTGCTTGCGATTTCTCATTGCAATTGTCCAGACCGTGCGCAGTTTGTAAAAGAAGCACTTGAAAAGGTTGCAAATTTTAAAAAAATCATTATTCTTAATACTGCAGGCATTTCTAGTATGTATGCAAACGATGGTGGAGTAATTGTAGCAGTATAGGATAGGAAATATATGTACCAATATCATGAAGTAATAGAGCAAATTGAAAATGCAAGAAGATTTGGAAAGCTTCCAGGTGTAGAAGTGACAAAGCGAATGCTTGAAGTTTTAGGTCATCCAGAAAAAAATCTTAGATTTATTCATGTGGCCGGAACCAATGGAAAAGGATCCACTTGTACATTTATGGCTCGTATGCTTCGTGAGGCGGGAATGAAGGTAGGAGTATTTACTTCTCCTCATTTGATTGATTTTGAAGAACGTATCATGGTAAATGACGAGCTGATTTCAAAAGCGGATGTAACACGCTTAGGAAATCAGCTTTTATTATGTGATTTCGGTGTAGAAGGAACAATGTTTGATTATTGCCTCGCAATGGCAGTGTTGTATTTTAAAGAACAAAAATGTGATATCGCTATTTTTGAGACAGGACTTGGTGGTACTTTAGATTCTACAAATGCACTTGGTATTCCGGAAGTTTCGGTAATCACGGGTATCGGATTTGATCATATGGCAATCCTTGGGAATACATTATCCGAAATTGCAGGTGAAAAGGCAGGAATCATTAAGCCGGGAAGCTTTGTCGTTCTAGAGCCACAGGAACAAGAAGCGATGGATGTCTTATTGGAAAAAATAAGAGTCACAAATGTGAATGGATACCAAGTGGTGCAAGAAGTGGATGTTTCTTATGTAAAAGAACAACAAATTAAGATGCTTGGAGTGCATCAGTATGTAAATGGTGCAGCTGCAATGCTCGCAATAAGACATCTTATAGAAAACGAGGCTGCAATAAAACGAGGATTAAAAGAAGCTTTTTGGCCAGGGCGGATGGAAGTGTTATCAGAAAATCCATTTTTATTAGTAGATGGTGCGCATAATAGTCATGGAACGAAAGCATTAAAGAATAGTTTGGAAGAACTTTATCCAGGAGAAAAATTTCATTTTGTTCTAGCAGTTATGGCTGATAAAGACTATGAAGAAATGATAGAGGTTCTTCTTCCACTTGCTAAAGACTTTGTGACGCTTAATATTGAGAGTCAAAGGGCACTTCAAGCAAAAGATTTAGCAGAATGCATTTCTAAAAAAGGAATAAGTGCAAAAGCAGTAGAAGGAATCGAAGGACTTATAAAACACGGATTTTCGGAGAATGAAAAGACAATTGCACTTGGTTCATTATATTTTGTAGGAGACCTCAAGAAAAGTTATAACTCACATAAATAATTGAAATAGAAAAAATGAAAATGTGATATTTACAAACAAAAGCGATTGTACTAGAATGAACAAAAGATAATAATAAAAATGGTAGATGATAACGTTAGGTTATAAATAAAATGTCTGATGTTTATCAAATTCCCTAGAAACGGGAGGAAAAAATATGGAAAAGAAAAATTTAGATTGGGCAAACCTAGGATTTGGTTACATGGTAGCTGATTACCGTTATGTAGCCAATTTTAAAGATGGAAAATGGGATGATGGTGAAATTACAACAAATGACCAGATTCAGTTAAGTGAATGTGCTGGTGTATTACAGTATGCACAGACATGTTTTGAAGGGTTAAAAGCATATACAACTGAAGATGGAAAAATTGTATGTTTCCGTCCTGACTTAAATGCAGAACGTATGAAAGAATCTTGCGAAAGACTTGAAATGCCAGTATTTCCAGTAGATCGTTTCGTTAAAGCTGTAGAAGAAGTAGTAAAAGCAAATGCAGCATGGGTTCCACCTTATGGTTCAGGTGCAACACTTTACATTCGTCCATACATGTTTGCAACAAATCCGGTAATCGGAGTAAAACCAGGTACAGAATATCAGTTTAGAATTTTTGTAACACCAGTTGGTCCATATTTCAAAGGTGGCGCAAAACCGCTTACAATCAGAGTATCAGATTTTGACCGTGCGGCACCAAATGGAACAGGACATGTAAAAGCGGGATTAAACTATGCAATGAGCTTACATCCAATCGTAGATGCACACAACAAAGGATTTGATGAAAACCTTTACTTAGATCCACAGACAAGAACATATGTAGAAGAAACGGGCGGAGCAAACTTCATCTTTATTACAAAAGATGGTAAATTTGTAACTCCTAAATCAGATAGCATTTTGCCATCAATCACAAGACGTTCGCTTATGGTTGTTGCTGAAAAATATTTAGGAATGACAGTAGAACACCGACAGGTACCATTAGCAGAATTAAAAGAAATGGCTGAATGTGGACTTTGTGGTACAGCTGCCGTTATTTCACCAGTAGGAAAAGTAGTAGACCATAATGAAGAAATTTGCTTCCCAAGCGGAATGGAAGAAATGGGACCACAGACAAAGAAATTGTATGAAACATTAACAGGTATCCAGATGGGTAAAATTGAAGGGCCAGAAGGATGGGTACATGTAATTATGTAATCTTGTTTTTAATCAGGAATGGGTTATGAATTAGAATATAAATGAGTAGAAAGAAGAATCAGTAAAATACTGGTTCTTCTTTTTTATGTAGTACAAGAAGTGTCAATGTGGTATAATTACAACGTGTGTAATGAAATGAAATAGAAAGCGACAAAAGAAAAGTTATGACTAGATTAGAGAGAAAAAAGCAGCTTGTAAGAAGAATGATGTTTAGTACATGTTTTGTTTTTGCACTTCTTCTTCTCATTGTCTTTATTACAAATTTTGCAAAAGGAAATAAATCAACAGAGGTATCTTGGTTTGATTATAGTTCTCATAAAAAAGTAACAGAAAAACCAGTAGTGGATGAGCAGATGCTTCCGATTAACGATTTTTCAAGACCAGGGATTGCACTAGATGATGTTAATGGTATTGTTGTACATTACACAGCAAATCCAGGGACAACAGCACAGCAAAATCATGATTACTTTGAAGGGTTAGCAGAAAATGGAGATGCTTATGTAAGTAGCAACTATATTATTGGATTGAGTGGGGAAATCATTCAGTGTATTCCAGATAATGAGATGTCTTATGCATCCAATGATAGAAATCATGATACGATAGCGATTGAATGCTGTATTCCAGATGAAACAGGGGCATTTAATGGAGGAACCTATGACTCTCTTGTTTGGTTAGTGGCATGGCTTGTCGGAGAATATGATTTGGATATTGATGATGTTATACGTCATTATGATGTTACAGGAAAAAATTGTCCGAAATACTATGTCGAAAATCCAGATGCATGGGAGAGATTTAAACAAGACGTTGTAAACTATATTGATGAAAATGGTGTGGAAGAATAGAAGACAATCGGTTACAATAGGTTGTATAGGATAAGAGAGGATAACTTTTTTGGAAAAACGAATTAGTGATTTGGTGCAGAACATAGATGTAAGAGCAAATCTAAGTGGATTGCGTCAAGAAATTAAAGAAAATGAAAATCGAATCTGGTTGCAGAATAGAATCGAGGAAGATGTTGCGTTTTGGACCTCTTTTTTAAGTTCGGATGATGCGAAGACAAGAAAAAATATAGCGCTGTTACTTGGGGATGTAAAATGCCAAAAGGCAATGAATCAGATTTTTGAAGCATATAATAAAGAAACAACTCTTTTTGTAAAAAGTGCTTATCTTACCGCACTTTTGGAACTTGAAGTAGAATCCATTCTTCCAGAATTGAAACAAAGAATGGAAGAACTTGAAAACGAAGAAATTACGGAAGAGAATCGAAAACATATTGAAGAAGAAAAAAGGGAACTTCGAAAGATTTTAATTCGTCAGGAAGGAATAAAAAAACATAAGTTTTCTCCAAGAGGAAAAGACGTGGAAGCACTCCTTCTTGTAAATCGAAATCAAAAAGAAACAGTAAAACGAACGATTACCTGTGGAAAAGCAAAAGTTCATCCACTTGGTGTGTTGGTAGAAACGAGTGATTTACCATCCTTAATGCAAGTAAGGACTTATCGTGAAATGCTTTTTCCAATTCATACAAAGGGATTTATCAGCGCAAAACCAGAGGATGCGGCAAAGGAAATCTGGGACGCTGATGTGTGGGAAATCTTAACAAAACTTCATAAAGAAAGTGACCCTTTTTACTTCCGTTTGGAATGTAAGAGCCCAATGACTTT
>JAXJUI010000023.1:0-52419 GCA_036309165.1 Agathobacter sp. | reverse complement strand
TCAGTGGAACTTTTGATTCTGCAACAGGTGACTTGACAGTTGAGTCAGATAAGTTCTCAACTTATGCGATCGTATATAAGGATGTACCGGTGAATGATAAACCTAATCCAACACCGGCACCCGGCGGTGGCGAGAATCCCACTCCTGCACCGAGCAACAATGATGTAGTAAACTCAGGGGAGAACAAACTGGACGAAGTACCAAAGACTGGGGAAAGTAATGTTACACTGTATTTCTTCATTCTTATGTTACTGAGTGGAGCAGGTGTTGTTATCTGTTCGAGAATTAAGAAGAATTCAAACAAGGAAAGTTAAATGACATTATTTTACAGAGAGAAAACTGTTGATAATGAGCAGAAGGCAGGTGGTGGGTACCACCTGCCTTTCAGGCTTTTTGTGCAACAGAAAGTTCAGATAGTTTTTATTATTATATTTGCTTTATCAACGGTATGTTTTGCGATAAGCTACCTTTCGGGATTAGAAGATGATAGAGCATTAGAAAATCAACAAGCTATATTACGAGAAAACATGCAGATAGCAGCGGAGATGGATGAAACAGCACCTGATGTTACTACGGTTCCGGCAATAAGTATAAATCCGGTTGAGGAGGTTAAGCCTACGATGTTGCCGGAATATGAAGTGTTGTGGCAACAAAATGAAGATTTTATAGGTTGGCTTAGGATTGAAGACACAATCATTGATTATCCGGTAATGCAATGTGCGGAGGATGAAAATTACTATTTATCCCATGATTTTTATGGGGAAGAAAATAAAAATGGCTGTTTGATTTTGGATAATGATTCAAATGCGGGGATTGGTACAATAGAACAGGAATATGCAAATGGCTGTATCCCCTCTACCAATCTTATTATTCATGGACATACTACGAGATCAGGACGGATGTTTGGTAAATTGAAATTATATCAGGACAAGGAATATGGTCTGTCTCATAATATTATCTGTTTTGATTCTCTTTATGAGAAAAGAGAGTATGAGCTGATAGCGGTTTTTTATTCACAGGTATATTATCAAAGTGAAGATACATTCATATATTACACGTTCTTTCAGGCAGATACGCAGGAAGAATTTGATGATTGGTACAATAATATAAAAGAAATGTCTCTGTATGATACCGGGGTAACTGCAGCATATGGAGATGAGTTTATAACTCTTTCATGCTGTGCGTATCATGTGAAAGATGGAAGGTTTGTTGTTGTAGGAAAGAGAACAAAGTAAAAAGAGTAGGAAGATTGGAGTTAATCTTTCTACTCTTTTTTTATAAAAAATTTTCTTTGAACAGGTCTTTTGTCCTACATTTTGTCTTGGCAGGGGGGTAAAATGAAGGTGGATATTTATATAAATGAGGAGCGCATGTGATGAAAGATTTACAGAATAAATTACTGATACTCATTGTTAGTAGTACTTTGATTCCGGCGTTGGTAGTTATGGCGATTTCATTTTCTAACTATGGTCGCATTGTAGAAAATAATTCGGGTCAGATTATGCAGCTGATGTGTTCCGAAAAAAGACAGGTAATAGATGAAAAACTACTAAACATTGAGCAAAGTGTTCATACGATACATCATTTTGCAACAGAACAGCATATTGATACAGATAATCTTTGGCAAGACGAAGAACAATTTTTGGAGCATATCAGCAGGATGAGGGAACTTATGGAGACAACCGTCAAATATACAGATGGTGCAGTATCCGTTTATTATCGTTTGGATTCTGCGATAAAAGGACCAAAGCAGGGAGTATGGCTGGTACAGGATGAAAATGGCGATTATTTAGAGCATGAAATGACGGATATTTCTCTATATGATGAGGACGATATAGAACATGTTGGGTGGTATTACATTCCAATAACGAATGGAAAAGAGACATGGATCAATCCATATTATAACAAAAATATGGATGAAGAAATCATTTCCTATGTTATTCCTATTATTTTGAATGAGAAAACGATTGGTGTAGTGGGTATGGATATCGCTACAAATCTCTTATATGAAAATACCAAGACTGTTACAGTGTATGATACCGGTTATGCTTTTTTAATGGACAATGAAGGTGAGTTTGTATATCATCCGGAGATGAAAGGACATACAATTTCGGAAGAGTTTAATATGCAACATACATATCTTTATGAGAAAAGTTTATTGTCAGTAGAGAATCAGACTGTAGAAGTCTATCGGTGGAATGATACAGATAAAAAATTGACTGCACAGAAACTGCGCAATGGGATGATTTTTACAGTGTGCGTTACAGAGCAGGAGATTAAACAGCCCCAGCAGAAAACGTTAATAGACTCTTTTTTGGTAATATTACTTATAATGTCAGGATTTGTTGCAGTGACAGTTTTCCTTACAAAAGCAATAGTAAGACTGATATATACAGACACAATGACACAAGTGGGAAATAAAACTGCATATAACGAGTGCGTTGATTTGTTATGCAAGCGGATAAGAGAAGGGGAACAAATTCATTTTCTGATTGTAGTTGCAGATATTAATGACTTGAAAAAAGTGAATGACACATATGGACATGAATATGGAGATAAACTGATACAAAGTGGAGCTGCCATCCTGAAAAAAGTATGGGGAAGTGATTACACTTACCGGATAGGCGGCGACGAATTTGCGATTGTGTGTTCAGATATGAAAATAGAATGTGCGAAGAAGAGGATACTATTATATGAAGAAGCAGTAGAAGACTATAATCGTCAGAATAATTGTGAAGAGTTAAATTTGCAAATGGCAATTGGAATGGCAGTATATAATCCTGAAACAGATGATGGTTATATGGCGGTGTTTCGTAGAGCAGATGGTGCCATGTATGAAGATAAAAAACAGAAAAAGATGAAATCAAAATAGGAATGGGAGATGGATAGTTATGGTATTTACTAATGAAAAATGTGTAGGCTGTAATAAATGTATCCGTTCTTGTCCGGTGCTTACTGCAAATGTTGCAGAGGATGAGAAAATCAATGTAAATGAAGATATGTGTATTCAATGTGGAGCATGTTTTGATAACTGTAGGCATGGTGCAAGAGATTTTGATGATGATACGAAAGCCTTTTTAAAAGACTTAAAAGGCGGAAAGAAGTTTTCTGTTATTGTGGCACCGGCATTTATTGCCAACTATCCCAAAGAGTACAAAAAGATATATGGCTATTTAAAATCCTTAGGAGTGGCTCATATTTATAGCGTAAGCTTTGGTGCAGATATTACTACATGGGCTTATATTAGTTATTTAAAAGAAACAGGGAAAACAGGATTAATCAGTCAACCATGTCCGGCAGTTGTTAATTACATTGAGAAATATCAGCCGGAACTTATTCCTATGTTGGTTCCATTACATAGTCCGATGATGGCAGAGGCTGTATATTTAAAGAAATATAAGAATGTCACAGAAGATTTGGTGTTTTTAAGTCCTTGTATTGCGAAACGTTTAGAGATAAATGATAAAAATACAGGTGGATATGTAAAATATAATGTAACGTTTAAAAAATTGTTAGAAGCAATCGGCAATTCTTATATGATGGCAGAAGAAGTGGATGAAGAAAGCAGTTACGGACTTGGAGCTAGGTATCCTAAGCCGGGTGGACTTAAAGAATGCGTACATTTCTTTTTGGGTAATCAGACTGCTGTATTGCAGATTGAAGGTGAAGAAGAAGCTTATCATTTCTTACAAGAGTATGCAAAGCGTAAGGAAAACATGCCTTTTATGGTCGATATTTTGAATTGTCAAAAGGGTTGTATTCGTGGAACAGCTACGGATGATAAGATTGACGATATTGATGTGGAACTGGCTATAAATGAAATGAATAAGCTAGTAGTAAATGAAGCAAAACCGAACAAACATAACAAATACAATCCTTGGAATAGTGCATTGTCATTGGAAAAACGTTGGGACTATTTTTGCAAACAATTTCGTTTTTTAGATATTAATGATTTTAAAAGAAATTACACGGATAAAAGAGTAAAAGTATTAGTTCCGGGTAAGCAGGAGTTGGATGCAATTTTTATGGATATGCATAAAGAGACAGAAGCTTCCCGTCATATAGACTGTTCCTGCTGTGGGTATTCCACTTGTGAACTGATGGCAGCTGCCATTTATAATGGTGTCAATAAGAAAGAAAACTGTATCCATTACATCAAGGCATTAGCAGAAATAGAACGAGAAGAAATAGAAAAGGTGCATGATGAGAATATTGAAGCACAGGCAGCCCGGAATGAAAAGATAAACCATATTATTGCAAACTTTGGTTTCTTAAATGAAGGGATAGTTGAATTGTCCAAAGTAAATAATATTACCGCAGAGGACGCTGCAAATGTGGCAGAGATAGTGAGTGAAATGATGCAGCAATGTGAGAGTATTACCAAAGCATTGGAACTATTTGCAGAGTTTTCGGATCTTTATGTCAAAGGTAATCAGGATATTGCCGGAATCGCGAACAAAACTAATTTATTGAGTTTGAATGCGAGTATAGAAGCCGCAAGAGCAGGAGAAATGGGAAAAGGCTTTGCAGTGGTTGCTGGTGAAATTAGAAGTCTGGCATCATCTACCAAGGAATTGATTGAAGCTAATGATAAACAAGCAGAGAATACATTGCCTAAAATTAAAGAAAGCATTGAGATGATAAAGGCTCTTTTGGATAGCATTTACTCAATGAATGCACGGGTAGTAAATATTGCAGCAACGACAGAAGAAATATCAGCTCAGAGTGATACAATTCGTGATTTATCGGATGGCATACAAGGTGAAGTAAACGCTATTTAGATAGGAGGATTAAAGTGTTATGAGAAAGAAGATGTTGTTAGTTGTATGTAGTGTTATTTTATGTATTTCCATCATTGGGTGTGGGGCGTCAAAAGAGAAAGAAAATAACAGTATACAAAGTGTAATAGAAGACAACAGTATAGAAGAGGTAACTGAAACCAATACTATCATTTCGCCACTTCCGGTTACTATTGACATTAACAATTTAGATAATTGTACGGTGGCGGTATCTTTGGAACAAGGAGATGCCTATGTGGATGATACAGGTGCTATGCAAATGGATGTAATAGTTTACACCTATGATTTGTATGACATGGTAGACATTGCTTCTTTAAAGGAAGGAGATGTTATTGTAATTCGGGAGCAGGAGGTAAAGATTACTTCGTTAGAAAGAAATGAAAAAGGACTTCTTATTAATGGAGGACTGGATAATGGAGGTTACGAATTTGGAACAGATGATACTACAGTCTGGTACGAATGCGGCTATAACGATGCAAAGTCTTATTATGAGTTGGGTGAGGTCACAATCCGAGTATCAGCAGATATGAATTTTTATGACAGCTCTGATTTGGATAAGGGAGAGGTTATGTATTATCCGGGCGATTTTCTGACCGACAAAGCAGGTATTGTGTATCATTTTGTACCGGGCAATACCAGCATTGTAATTGAGGATGGGATGATAATAGAAATGTATCGAAGTTATATGCCATAAATTAAAGCACCGAAAAAGAGCGATATTATATATAGTGGTTGCTATAAGACATAGTATACAAACAGATAAGGCAAGAAAACGAGTGGTAAGTAGATTGCCATTCGTTTTCTACGTTTTAGGGGAAAAGCAAAAATTGCCCGATGAACGAGCAGAAAATAATGTGTATTGGGTTGTTTTCTGGACTGTGATATTAAGAAAGTCCGTTGATATGATTTATATGGAAAAGAGGTGTAAATCATGGATACAGACAGAAAATATACCAATATTCAGATTGGGAAAAGATTAAGAGAAGCAAGAAGAAACATGAATATTGATAAGGCAGAAATTGCGGAAGTGCTTGGAGTTACAGTAGAATTGTTTATAAAGATGTGCCGGTGAATGATGACGATGATAATTCAACATTAGGAGATACTGATGTAGTCAAACCAGAGGATGACAAAAAGATGAAGTACCAAAAAAACGGAGATAGTAATACTACACTGTATTCATTCTTATGTTATTGAGTGGATTCGGACTCATTATCTATTCAGGTAAAAAGAGACTTTTGAAAAAGGAAAGTTAAATGAAATTATTTTACAGAATAATATGATGAGACGTTGTTTCTTCTTCTGAATGAGGAATTTCGTTATTCCTGTGCCTGTGGGAATAGAATTCATGATAACTAAGATTAATTAGTTGCGAAATACTTTGATTACTAATTGTGTCGCCAACTGAAAGGCGGTGGAATGAAGAGTTATATGGAAAGAGGTTTGCCCAACAATATGGTGCAAACCTCTCAGCTTTTCAGTATATGATAGGGAACTTCCTTGTCAACAGAAGGACCAGGGGCTTTCGACCAACCCAAACAACAATATTGCTAATTGTTATTATAAGAGAACAGATAACAGCGGTCAAATGAAATGTGAATGGAGGCAGATTATTTCTTGCCGGAATCCGCAATCTCTTCCAATGTACCAATGCTTTTAATAAAGTCCTGTTCAACCGGGGAAATGGTGTTTTCAAAGCGGTTCTTGTACTTGGTGTATTCGGCATGAGCCTTATCAAGTGCCTGTTTGTGGCTGATGTGACCGCTACTGGTAAGAATATCACGGCGGGTCATTTTCAGGTAATCGTCAATGGTTTCCAGCCAGTCCTTCATATACATTGGTTCCTGATTGAGAGCGTGTACCTCGGCGATATCAAGGTAGGCGGTAACTATTTTATTTAAAGCATCAAGTTCCTGCTGGGTAAGGTAGTTTTTTGCAATTTCTACATCGGAGCGACGGATGGTGTCACTAGCCCATGAGGTAAGTCCCATATTATCTTTTTCAGCATCGGCACGCTGGTAAATAACTTCTGCGGCTGTGTGCTTGTGTGCTGCCCAGTGCATCTTATTCTGCACCTGCTTGAAGAATAGGATGGAGCTTTCTGCACTAGGATCGTAATCAATGCTGGTAGCATAGATTTCCAAAACTTTTCTCCAAAATACTTTTTCAGAGGAACGGATGTCTCTGATACGGGCAAGCAATTCATCAAAATAATTGCCTCCGCCAAGTCTCTTTAAGCGGTCATCATCCAATGCAAACCCCTTTTTCATATATTCCTTTAATATTCCCATTGCCCAGATACGGAACTGTGTACCACGGTGGGATTTTACACGGTAGCCTACGGAGATGATTACATCAAGATTGTAGTAATCGACATGGTAGGTTTTTCCGTCGGCGGCAGTTGTTGCAAAATTTGCAACAACTGAAATGCGCTGTAATTCTCCCTCTTCAAAAATATTTTTGATGTGACGTGATATCGTTGATTTGTCACGCTGAAACAGTTCCGCCATCTGGTCGATGGATAACCACACAGTATCATCCTCAAAGGTGGTTTCTATTTTCGTCAAACCGTCTTCGGTTGTGTACATAATAATATTGGAATGGTTCATATACGGAGTCCTCCTATGTTGGTGTATCATTTTTCTTCGCTCTGCTCTTATACACATTGTACTGGTTCTTACACTGTGGTGAGCAGAATTCCATATTTGGTCTGGTGGCAACAAAAGCTTTGCCACAGTGCTTACATACCTTCATGCTGGATTTCTCATCCGTCAGCATAAAGGAAAACATCATCTGTACACATAACAATAAGGAATTGAAGTCCCAGACAATGGTAGGGCGTTCCCGTAGCTCAATGCGGTAGGTAGGTGCAACTCCGCCGAAAGCAGCCATTCCCTGACGATACAGGTTACGTTCATTCTCATCCAGTCTGTCGTAGTCCAGATAATAAAGGAAGCTGGAAAAAAAGGTAAATGCCCAGTCCCGGAATACTTCCACAAGCCACTCATAGGGTTCGGCATATTCCTTCTGAAAGCTCATCATAACAGCCTGCGGCTTATTCTTCATGGTCATAATCAAGGCAATCATTTCCACGCAGTCCGTACTCCAACTGGATTCCATGCCCTTCTTTCGAAAATCAATTTTGTCAAAAGGGAAGAAGTAGGACAGATACTTCTCTGTAGAGATGCTTTCTTCCTTGATAAAATGATTCTTTGGCAGATAGACTGCCTCGTATGTAATGAAATCCGGTGTGGTAGGCAGGGCAGTCATTAGTCCTAGCATACCGTATTCGGATACAAAGCTCATAATGGCTTCTTTTAATTCAACTTCACTTGCCTTGTTCATGGCAGTAGTACCGATGTTGATTGCGGTCAGCACCAGCTTCTCATAATCCTTGATAGGATTGTAGATAGATGGCTTGGCATCCGCAGAAGGTGTAATATAACACTTTCCGTTTGCGGCTGTCCGCCATTCGTATTTATCATATTTCACCCAGTTAGAACTGGATTTCTGAAAGATATCCTTCATAGTAATTCCTTTCTGCGCAAAAACTATTACTATCATAGCACGTCTGGATGCATATTTAAACTTCTTTTTTACGATCCGTTCGATTATTTTTCTTGCGTTTCTTGGCTTTTTCCTTGGCTTGCTTTTCCTGTTCTCTGGCAATTCTTCTGACCACAACACCGATTTCCTTTAAAAGAGCCAGCTTCTCTTTATCCAGTTTTTCCATAGTAGCCGGGATTTCTTCTTCATGTCTTAATAGGAAGTCCAGTTCTTCCATGGTAAGATTACCATTGGTAGAAGGAAAATTCTCTCCCTGTCTGTCCACCAGTATCATAAGAACCTTTTTCTCAATCTGTCCAAGGATAGTAGAACGGACACCGCGAATGTTGCGGTCACTCTGATTACGCAAAGCAGCCAGCTGATTGGTAGTGAAATCCCTGAGGTACAAAAAGTATATCAGTTCCTTGTGGTCGTCTTTTAGGTCATAAATAATCTTGGAATAGTCTTCATCGGAAAGGGAATTGTGCATTTCATAAGGGCAGTTAGAGATGATATCTATATAGTATCCCTTCATAAGCTGTCGCCAGTAAGCATGATTGATGGGAGCCGGGATAACAATGGAAAGTGGTGCCACATCCTTCTTGCTGTCTAGGTTTTCCCTGCCAATTTCGTGGTAACGCTCCTTGCGTTCTCTGTTGGAATCTAAATGGTCCCATTCCTTTATCACTTCCTCAAAATCCGAAACAGTCCGGGCACCATCTTCCAGTCGCTTTAAAGCTATGGCACGAAGCTCCCTTTTAAGCATTGTCTTATTAGGATGCTCGTTCTCCGGTTGGATATCATCATCTTTTATGGGATGCAGTTCCTGCTCCCAATCCATTTCATTAAAATGCTCTAATTCAATTTGTAGTTCCTGCTGGGTTGTCTCAAAGGTAACATCCTCATCTATGGAAACTGCTCCGTCTTCGCTATCAAAGCCGTGGGAATATTCCCAGAAGTCCATCAATTCCTGATGTTTTCTAATGTTCATTTATCCGTAAAACCTGCCTTGTATATACATATTAAAAATTTTTTGCAACTTTTTTTGAAAACACTTCCGCAAAACCACCTCGAAATCTCCTATAAGTGAGGGAGTAATAGTTTTTGATAAGAAACGATTACTTTTGAAGAGAAATGGTATGCGCATACCGATTATAACACACTGCGAACGAATGTTCTATAACTTTTTGAGAGAATTTCGAAAATTTGTTCGGGGATAACTTAGAGACTAGATTTTGAGGAGGTAGAAGAATGAAGGATAAGGCTTTATTGACTGTAAAAGAGTTTTGCTCTTATTTGGGGATTGGTCAGACAAAGGCGCGTGAGTTGTTGGCTGAAAATGCTGATGTATTCGCGGTTCGCATCGGAAACAGACTGTATGCCCACAAAGGCAAGCTGGACGAATGGCTTTTGAATCAGATTGGATGTTAGGAGAAATTCCATTTGTAAAAAGACCATGAATTTATTAAAAGACCATGAAACTAATTGAAAATTAAGCGTGTATATGCTATAATCGGATGGACTGATGGTTCCTTTCAATGTATATACACGCTGGAAGGAGGCAGATATGGGTAAATCCATAAAAGGTAAAGAACTTGGTAAAGGCATTACGCAGAGAAAGAGTGATGGACTTTATCAGGGACGATTTGTGAATCGTTTCGGCAAGACGCAGACTATATACGCAAGTAGCTTGAATGAACTTCGTAAAAGGATGCGTGAGGAACAGTATGAGGATGAGAAGGCACTGAATGTTGTCACCAAGGATGTAACCCTTGATGAGTGGTATGAGATTTGGATGAATACCTGTAAGAAGAATTGCAGGAATTCCACTAAGGAATCCTATGCCACACATTATAAGAGGATACAGAAGGAGCTTGGATGGCGTAAGCTGACATCGTTAAACCTGATTATCATGCAGAATGCACTCAATGAGCTTGTTTCTGATAATGCCAGAAAGAACACGAAAAAGATTCTGGTGGATATGCTGGAAAAGGCAATCGACTCTGATTTACTTACAAAAAATGTTGCAAAGCAATTAAACACGGTGATTTCCAAGGAAGATAAGAAGGAAAGACGTGTACTGACGGTAAGTGAAGCAGAGTTGTTTTTAGGTGAGGCACAGAGTAGTTTCTACTATAATCTGTTTGTGCTTGCCATAGAAACCGGAATGCGTATCGGTGAGCTTTGTGGTGTTCAGTGGAAGGACATTGATTTTGACAAGAAGGTACTGTATGTGCGTCATACATTATGCTATTTTCAAAAAGGTGGTAAGTACATTTTTGAGATGCATGATGCAAAGACCAAGAATGGAAGGCGAACGATTCCATTAACCACGCGGGCGTTGGAGGCATTGAAACGACAGCGCATTCAAAAACAGAAGATTCTCTTTAAGGGAATCGAAACAGAGGAACAGTACAGGGACTTGGTGTTTGTTACGAAAAACAACAGACCTACACAACAGTTCATAGTGCAGGAGGCAATCGGTGCCATTGTAAACCGGATTCGAAAAGAGCATCCTGACTATGAGATGTTTTCACCACATTGCTTAAGACATACTTTTGCAACCAGAGCGATTGAGAACGGAATGCAGCCAAAGACATTACAGAAGATTCTCGGACATGGCTCCTTGCAGATGACAATGGATTTGTATTGTCATGTGACAGAGGATACACTGTTTACAGAGATGATGAAGATGGAAAAGGCTGTGTAAGCTCAGAAGTGTGTAGTAAGTGTGTAGTAAGGCTATTTTGAGAATAAGGGGTTCTCCGGAACCCCTGTAAATACAGGAGGTTTTAATAAAATGGAACAGTACAAGAAAGAGTTTATTGAATTTATGGTAGAAAGTGATGTGCTTAAGTTTGGTGATTTTACATTAAAGAGCGGACGTAAATCACCTTTTTTTATGAACGCAGGAGCATATGTGACAGGTTCACAGCTTATGAGACTTGGTGAGTATTATGCAAAAGCAATCCATGATAACTATGGAGATGACTTTGATGTATTATTTGGACCAGCATACAAAGGAATTCCAATTGCAGTAGTAACTGCTGTTGCATACCACAATTTATATGGAAAAGAAGTGCGTTACTGTTCAGATAGAAAAGAAGAAAAAGATCATGGCGCAGATAAAGGAAGCTTCCTTGGAACCAGCTTAAAAGATGGTGACAGAGTGGTTATGATTGAAGATGTTACTACATCAGGAAAATCTATGGAAGAAACAGTTCCAAAGGTAAAAGGAGCTGCCAATGTAGAAATCGTAGGCCTTATGGTTTCCTTAAACCGTATGGAAGTGGGCCTTGGTGGAGAAAAGAGTGCATTAGATGAAATAAAAGAAACCTATGGATTTGATGCACGTGCCATTGTAACGATGGAAGAAGTGGTAGAACACTTATACAATCGTGAGTGCCAGGGCAGAGTGGTAATCGACGATACACTTAAAAAAGCAATTGATGCATATTACGAGCAGTATGGCTGCTAAGAACAAGTTAAAAAAAAAGAAAGAGATTATTTCTTGTTGTCTATTTTTTGTGTATTTGGGAGTTCTTTTCTATTTTCTCTTCTTTGCAAAAATGTTTGGAAGAGATGTAGTATCAGACGATTATCGATATAATCTTACTCTGTTTCATGAGATTAGAAGATATATAAGAAATGTAGGAACGATAGGACTAGAAATATTTGCAATTAATCTATTGGGCAATATTGTAGTGTTTATGCCCTTTGGAATATTTGTTCCATTATTGGCAGAGAAAAAAAGAGGAATCATCTTTACAACAATTGTAACCGCACTTTTTAGTTTTGTTATTGAAACAATTCAACTAGTTACGAAGCACGGAAGTTTTGATGTAGACGATATTGTGTTAAATACCCTTGGTGGAATGTTGGGATTTCTGCTTTATGTGTTGTGGAACAAAGTGAAAGGAAAAAAACAAAATGGTATTCGGAAGAAGAAGACGTAATCGTTTTCGATTTACAGAAAAGATACATTCAAAAAGAGGAATGGCTGCTCTTGGTGGAGCAAGCCTTTCTTTGCTTATATATATCATCTTTGTATATGTTGCATTTAAAGGAAATGGAAATTTATCGATGTATTTTGGAAGTTTTGGTCTGCTAGCAATGGCGGCAGGTGCTGTTTCCTTAGGATTTGCTATTCGAAGTTTGTTTGAAGAAGATTCTTTTCAACTGTTTCCAAGACTTGCAACATTTGTTGGAGCATTAGCTACACTCGCATGGATTGGTACATATGTAAATGGCTTTCTTATCTAAAAGTCATTATGAAATAAAAAGAGGTTTAATATGAAATATCAGGAATTAATAAGAGAAAATCAGGAGAATTTAAAAGAGCGCTTAGAACTTGTGATGGAGCGTGTTTTACAAATAGAAGAGAATCCGGAAGTTGAGTCTCCATTTAAAGAATATTTTGTAAGTGTTGCGAAATATATTGACTTGCAGTATCAGGTGATTAAAAAAGCAAATGACGGAAAAATTGCTTCCATGACTGCGGAACAGGGAAAAGAATTAAATGAAGCTCTTTTTGCGGATGTAAAAAAAGAGAATTATGTAACAAGTTTTGCAAATCCTTCTTATGCAGTAAATAACTTAGGAGAGGACTATGGTCAGCTTTTATGTGCTGTGTATGATTGGATTCGAAGCAAGCAAAAATTTGCGTTTGAAGGAAACTTCTTGTATACGTGTATTGGAGCAGAGTTATTTGTAGAATTATATACGTTCTTTGAGGAAGAAAATAAGGCAGATTTGTCAAAGAAATTAGTAAAAGATAACATCTACTCGTTTGTTCATGATTATATGGAGGATATCGGCGGAGATTCAGTACGTCGAATGGTAAATCCGGATTACGATTATTTTTATTCGATTTTAATGGAAGCTGATTTAGATGATCCGGCATATTTGTATCGCTATGGATTGCATGTTAGCGATAATGAAAGAATTATTTCAAAATACCTAAAAACATTTTCGGAAGAAGAACTTCAGGCAATGGCAGATACTTATACCGAAGGTTATCGAATCGGATTTGTAAATGGTGGAAAAGATTTATCTAAGAAAACAACTGTGGAGGTTCGTTATCCAATTGGGTTTGAACGAATGGTACGTCTTGCAGTAGAAAACTTTAAAAAGATGAATCTTCGTGCAACATTAGTGCCATCTTCAACATCTGTAAATAAGCAGTACGAGTATGATCACAAAGACGACCAAGGTTTATGGTATGACAAAGCATTAGCTGAGCGTAAGTTAGAGGTTATTCGCGATACATTTGAACAAAACAAGGAAATTGCAGTCGGTTATGCAGGGCCAGCGGTAATTGAAGTGTTTGGAGAAGAACCATTTTCGCCGGAAACAAAGAAAGAAAAAGTAGAGCTAAATGAAAAACAGCAGCAAATTTCGGTGTACGAAATGAGTGAGCAGCATCAACTGATTTATAAATACATCAAAGGGGAAGAAAGAAGCTTTACGATTATTGCTTATCCGGTACCAGCAATCGGAGAAAAATTTGAAGAGATTTTTGCGGAAACGGTAAAACTAAATACCTTAGATTACGTTCTTTATCAAAATATGCAACAGAAACTGATTGATGTATTAGATACTGCGGATCGTGTACATATCGTAGGTGCCAATGGAAATAAGACAGACCTTTATGTAAAAATTTTCCCTCTTGCAAATCCTGAAAAGGAAACAGCATTCGAAAATTGTGTGGCTGATGTAAATATTCCGGTAGGAGAAGTCTTTACCTCTCCTGTGTTAAAGGGAACAGAAGGCAAGCTTCATGTTAGCCAGGTTTTCTTACGAGAACTAAATTACAAAAATCTTGAAATCGATTTTGTTGATGGAATGATTTCTTCTTATACATGTACAAATTTTAAAACAGAAGAAGAAAACAAAAAGTATATCAAAGATAATATCATGCATCATCATGATACCCTTCCAATGGGTGAATTCGCGATTGGAACAAACACGACTGCGTATCGAATGGCAAGAGTGTACGATATTGCAGCAAAACTTCCAATTCTTATCGCAGAGAAGACAGGACCACATTTTGCAGTTGGGGATACCTGCTATAGCTTTGATGAAGACAATGTAACTTATAATCCGGATGGAAAAGTTATTGTGGCAAAAGAAAATGATGTATCCGCTCTTCGAAAAACGGATATGTCTAAAGCGTACTATAGCTGTCATACAGACATTACCATTCCTTATGATGAACTTGGAAGAATTACAGCAATTTCAAAAGACGGAACAGAAATTGATATTATTGTAGACGGAAAATTTGTTGTGCCAGGAACTGAGGAATTAAACAAACCACTTCTTGATATGTAGTGGAAATAAAATGATACAGATTTGGATATAGAAAATATAAAAAATGCCAGAAATGAAAGTGAAATAACACTTACGTTTCTGGCATTTGTAATGTTTAGGATAAAATATGAAATTAGTAGTTTTTGTATCCTACTTCCTGAAGTCTTGCATCTTTAGCAACAACCTGGTCTTTTAATTCTTCTTTGTAATCTTTTAATCTCTGAAGTAAATCAGCATCAGAAGTAGCTAAGATTTTTGCAGCTAAGATACCAGCATTTGCTCCACCGTTAATTGCAACAGTTGCAACAGGAATTCCAGAAGGCATCTGAACGATGCTGTAAAGAGAATCTCTTCCGCCAAGAGATGTTGTATGCATTGGAATTCCAATAACAGGCATTGGGAAAATAGCTGCGCACATTCCTGGGAGATGTGCTGCCATACCAGCTCCTGCGATGATTACTTTAAATCCTTTTTCTTCTGCTGTGTTTGCATATTCAAAGAACACTTCTGGTTCTCTGTGTGCAGAGATAATGGTCATTTCATAACTAACCCCTAATTTATCTAACATTTCGGCAGCCTTTGCCATTACAGGCATATCTGAATCGCTACCCATTACAATACCAACTTGTGCCACGGTTTTGTCCTCCTTAAATATATAAAGTTATTTGCATTTTCTATGAGGATAGTATATCTTGTTATTAGGATTCATGCAAATTATATATTATAAATTCGTTTATTAGTCCAATTAATAAAAGGTATTACAATATATAATTTGTACTACTAACAAAAACAAGATATACTATCCACGTAAATTAAAGACATTTTTAGGAGGAAAAAATAATGGATTACAAGAATTCCGGAGTTGATATCGAAGCAGGATACAAATCAGTAGAATTAATGAAAGAACACGTAAAGAGTACTATGAGACCAGAAGTACTTACAGGTCTTGGCGGATTCTCAGGAGCTTTCTCAATGGAAGCATTCAAAGGTATGGAAGAACCTACTTTAGTATCTGGAACAGATGGATGTGGTACAAAAGTTAAACTTGCATTCATTATGGATAAACACGATACAATCGGTATTGACGCTGTAGCTATGTGCGTAAACGATATTGCATGTGCAGGTGGTGAACCATTATTCTTCCTTGATTATATTGCTTGTGGAAAGAACTACCCAGAAAAAATCGCAACTATCGTAAGTGGTGTTGCAGAAGGATGCAGACAGTCTGACTGTGCATTAATCGGTGGAGAAACAGCAGAACATCCAGGGCTTATGCCAGAAGATGAATATGATTTAGCTGGATTTGCAGTAGGTGTTGTAGATAAAAAAGACATCATTACAGGCGAAAATATGAAAGATGGAGATGTAATCATTGGTATGGCATCATCAGGTGTTCATTCAAATGGTTTCTCACTTGTTCGTAAGATTTTCAAAATGGATGCAGAAACATTAAATACATACCATGAAGAATTAGGAAAAACATTAGGAGAAGCATTAATTGCTCCAACAAGAATTTATGTAAAAGCATTAAAAGCAGTTAAAAATGCTGGTGTTACAGTAAAAGGATGTAGCCATATTACAGGTGGTGGATTCCAGGAGAACGTTCCACGTATGCTTCCAGAAGGAAAACATGCGGTGATCGAAAAAGACAGCTATGAAGTTCCAGCAATCTTTAAGATGATGGCTCGTGAAGGAAATGTAGAAGAAGAAATGATGTATAATACATATAACATGGGTATCGGTATGATGGTAGTTGTTGATCCAGCTGACGTTGAGAAGACAATGGAAGCTATGAGAAGCGCAGGGGATACTCCATATGTAATTGGAAAAATCATTGATGGTGAAAAAGGCGTAACATTAAAATAAGAGGTAATCCTATGTTAAAAATCGCAGTATGTGTGTCTGGAGGCGGAACAAACCTCCAGGCAATCATTGATGCAATCGAAAATAAAACAATTACAAATGCGGAGATTTCTGTAGTCATTAGTAATAATGCAGATGCTTATGCATTAGAGCGTGCAAGAAAGCATGGAATCGAAGCAGTTTGTATTTCACCAAAGAATTATGAAACAAGAGTAGCCTTTAACGAAGATTTTCTACGTCAATTGGATTCCTATCACGTAGATCTTGTGGTATTGGCTGGATTTTTAGTTGTAATTCCAGAAATGATGATTGCAAAATATCGTAATCGTATCATTAATATTCATCCATCTTTAATTCCATCTTTCTGTGGAACAGGATATTATGGATTGAAAGTACACGAAGGTGCACTTGCACGTGGAGTAAAGGTTACAGGTGCAACCTGTCACTTTGTTGATGAAGGGACAGATACCGGTCCAATTATTCTTCAGAAAGCGGTAGAAGTAAAACAGGGAGATACTCCGGAGGTTTTACAGCGTCGTGTAATGGAAGAGGCAGAATGGATTATTATGCCAAAAGCGATTGATTTGATTGCAAACGGAAAAGTATCCGTTGTAGATGGTAAAGTAGTAATTGCAGACTAGGAGGAGCCAAATGAAAGTACTTATTGTCGGAAGTGGTGGACGTGAACATGCAATCGCAACAGCTGTTGCAAAAAGCCCACGTGTAGAAAAAATTTATTGCGCACCAGGAAATGCAGGAATTTCCACACTTGCAGAATGTGTAAACATTGGTGCAATGGAATTTGATAAATTGGTAGCATTTGCAAAAGAAAAAGCAATTGATTTTACAATTATCGGAATGGATGATCCACTTGTAGGTGGTGTTGTAGATGCATTTGAAGCAGAAGGATTAAAGGTATTTGGACCTCGCAAAAATGCAGCTATTCTGGAAGGTTCAAAAGCATTTTCAAAAGATTTGATGAAAAAATACAATATTCCAACTGCTGGATATGAAAACTTTGATGATCCACAAAAAGCGTTAGAATATTTAGAAACTGCAAAAATGCCAATTGTATTAAAAGCAGACGGGCTTGCACTCGGAAAAGGTGTACTTATTTGTAACACTTTAGAGGAAGCAAAAGCTGGTGTAAAAGAAATTATGGAAGATAAGAAATTCGGAACTGCTGGAAATACAATGGTAGTAGAAGAATTTATGACTGGTCGTGAAGTATCAGTTCTTTCTTTCGTAGATGGAAAAACAATTCAGATTATGTCTTCTGCACAGGATCATAAACGTGCAAAAGATGGAGATCAGGGATTAAACACAGGTGGAATGGGAACCTTCTCACCAAGCCCATTCTACACAAAAGAAGTAGATGAATTCTGTAAAAAATATATTTACCAGGCAACAGTAGATGCTATGGCAAAAGAAGGAAGAGAATTCAAAGGAATTATCTTCTTTGGACTTATGTTAACAGAAGAAGGTCCAAAGGTATTAGAATACAATGCCCGTTTTGGTGATCCAGAAGCACAGGTAGTACTTCCACGTATGAAAAATGACGTAATCGATGTAATGGAAGCTTGTGTAGATGGAACACTTGATAAGCTTACATTAGAGTTTGAAGATAATGCAGCAGTATGTGTTGTTTTGGCTTCAGACGGATATCCACTTGCATATGACAAGGGATTAGAAATCAAAGGACTTGAAGCATTTGAAAATAAAGACGACTATTTCTGCTTCCATGCGGGAACAAAATTTGATGAAAATGGAACTCTCGTAACAAATGGTGGCCGTGTATTAGGTGTAACTGCAAAAGGAAATGACTTAAAAGAAGCTCGTGCAAAAGCATACGAAGCTACAAAATGGGTTGATTTTGCGAACAAATATATGCGAAACGATATCGGAAAAGCAATTGACGAAGCTTAATTTGTCTAATTTTTGTAAAAAGGAGAGTAGTATGGGAAAAGCAGATGAACGCTGGGATATTTATGACATAAACAAAAAGCGTACTGGTCGTACAATGAAGCGAAATGATTGGTGCTTAAAGGACGATGAGTATCATTTGACAGTTCTTGGTGTGGTATGCAGACCAGATGGAAAATTCCTGATTACAAAACGTTCAATGGACAAACATTGGGCTCCAGGCTGGTGGGAAGTATCAGGCGGAGCATGTATGGCAGGAGAAGAATCTCTTGATGCAGTAAAAAGAGAAGTTTTAGAAGAAACTGGTCTTGATGTGTCTGGTGCACAGGGCGGTTATATGTTTTCTTACAAAAGAGAAAATCCAGGCGAAGGAGATAATTATTTTGTAGATATCTATCGCTTCATGATGGATTTTGAAGAAAGTGATGTGCATCCACAGGAAGAAGAAACCGCAGGATTTATGCTTGCAACGGTAGAAGAAATTGAAAACTTTGCAAAAGAAGGAATTTTTTTACACTATGATAGCATAAAGAAAGTATTTGAATTATAAAATCGAATAATTATCATAAAAAAGTCGGCATTTTTCATAAGTAGTTTATGAAAAATGTCGATTTTTTGGTACTTTTGTGTTAAAATGTTGGATGAATAATGAAATGAGGCTTGAAATATGAAAAAAGGTATTATCTTTGATATGGATGGGACTTTGTGGGATTCTGCTCCACAGGTGGCGGATTCATGGAACCTAGTCCTTCAAAAAAATGGTGTCACAAGAGAACCGCTTACAAAAGAAGATATGTATCGTGTGATGGGAAAAACGATGGATGTCTTAGCCACGATGCTTCTTCCTGATTTGGAGGAGACAAAAAGAAATGAACTGCTCAATCTTTGCGTAGAAGAAGAAAACGACTATTTGAGAAAGCATGGCGGAACGCTCTATCCAAATCTTCGTCAGACAATGGAAGCATTAAAAGAAGAATATGATTTATATATTGTAAGTAATTGTCAGTCAGGATATATTGAATCATTTTTAGATTATTATCAGTTTCACGACTTATTTGAAGATATTGAGTGTTATGGAAATAATGGAAAGCCAAAAGATGAAAATATTGCACTTGTAGTAGAAAGAAATAAGTTGGATAAAGCGGTCTATGTGGGGGACATAGAAGGAGATTATGAAGCAAGTCAAAAAGCTGGGATTCCATTTATTCATGCAGCCTATGGATTTGGAACCATCAGTCAAAAAGTGCCAAAAATTGAATCTTTATCAGAAATAGTTAATGTAGTGGGAAACGTATTGTAAAAGAATATATTTGGGGATATATATGGGGAAACAGGAAACATTAAATCAGAACACGAAAACGAAAACAAAAATGGAAAGAGAATTAGAGCTTCAGCTTGAACTATTAAAAGTAGTCGCAGAGCAAAATAAAGAGCTGATTTTTGAATATGAAGCAAAAAATGATGAGGCTGTAATTTATCAGGTATTAAATGGAGAATTCGAAGTATATTCTACTTTTCATAATTTTGTAGAGTTATCCGAAGTGCATCTGTCTATACTTTCGGAAGAACATCGGACGAAATTTCGGAAAAATTTTCAAGCATGTATGAAGAAAGCCGCCCACAATGTTTGTGATTATGAAGTGCTGCGAAAGAACGGAGAAAAAGAGTGGATTCGTTTCTTTATGGCATCGGTTGAAAATAAACGTCATAAGGTAACCAAGGTGATTGGTCGAATTATCAATATTCAACAGGAAAAAATCGACAATGAAATGATTCGAAGACGTGCGGAAATTGATGCATTGACCGGTGTATATAATCACAAAACTTTTGAAGAAATTGTTGCAAAAGCTATTTATCGTAAGAAAGGCGAAGGAGCCTTTGTTGTGATGGATGTAGATGATTTCAAAATGGTGAATGACACCCAGGGGCATAATATTGGCGATCAGGTGTTGGCACAGACCGGTGAAATTCTTAATGCGTATGTAGGGGATAGAGGATACGCTGGGCGACTTGGCGGGGATGAATTTGCTCTATACGTATGGGGATTTGAAAATCAGCAGGAGATTGTTGATTATTTTGCAAAGCTTCGGATAAAGCTAAAGAAAGAAATCATATTTGATATGGAATATTCGGCATCCATAGGTATTGCAACAAAAAACGGACGTAAGTTAACGTTTAAAGATTTGTACTTTGAAGCAGATCAGGCAACTTATCGTGCAAAAAGAAATGGAAAGAATCAGATTGTTTTTTATTCAGATATTGAGTTAGAAGATGAGGAAGATGCAAAGGATGATATTGCCGAGAATGACAAGACAAATGCGCTTTCGAATAGCTATGAAAAAACAATGTTCTCCAATGTTTTAGAGTATATCTTTATTGCAGATCCAATATCTTATCGTATTTTGTATGCCAATGATGCAGTACATAATGTTATGGATATCGTAGATACAAAATGGATGGAACTTCCATACTATACACTATTAGAAGGAAAAGATGATCCTTCGGATGCAATGGATATAAGAGAAGAAAAAAATTATATCTTGTCTACAAATTCAGGGGAAGGGCGATATTTAGAAAAGTATTTTCCAAATAGTGAATTTTCTGTCTTTTCACACATGACGTCGTGGGAAAAAAATCCAGCTGTTTTGTTTACGATGTTTGATCGAAACAATGCATCACAGGTGTTAGGCGTATTAGAGGAAAAAATGAAACGCCAACAGGATATTCATCGTTACATGTATTTATTCTCGAATCCTAATATCGAAGAGATTAAGGAACGATTGCTTCGCATGATTTGTGAAAATTTTGATGCGGACTTCGTAGGATTGATTCCTTGTCAGCCGGCGGAGAATCAAATCACATGTAGTTATCATAAAGACACTGTGGATGCGATGGCTCGTGTTATAGATGATGCTATTGATTCTGGAAAAATCGAACGTCATCTTGGAGTGATTGATGAAAATGGAATTATCTCAATTCCGCATGTAAGTAAAATAAAGAATTCTCATCCGGAATATTATGAAACTTTGGTTGGTATTCATATATGGTCAGTGACAGGAACCAAGTTAGAATATAATGATGAATACATGGGCACCCTTCTTATTATAAATCCACGTAATTTGGAAGGAAAACAGAGAGTTCTTTCTTATTTGGAAGGACGTTTGGCGACAGCAATTGCACGATATCGCTTGAAAGAAAAATATGAATTTACAAAAACGCATGATATCATTACCAGATTGTGGAATCGATCTTCTTTCTGGGGATGGAATACTCATTGGGAGGAAAAAGGCATGACATCGCTTGGAATCCTAATGACAGATGTCGTAGGGTTGCACAAAATCAACGAAGAATTTGGCTATGCACGTGGCAATGATAGTTTGAGTCAGGTGGCAAAAATTTTGGAAGAACTTTTCCAGGGATATCGTTGTTTCCGATATGAGGATGATACTATGCTTGCGTTTTGCCCAAATATTAGTGAGCCAGCTTTTAAGACGCTTGTTTCATTAACAAAAGAACGGTTAGAGGAATTATCGTTTGGTGTTTCCTGCGGAATGAGCTGGAGCGAAAATATAGACGTTTCCGGTCTTCTAAAAGATGCAGAGTCTGTAATTACGATTGAAAAGAGTACTTCTATCGATGTAGGAAAGCTTGAAGAAAAGAAAGATGCACAGGTTATCTTTGATGTGGAACAGGAATTGGCAAATGGTCGGTTTTTGACTTATTTGCAGCCAAAAGTAGATATACAAAAAAACAGGATTGTAGGGGCAGAAGCTTTGGTCCGACTTCAAGATGAAAAACTCGGGGTTGTTTCGCCGGGGTATTTTATCTCGATTTTGGAAGAATATAATTTAGTGCATATGGTTGATTTGTATGTTTTTGAAGAAGTATACAAGTTTCAAAAACAGTTACAAGACGAAGGAAAGCGTTTACTGCCGATATCGGTAAACTTTTCAAAAATTACCTTAATGTATCCGGAATTGTTAAGCAGAGTATTAGAAATCTCAAATAGTTATGACGTGCCAAACGAATTTGTGCAAATAGAAATCACAGAAACGGTCAGGGATATGGATCATGTGATAGTAAACGATATTGCCAAAAGACTTCATAATATGGGATTTAAACTTCTTATGGATGATTTCGGTGCACGGTATTCGAATCTTGCATCCTTTGTACAATTTTCGTTTGATACCATAAAAATTGATCGAGCAATGGTAATGGATATTGTAGAAGATAAAAAGAGTGCTCTTGTTCTACGCCATTTAATTTCCATGATTCAGGACCTTAACGTAGAGTGTGTGATTGAAGGGGTAGAAACACGAGAACAAGTCGAAATGCTTAAACAGATGAATGTTCATGACGTGCAGGGATACTTCTTTGGAGAACCGATTCCAAAAGAAGAATTTTATAGGAAAGTCTTGTAGAATATTTTCTAGACAGGAGTATTTTAGTGCGTTAAAATAATTTTGGTGGGAAAACACCAAAAAGAAAAAAGGAGAGACATACAAAATGTTAGAGAAGGTTTTTAAACTCAAACAAAACAACACAAATGTCAGAACAGAAGTTGTTGCTGGTATTACAACATTTATGACAATGGCGTACATTCTTGCTGTAAACCCATCAATTCTTTCTGCATCAGGAATGGATCCACAGGCAATCTTAATGGCAACAGCATTAGCTGCATTCATCGGATGTCTTTGCATGGGTCTTATGGCGAATTATCCATTCGCACTTGCTCCAGGACTTGGACTGAATGCATATTTTGCATATACGGTTTGTGGTGCAATGGGGTATTCATGGCAGATTGCCTTACTTGCAGTATTTGTAGAAGGATTAATTTTTATCGTATTATCTCTTACAAATGTACGTGAAGCAATCTTTAATGCAATTCCATTACAGCTTAAAAAAGGTGTTTCTGTAGGAATTGGTCTCTTTGTAGCATTTATCGGTTTACAGGGAGCAAATATCGTAGTAAACGATGATAACACACTCGTTACGGTTATTGATTTTACAGAAAACTTCAACACAGTAGGAATCGGTGCTATCTTAGCAATTATCGGTCTTATTGTAATCGCAGTATTATCAATTAGAAAAGTAAAAGGTGCTATCTTAATTGGTATCCTTACTACTTGGGTTCTTGGTATGATTTGTCAGGCAACAGGTGTTTACGTAGTAGATGTAGAAGCTGGTTTCTATTCACTATATCCATCTTGGTCAAGCTTTAACATTCTTGCAATTGGACAGACTTTTGGACAGTGCTTTACAGGTGTTGATTTTTCAGCAATCAAGGTAATTGAATTTATCGTAATCATTTTTGCATTCTTATATGTAGATATCTTTGATACACTTGGAACATTAATTGGTGTAGCAAACAAAGCAAAGCTTTTGGATGAAGAAGGAAAATTAGAAAGAATTCGTCCAGCCCTTCTTGCAGATGCTATTGCTACTTCAGCAGGTGCGGTACTTGGTACTTCTACAACAACAACATATGTAGAAAGTTCAGCAGGTGTTTCAGAAGGTGGTAAAACAGGTCTTACAGCAATCGTTACAGGTATCTTATTCTTAGTAGCGATTGTTCTTGCACCAGTATTTACAGCAATCCCAGGATTTGCAACAGCTCCAGCATTAATCTATGTTGGTTTCTTAATGGTAAGTGCAGTTGTAGAAATTAATTTCGAAGATATTACAGAAACAATTCCTGCATATATCGCATTCCTTACAATGCCACTCACATACAGCATTTCAGATGGTATTGCAATGGGAACAATCTCATATGTAGTAATTAACTTACTTGCAGGAAAAGCAAAGAAAATCAAACCACTTATGTATGTGTTAGCAGTTCTCTTTGTTCTTAAATACATTTTCTTATAAGATTTAAGTAAGTGAGTTAGTATTAGTATAAGAAAGAAATGTGAACTATCCCAGATTTTGTAGTCTGGGATAGTTTTTTTATTTGAGGAAATTCCTATCAAATATTTATACAAGCTCTGCCATTCGGGTTACCGCAACATAAATGGCTGAAATTTCATACCAGGTACGGTAATCAACCACTCCGGTAACGGGGAGACCAAAAACAGATTGGAATTTTTCTACCGCTGCCTGGGTTCTTGGACCATAAATTCCATCTGCCTGTACGGAAGGGATGGCAGGAAAGGATTGAGAAATTCGAGCTAGTTGTACCTGCATTTGACGAACTTTTTCACCAGTTGCACCTACTGACAGGTCATATCCGGGCCATGAGGCAGGAATGCCGGAAATTCCTTCAGCGGTACTGATAAACATACTACTTCCATAAAAACTGCGAAGAATCTCGATGGCAGAATAACCCTGATCACCGAGTCGTTTGCTTCCCCACTGTGTCATCCAGTTTGGACAAGTTACTTTTTGACCATCGCAGTATTGTGTAAGGATTGGTTGCGTGACATTTGGTCTTGATAAGTAATTTTCGAACATTTCGTCAACAACTCTAGAAATGCTTTGAAAGAAGTTTCGGCCAGGGATAAACATATGGTCGTATGCAGTTGAGGAGGTTATCGTGAAATTTTTTCCCTTTCCTCGATACCATTCGGTGTAGACTCGATTGAGCGTAAAGGACATAATGGCGAGTACATTTGCACGAATCGTGGCATCAGGCCAGGTGGCATAAATTTCGCTTGAGGCAACATTTTTGATGTAGTCGCGATAACGTACATAGTAATTTGTAGCAGTATCATCATTTGGGGGACCATCATGCACGACAATAAATTCCGGAATAACAACACGGTTTAACACAATTGCACCATTGTCATTTACCGTTTTTATTTCTTCTTCAGGAATTTTCGGAGGAAAATTTCCATATAGTGTATTTGCGCCGATTACGATATTTTGGATATCATTTCCAGGTGTGCTTTGGGGTTCAAGGTAGACTTCTTGCGTAGAGGTTTCGTTAGCCAGTACATCGATTCCGGAAATGTTGACGGGACGAAAACCGAGTGCAGATACTTCAATTGTGAATTCGGAATAGGGCTGTTCTTCGGATGGTGTTTGAGAGTATTCTAGTGGAGGCGTGTTTAGTGTAACCTCCTCGGCATTTCCAGAGCTATCTGTTTTTAATTCTTCTAATGGAGTTCCAGGGACTCCGGTATAGGAAAGAGCAATGCGGGCACCAGAAATGGGATTTCCGTTTTCTTTGGCGATGACACGAATACGTAGTTTTCCTTGATCCATGTATGAAACCTTTTTATTTATAAATATATGCAAGAAAGAGGTTTTGTTTTCTATTTTTCTTTGATATAATGTAAAAAAAAGCGGAGGTAATTTATGCATACATTTCAACCATATCCGGTCGAATTATTAGAAATGAATCCATTTATAAAAATTGGAAAAGAATGGGCATTAGTAACTGCAGGGGATAAAAATGACTATAATACTATGACAGTTAGCTGGGGCGGCATGGGTGTATTATGGGGTAAAAATGTTGTATATATTTTTATTCGTGAATCACGTCATACAAAGAAATTTATTGATAAAGGAGAGTTTTTTTCGCTTTCATTTTTGGGAGATGCGTACAAAGAGGCTCTTACGATTTGCGGAAAGAAGTCTGGAAGAGATTGTGATAAATTTGTAGAAGCAAATTTGACGCCAACCTTTAAGCTTAGTATTCCATATCCAGATGAATCAAATCTGGTTATGCTTTGTAAGAAAATGGCGGCAGTACCAATTACAGAGGCAAATATGATTGACCCGGAACTTATGTCTAAGTGGTATACTGATAACGATATGCATACAATGTATGTAGGAGAAATCCTAGAGGTACTTGCAAGATAATAAATAAGAATGAGAAAGTGGCAGGGTTGCGAAAGCAACCCTTTTTGTGATATGTAAGAGCACTATTTTGGAGTATATATGAAGAATTATAAGATTGTAATTGCCTATGATGGAACGAGATATAAAGGATGGCAGGTACAAAGTAAAACAGAAGAAACGATTCAGGGGAAATTGCAAAAGGTTTTAGAAGGGCTTTGTGGGCATAAGGTTGAAGTGATTGGTTCGGGAAGAACCGATGCGGGTGTGCATGCAATTGCGCAGGTGGCGAATTTTCATTTGGAAGATACATATGGTAAGAAAGAAATATTTGAACATTTGAACCACTATTTGCCTGAAGATATTGCAGTGATAGAAATAGAAGAGGTGGACGAACGTTTCCACAGTCGTTTTCATGCGGTGGATAAAACTTATGTTTATCGAGTTTGGAGAGGAATTTATCCAAATGTATTCGAACGAAAATTTATGTATCGGATAAAAGAACCACTTGACTTGGTGGAGATGAAAAAAGCGGCGAAATTTCTAGAAGGTACACATGATTTTATGTCTTTTTGTGGAAATAAAAAGATGAAAAAAAGTACAGTTCGTACCGTTCGCGAAATAAAGATAGAGGAAATAGGAGACGAACTACGTTTTTCTTTTGCAGGAGATGGCTTTTTGCAGAATATGGTTCGCATAATGGTGGGAACTTTATTGGACGTAGGTCTTGGTAAAATACAGGCATCGGATATGACCGAAATATTAGAAGCAAAAGATAGAAGTAAGGCGGGGACTTTGGCACCTGCGGAGGGACTTCGTTTAGAAAAGGTAGTATATGGAACAGTGGCTGGTAACGAATAAAAGAGCAGATTTTAAAGAGATTGGGAAACGCTATGGAATCGATCAAGTGACCGCGCGTATTATTCGAAATCGTGATGTGATTACGGATGAAGAGATATCACTTTACCTAAGTGGTAGGGTAAAAGATCTTCACAATCCACATCTTTTAAAGGATGGGGAAAAAATGGTGGATATCCTGCAAGATAAGATTAAAATGAAGAAAATCATTCGCGTAATTGGTGATTATGATATTGACGGAGTGATGTCTTCTTACATACTAAAGACAGCATTAGAACGTGTCGGCGCTAATGTTTCAGTGATGATTCCAGACCGCATGAAAGATGGATATGGATTAAACCGTAATCTCATTGAAAATGCAAAAGAAGACGGTATCGATACAATTCTGACATGTGATAATGGAATCGCTGCAATTGATGAAATTAATCTTGCAAAAGAATATGGAATGACCGTTCTTGTGACGGATCATCATGAAATCCCATTTGATGAAATAGATGGTGAAAAAATATATAAAACAAGTAAGGCGGATGCAATTGTAAATCCACATCAAAAAGATTGTTTGTACCCGTATAATGATTTATGTGGAGCTGGCGTTGCATGGAAGGTGGTTTGTCTTTTATATGAAGCATATCAGATTCCAATGGAAGAAGCCTATGATTTGCTTCAATACGCTGGATTTGCAACAATTGGCGATATTATGCCACTTCTAGGAGAAAATCGAATCATTGTAAAAGAGGGACTAAAGAGAATTCGCTGTACTAATTCAGTCGGACTTCGTGCACTTATTGCACAGTCAGGTTTGGATGCATCAAATATTGATGCATATCATATTGGGTTTATTCTTGGACCATGTGTGAATGCGAGCGGTCGTTTGGATACAGCGCAAAGAGCTCTACAGTTACTATTTGAGAAAGATGAAAAAAAGGCAAATCAGATTGCAAATGAACTTGTTGTATTAAATGACAAGCGAAAAGAAATGACGCTTGAAGGTGTCAAAGAAGCAATAAAAGCTTATGAGGAAAATGGGTACGAGGATCATAAAGTTCTTGTGATTTATTTACCGAATGTACACGAAAGTATTGCAGGAATTATTGCGGGACGAATTCGCGAAATGTATTACAAGCCTACGTTTATTTTGACAAAAGGCGAAGAAGGCGTAAAAGGTTCTGGTCGTTCTATTGAGGAATATTCGATGTACGAAGAAATGTCAAAATGCAAAGAGCTTTTTACAAAGTTTGGTGGGCATCCTATGGCAGCAGGACTTTCTATGGAAGAAGAAAATATTGAGGTATTTCGTGATGTGATAAATGAAAACTGTGGTCTGACCCAAGAGGAAATGGAACCCAAAATTCACATTGATGTTCCAATGCCTATGGATTATGTTTCGATGGATTTGATTCGAGAGTTTGAGATTTTGGCACCATTTGGAAAGGATAATACGAAACCGGTTTTTGCAGATAAGAATCTTCGGATTTCTCGTATGTGGATTATTGGAAAAAATCAAAACGTACTTCGATTATCCTTAAAAACAGAAAATGGATCACCTCTTAGTGCGATTTACTTTGGAGATATTGAAAAAATGCTTTCTTACATGAAGAATAAGTTTGGAGAGTCTGAGGTGGAGGCCGCTTTTGTGGGAAGAGAAAATCAGATTCGAATGGCTTTTGTTTATTACCCTAAAATAAATGTTTTTAGAGAAATGGAAAATATTCAGTTTGAAATACAAAATTATCAGTAAAAACTGTGGAATATTCTTTGCATAAGAGGTAAAATATAAGAGATATCGGAAAGAAAGGCAAGCGCGAGGGGAATGTTTGGAAAAAAGAAAAAAGACGCTTTTGAACAACAGAATAAATTTATAGAGAAACTACAAGAAACACGAGAAATGAGTGAAGCTAGTAGCGAAGAAAATAAAAATTCAAGAGATAGAGTAAGTGCCGATATACATCAGGTAAAAGAAAGTCTTGAATCTATGGATTCGCTTGCAAAACAAAATGTAGAAGCCTGTTCTACACTTTCACATACGATGGAACTTTTTACAAATGAGATGGACGCAGCATATAGCAATTATGATCGTGTATTAGAAGGAATCAGGAAACAGCTTCAGGATACGATGGATCTTGTAGAAGAGAATAAGCATTTTACAACCCCATCGAAGTATTTGTCTGAGTTTGGGGAGAGTTTACATCAGGATTACCAAGCTTATGAGCAATCACTTGAAAAGATGACTGGACTTGGAAAGCAAATGGGTGTACTTGCACTTAATGCGGCGATAGAGGCTGGGAGGCTTGGGGAAGCCGGAAAGGATTTTGTTTCTTCAGCAGAAGAAATCCGGAGTTTTGCCAATAATTATCAGGATGAGATAGATGTTCTCGAAGAGCAGGTGAAAAAGTCAGAAGAACGAGTGGAAGAGTTGGAAAAACAGGTAAACCTTTTGGTGAGCCATTTAAAGGAAAGCAATGTATGCGCCACACGCTTAATGAAATCTACTTCAGAATCAGTAAAACAGATGGAAGAAAGTGGTATTCGAGATATTAGCGAAGATATGAAACTGATGCGCGATGTTGTGATTTCGTCTCGTAATTCTGATGAAGAAATTGTAAAAGCAAAAGAACGTTGTATGATTCAACTTACAGATACAGAAGAAGAATTACAACTTCAGGGAAAAAATGAGGATGAGATGAAACGAATTTTTAATTCGGTTTAT
This sequence comes from Agathobacter sp., assembly GCA_036309165.1. Taxonomy (GTDB): domain Bacteria; phylum Bacillota; class Clostridia; order Lachnospirales; family Lachnospiraceae; genus Roseburia. The sequence goes on along the minus strand of JAXJUI010000023.1, from coordinate 22,635 downwards.
GAGAGGTTAAGTAATGACAACGACTAATTTATCATTTCTATCAAAGGATGGAAAAACCACAATTCATGCAGTGAAGTGGACAAAAGATGGGCAAACGCCAAAAGCAATATTACAGATTTCGCATGGAATGATTGAGTACATCGAACGCTATGAGGAATTTGCAAATTTTTTGACAGAACAAGGATTTATGGTAGTAGGACATGATCATTTAGGTCATGGACAGTCTGTTTTGTCGCAGGAAGATTGGGGATATTTTGCGGATGAGAATTCAGGGGATATCCTCGTGGAAGATATTCATACGCTTCGTACAATGATACAAAAAGAATATCCAGACATTCCATACTATATGCTCGGACATAGTATGGGATCTTATTTGCTTCGTAAATACTTACTTAAACATCATGATAATTTACGAGGAGCTATTATTTCCGGTACTGGATTTGAAACACAGGCAAAGACCAAAATGGGATTATTCGTGATTAAGGCAACTGCCTTTTTTCATAAAAATAATTGGAGATACCGCAGTCAGTTTGTAGCAGATGCAACATTTGGTGGAAAAGCTTATAAAGGATATGATAGCAAAGGAAAAGATTTGGAAAAATCGTGGCTTTCTAAGAATATAGAAAACTTAAAAGAATATTTTTCAAATCCGGCATGTACCTTTATATTTACATTAAATGGATATCGTACACTTCTTGAAACTGTTCTGACTGTTTGTAATCCGGAAAAAATTGTTACAATGTCGAAAAAACTTCCGGTTCTATTTGTTGCAGGGAAGGATGATCCCGTAGGAAATCTTGGAGCTGGTGTTATAAAGACATATGATATGTTTAAAGATTTTGGTGTATCAGATGTTACTTATCAAATTTATGACAATGCGAGACATGAAATCTTAAATGAGCCAGAACGTCTGAAGTATTATGATGATATTTTATCATGGATGAATGTGAGAATTGATACATAATTGGAAAGAGAGATAAAAGGAAAGGTCTTCCACAGATTAAATCTGTGGGAGACCTTTTTTGTAGCCCTGAGGCTGATTTTTTGTTTGTTTCTCTGTAATTGTTTCTTTTGCAAATGCCTTAGCATAAAGTACCTGATACATTACAAAGGCGAGTCCGCATGCAGTAAGTACATCGAAGAACGAATGTTGTTTTAAGAACATAGTTGCTAAGATGATACTTGAGCAAAGGATAAAGGAAATAAGTCTTACAACTTTTCCCTTTTTGAACTCATCACTTTTTACGACTGCAATATGTACTGCTAATGAGTTATATACATGAATACTTGGAAATAAGTTTGTTGGTGTATCTGTTGCATATAACTTTTCACACAACATGGTAAAGAAGTTATGATGTTCGAAATAATATGGACGTAAAAAATGTCCGTTAGGATAGATGGTTGAGATTACTAAAAAGACCGTCATACCTGTAAATAAGAAAATACATAGTTTGTAATAATCCGATTTATTATGAAAAGCAAAGAATGCAATTCCCCATGCAACATATGCAAACCATAACAAATATGGAATGATGAAGTACTCACAGAATGGAATGACGTCATCAAGAGCCATATGGATTACATGAAAATGACTTGTAACTGTTTTTTCTACATATGCAAACCATAGAAGATAAACAACAAAGTAAGACAGTATCGATAAATGTTTGTACTTTTCCCAAAATGTCAGCAAGTTTTGTTTTACTTGTTTCATGAGTCCCTCCTTTTTCATAACGCTTATGAGTTGAATTATAGCACGTTGGATTTCAAAATCAATCTACTTTAGCATATGTTAAACAAATTTAAAGAAATGTTAAGAATTGAGGTCACAATTATTACATTTTTTGTCTTTTTTTGACAGCATATTGAAAGCGCTTATAATAATAGATATGCAAAAGAAAAAAATATTTATTACAATTGGAGCCATTTTAGGTGGCTTGATAGCATCATATTTGGGATTCTCCATCTATTTTATGAATCATTTCTATTTTCGTACGACAATAAATGGTATGAATGTTTCTGGATATTCGGTTGAGAAGGTACGTGAAGTTTCAGAGAAAGGGGTAAAGGATTTTAGACTGAAGCTTCTTGAACGAAATGAAATGGAAGAGGAATTAGTTGGTAAGGATTTCGACTTAGAACAAGTTTGGGATGATAGTGTTTCTAATCTGTTAAAAAATCAAAATGGTTTTTTATGGGTTGTGAAATTATTTCAACCAGACAAGCTCAACTGTGAAACTTTGATTTCATATGATGAAGACAAGCTTGAACTTTGTATATATACGTTACAGTGTATGCAGGCAGTAAATCAGGAAGAACCTCAAAATGCAACGGTATCGGACTACGATAAGGAAGAGGGATTTACATTAGTTCCGGCAGTCCAAGGATCAAAAGTTGATTTTAATAAGTTTAAACGTGCAGTTGTTTCATCCATAGAGGCGCTTTCGACAGAGTTAGATCTTGAGGAAGAAAAATGTTATGTAAAACCGGAAATTGATGACGATAATGAAGAATTACTTGCATCGATTGAGCAGCTTAATAACATTACACAAATGAAAATTACATATGAAGTGGGAACAAGTACAGAGGTACTTGATAAAGACACATTCCTAGATTGGCTTTCTGTTGATAAAAATGGAGAAATCACTTTTGATGATGAGGCCATTGATGAGTTTGTAAGTGATATGGGTTCTACCTATAATACAAGCTATACACCAAAGACTCTTGCAACAAGTTATGGACAGACAGTTACCATCAATGGACCATATGGATGGTATATTGATAAGGAAGGCGAAAGGGAACAGATTAAGGAAGATATTTTAGCTGCCGAAGATGTGACAAGAGATTTTGTATATTTATATGAAGCTCACTCGAGAGATGAAAATGATTACGGAAACTCTTATGTGGAAATCAATCTTACAGCCCAACATTTGTTTTTATATATTGATGGAGAGTTAATTGTAGAATCTGATTTTGTTTCTGGAGATGTATCCAAGGGGCTAATTACTCCACCAGGTGCATTTCGCGTTACCTATACGGAAAAGGATGCAATTTTGCGTGGTGAGAACTATGCAACACATGTATATTATTGGATGCCATTTAATGGTGATATTGGATTACATGATGCTGTATGGAGAGGCGGATTTGGTGGTGCAATTTATATGCGTAACGGTTCACATGGCTGTGTAAATCTTCCATATTCAACAGCAGAGACCCTATTTAGTTACGTAGAAACAGGATTTCCTGTTTTGGTATATGAATTGCCGGGAACGGAAACAGAAAAAGGAATCTTTCAGATGCAGGCGTATGGTGTGATCGATTTGATCAACGAAATAGGACCTGTGGATCCTTCCAGGGCAGAAGCAATTGCCGTGGCAAGAGCCAACTATGATGCTTTATCAGAAGGTGCAAAGGCATATGTATCGAATTATCAAGTGCTTTTAGATGCAGAAACGGTGCTTGCATCTATGACACAAACACCGTAACTTTTTTCTATTAAATTTCATTGCATTCAAAGATTGCAACGCCCCAAGGCGATAATGTAAGTACATCGTGATTTGCGTATGACTGATTAGAAATTATTTCTGTCGCATACGCAAAATCACAGGTGTATGTTACAGAATCTTTTGAATAGTTCAAAACGAAAATGACGCGATTCTCGTCGTCATTGATTCCCTCTTTTACAACAAGTGGATACTTACTGTTTGAAGCAGGAAGTGTAATAAATTCTTTTAATACCTCCATACAAGTTTCCTCGCCAAAAAGTGTTCCAAAATACATAGCACGACCTTTTTTATATTGGTTTAAGGTAATGGCCGGATATTTTTTCCAAGTATGGTGTTCGTAGTTTGCAAGAGATTTTGCAGAATCTAATTGTAAAAGTTCCATCCATTCTTTGGCATCTGATGTAACGCCATGATATGATACGCGAACATCTTTTGGATAAGTGAACTGGTCATAATGGATACCAAGAACTTTATGGATAATGTGTGGTTGTGTATCTGCATAAATCTTAATATGTTCATCAGAAAATGCACTCTTAAATGTTGTAATAAGATTTCCACCGTTTTCCACATAAGAATTGATGGCATGTAAAAAGTCTTCTTTTGCACTATAGAGCGCTGGAATGCATACATATTCGTATTCGGTTAATAAGTCTGCCCTAGCTGGAATGACGTCATATTCATAACCAAGCTTATAAAGTGCGTCAGAAAGAAAACGGAAAATATTGTTATAGCTATGCTTTCCGTTTGTTTCTGTAGGAAAATTGGTAAGAGCAGTCAAAGATTCGTTGTCTAAAACAATTGCAATCTTGTTTTTTTTCTGTAGATTTTTTATTTTATGTCCAATGCGTTTCCATTCATTTCCAATAACCTTGCATTCACGGTAGGTTTCATTTTCGCTTAAGTCGTGTGAAAGGACACCTTTCCAATAACTTTCGATGGCGTTATGAATGGAATGCCAATGCCAGTACATAACAGAGTTTGCTCCATTTGCAATATGGCTGTATGCCTGAAGTCGCAATTGACCGGGATATGGAAGCCATGCCTGATTTCCCTGTGCCTCTGTTTCCAAAACGAGATAGTTGTCGTGCATAAGACCACGAGCGATGTTCCCACATGCGGTGATTTCACATCCGGTCAAATTGTCTTGCGATGGATGATAAATATCGCATCCAGCAACGTCCATACATCTTGATGCTTCGAATTGATTTACTTCTGGCTGAAGACCAAACGAATAGTCCCGCCATTCAAAGTCAAAGTTTTGTGTAATAAACTGGTCAGGTCGTTTATATTTTGATACAATGTCAGCCTGCCATGCCAAAAAATCTGTGACAAGTTTTCTTTGGAACTTACTGTATTCGGCGGCAAGACTCTGGTTGATGGTTCCACGAATATCTGGAAAATCATCCCAGTTATCTACTCGATTGCTCCAATAATCAAGACCAAATTCGTGATTAAATTCTAGAATATCAGGCCATTTTTCTTTTAGGTAATCTACAAACATTTTCTGGGCACGTGGACTACAGGTGTCATAGTGTTTTGTTTCATTATCAAGCTGGAAACCAATGACATTTGGTTCGTCTTTGACCTGTTCCATAAGTTTCTCAATGATAATTTTTGCATGTTTTAAATATGTTGGATTTGTAATATCCATATTTTGGCGATGACCGTAGATTTCCTGACCATCGTGGGTAAATGCAAGGATATCCTTTTCTTTTTTTGCAAGCCATGAAGGAATTGCATAAGTTGGAGTTCCTATAATGACAGAAAGGTTATGCTCTTTTGCACAGTCAAGCATTCGTCTTAAATGAGAAAAATCAAAGGTTCCTTCTTGTGGCTCCCAAGTACTCCATGTGGATTCTGCAATTCGAATAACGTTCATACCTGCCTCTTCCATCATGGTAAAATCTTTTTCTATACGGTCATAAGGCATATATTCATCGTAATATGCTGCACCGTAGTAGAGTTTATTAGTTTTCATGTTTACCTCCCAATAACTGAATTATCAAAAAGATAACCGGTTGCTCAAATTATGTGTATATTATAATCCCTATCTTATGTTTTAGCAACATAGACAAAGGATTTTATAGAAAATCGTCGATTAGACGGTTGACAAAGTTGCGCAAAAATCCCACAATATATATGCGCAACAAAATAGAAGTTGCAAAGGAGCGGGTATATATGAGTAACAAAAATATTACAATTTCTGATGTAGCAGAAGCTCTCGGGGTTTCAAAAACAACTGTCAGTCGTGCAATTTCAGGAAAAGGAAGAATTGGGGAAGATACAAGGCAAAAAGTTCTTTCATATATTGAAGAACATGATTATAAACCAAATGTTATTGCAAAGAGTCTGGCGCAGTCGAAGACATTTAATATTTGTGTAGTGATGCCAGGTGATTATGCACTTATGGATTTACCATTTTTTCAGGAAGCTATCATGGGAATTCAGGAAATTGCCGGGATGAATGAATATGATATCTTATTGTGCATTTCACAGGAAAACGATATTTCAAGTTTGGAACGAATTATCATGAACCGAAAGGTGGATGGTGTAATTTTACTTCGAACATATTTAAAAGACGCACAAATTGAATTTCTTCAGAGGAAAGGAATTCCATTTGTGGCAACAGGTTCTACACCATATCCGGGAATTAAGCAGGTAGATCATGATCATGAAAGTGCATGTAGAGAACTAACATCGATTGTTCTCATGCGAAATATGAAACGTGTGGCACTTTTAGGCAGCACGGAATCAATAATGGTTAATCAAAATCGTTTAAAAGGATATCGCGACGCGTATAAAGCACTCGGACAAGATGTTATGGAAGATTTAATCTATATGAATCTGGAATCGAAGGCATTTATTGATAGAGCAGTAGAATCTGTTTTGGAAAAGAAAGCGGAATGCATTTTGTGTATGGATGATGCAATTTGTGGACAGGTTTTACGTAAACTTCGTCAGGAACGTGTGAAAGTTCCGGAAGATATTAAGATTGCATCCTTTTATAACAGTTCTGTTTTAGAAAATAATCTTCCATCTATTACTTCATTATCATTTGATTCCAAAGAGATTGGAATGCTTGCATGTAAGAATCTTTTGGCGCAGATTGAGGGAGAAGAAGTTTTGGAACGCACCTTATTGTCTTATGAGGTTGTACTAAAAGAATCTACACAGATGTCATAGAATTAAGGGAGACTTTTTCGAAGACAGAGTGCTCCAAATCCTACATCAGGGTTGGGATAGGAAGTATATGCAGGAAGTGGATTGCAACCTGCACACAAATAAGCTTTTATTTTATCCCCGTATAAAAATGGGTCGTTCTTTTCAACAATGCCCCATTGCATCATAATTGAACAGGAACCGGTAACAAAAGGAGTGGCCATCGAAGTGCCACTCCTTATTTCATATTGATTACCGGGAACCGAAGATGAAATGTTAACCCCGGGAGCTACGAGGTCTGGCTTGGCATATGGATTTCCGAAAATTGGTCCTCGTCCGGAGAAAGGAGCTAAAGTCAAATTGTACGCATCGTAAGCACCGACGGAAATGACACGGGAGGAGGTAGAAGGAATTGTAAGTGTAGTATTTGGATTAGGTGTCAAAAATTCGGTGAGATTTCCTCTTTCATTTCTGCCAGGAAGATAGCATTCAAAGGTACCGCCTATGCCGGTTATCTTCCAAATTCCTTCTGGTAAATAGTTATCTTTTGGGAGAAGTTCGACAAAGAGTTCACGAAAAATACTAAAGGGAGAAGGCTCTCCGTAGTACACAAAGAGGTTGCACCGGGATAAAGAAAAGCGATATGCACCCGGGATGTTTGGAATGACAATGTTTTCGTTTGCAATTGGTGTTTCTATGGAAAATTGAATAGAGTCCCAATAATAACTCCATACTTGAAGACTAATGGAAGATTCGAGTGGCCCAATAGAAAACTCCACGACGGGAGACTGTGTTGTTCCAGTGGCATGTCCAAGTCCCACTCCTTCATTCCCAGTTCCTACAACAATAGAAGAACGACTAGTAAGGCATGCCTCTTCTAAATAGGTTTCTAAAAGAGAGGTTCCGCTGTGGGCTCCGTAATTATTTCCAAAGCTAAGATTAATCGCTATTGGAGCATTTAGACGGAGGGATTCCCGTAAACAAAAGTCAATTGCAAGCATGAGTTGTGATGTGGAAGGAAAACTATTTGGAAGCGGCGCTCCAAGTTTTACAATAAGAAGTTTTGCTTCATAGGCAACTCCACGATTACCAGCTGCAATTCCTGCAACATGAGTACCGTGTCCAGTAAAATCAGTAGATGGACAGATGGCGAAGCGTTCAGCGGTGGTGTGGGCATTTAGAGCAGCATTAATGACTTCGCTCGTGTAAATTTGATTTAGGGTTTGATCCCAAATGGAAAGAATTCTAGTGTTACCATTTTCGTCTAAAAATTCAGGATGTGTGTAATCGATTCCGGTATCGATAATCGCAACCAAAGTATCTCGACCAGAATAGAGGGTTTGATTTTGATTTTGCAAAGAAGATATACAGGCAGAGCGTTTTCCTTGTGTGACTTCGAAAAAGAGACGCTTTGGCTTTTCTATATATGAGATGTTTGGAATGGAAGAGACAATCGAAAGAAGGTTTTCTGGTAAGCGCATGATTCCATAGCCAAACAAAAGAGGTTGGTAAGCGATAGCCGGATAGTCTTTTAGAAAGGGTTCAATGGGAAGCGTACTTTTTATAATAAGTTCCCAGGTGCTTGTTTCGGCATCATATCCGGTTGACAGAAGCGAAGAACGATTAAATTCTTCTGGTGTAGCTTGCAGGGCTGCGTTTAATAAGGTTTCTAATTTCTGATTTTGGTTTGCCAATATGAATATTCCATAAAATTCTTTTGTATCTATTTTATGACCCCAGAAAGAAAAGATTAATAAATCTTAAGAAACTCATAAGGTCTTTTTTGAGGGAAATCTGTTACAATTACTCTAGAAAAAATTTTTTTAAAATTTATATGTATAAAATAAGGGAGGTCTTGTATGAGCAAGAAAAAGAAAACAGGATTGGTAATTGCTATTGTAGCAGTTATCGTCATTGCACTTGGTGTTTTAGGATTCTTTATTTTTAAGGGACTTGGTGCAGCAAATGCAGTTGCAAATGGTGAAGCGTTTTGGGCAGATAATGTTGGAGATATGTGTGGGTATTCCATAGGGTCTGTGAGCAGATTTTCGGGAAAAGTAGAAGCACAGGAGTCTTTAGAGGTAAAAAAGGATGCTTCAAAAACAGTAAAAGATATTTTAGTTGAAGTAGGGCAGGAAGTAGAAGTTGGAACACCACTTTTTACCTATGATACAACAGAAATTTCAAATCAAATTAATGCAATTAATTTAGAAATCGAAGGATTAAATAATAATATTACAAGCTATAATTCTCAGATTCAGGAATTAGAAACACAAAAAGCAAGCGCGCCAGCTGATTTGCAGCTTGAATATACAACACAGATTCAGGAACTTCAGATTTCAGTTCAGCAAGCAAACTACGATATTAAATCAAAAAATGCAGAAAAAGCAGGGCTTACGAATTCTTTAGAAAATTCAACTGTAAAAAGTACAATGGCAGGTGTTGTAAAAACAATTAATACTGATGATGCTACGAATGAATATGGAAATGATCAGCCATTCATTACAATTCTTGCAACAGGAGATTACCGTGTTTGCGGAAAAATTGATGAACAAAGTTTAGGATATGGAGCAATCACAGAAGGACAGCCAGTAATTATTCGTTCGCGCGTGGATGAATCTGTAACATGGACAGGTGTGATTTCTCTTATTGATACAGAAAACGAAGCAAAAGACGAGGGCCAGAATTATTATGATGATTCGGATTCAGGGGAAAATACAACGAACTATCCATTTTATGTTGAATTAGATAGTACAGAAGGTTTATTGCTTGGACAGCATGTTTTCATTGAGCCTGATTTTGGACAGCAGGAAGTGACATCTGGAATTCAGATTGATGAAAGCTATATTGTTTTTGATGAAGAACAACCTTATGTATGGGCAGTAAATAGTAAAGACAAAATTGAAAAGCGTTATGTCGAACTTGGTGCCTATAATGAAAATATGTGGACTTATGAAATTGTTTCTGGTCTAACAGAAGAAGATTATATCGTTTGGCCGATGGAAGGCGTGGAAGAAGGCAAGGAGGTAATGAAATGATTTTAGATCTCCGGAATATTTTTAAAGATTATGATCAGGGTGGCGAGCCTGTTCCGGTTCTAAAAGATGTTTCACTTCAGGTGGAAGAAGGCGAATATGTTGCGATTATGGGACCTTCTGGTTCAGGAAAAACAACGTTAATGAACATTATTGGTTGTTTGGATCGTCCGACTTCTGGCGAATATTTTTTAGATGAGAAGCAGGTGTTAAACCTTAAGGATAAAGAAATGTCCAATGTAAGATTAAATAGTGTTGGATTTGTTTTTCAGAACTTCCAGCTTTTACCAAGAGAGACTGCACTTGATAATGTCTGTCTTCCGCTTGTGTATGCAGGAATTAAGAAAAAAGAGCGTAAAAAGCTTGGAATGGCGGCTCTTGAGCGTGTAGGACTTGCAGATAGAGCAAGTTTTAAACCAACACAGCTTTCTGGTGGACAAAAGCAAAGAGTGGCTATCGCAAGAGCAATGGTGAACAATCCAAAAATTCTTTTGGCAGATGAACCAACCGGTGCATTAGATCAAAAGTCGGGTCATCAGATTATGGAACTTTTTCATAAACTAAATGAAGAAGGGGTAACCATTGTAATGATTACACATGATAAGAATGTTGCCGAAGAGGCAGAACGTATTCTTCATATTATTGATGGCGAAATTTCAGAACAGGGAGGAAGATAGGATGAAAAAGAAAATAGTGATAATTTCCATCGTATCCATAGTCTCTGTGGCACTTGTAGTAGGTGGAATTTTTGCAGCAACAAAGCTGATGAACTCAGGAAAAACAGCGGAAGTACAAAGTGTTTCCATGTTAAACTGGGGATATAGCAGTGATGGAATGACAAGTGAAGGTGTTGTAAAAGATGGAGCTTCACAGAGTATTCGATTAGAAGAAAAGCAGGTTATTGATGAAGTATTTGTAACAGAAGGACAGGAAGTTTCCGTCGGTGATAAGCTTATGTCTTTTGATATCACAAGTCTTTTGCTTTCTATTGAAGTAAAAAAACTCGATATTGCTTCTTTGCAAAATCGCTATAATGCAGCAACAAATGAACTTGCGCGTTTGAAGGCAACAACACCGATGCAGGAGACTAATGTTGTGGTACCTACTGTTCCGGAAACACCTGTAGTTCCGGAAACACCTATAAACCCAAGCTATTTGCCAACAGAGGAAAAGACAGGGGAAGCGTATAACATTATTTCGACGACTTCCATTCCGGTTCTTTCTGAAGCAGATAAAGATACTTATCTTTGTACACAGGGTGCTTATGTATATGGCGCATTTTTAAATCAAATCAAAGAGAATGGCAGAACAGTAGTATTTGAAGTGCGTGAAGGGAATGTCGCAACAGGTGAACTTGTAACCAGTTTTACGGTAAATGGAAGCAGACTAACAGATACGTACAGTGAGGAATCTATCTGGCTTGTGTTCTTTAATCATGATTTGGTTAGTGGAGCAGGAAATGATGTAGATATTGTTGTTCCGGAAGAACCACTAGAAGAGCCAGAAGAAACAGTAGGATATACTGCAAAAGAACTTGCAGACGCAATTGCAGCAAAAGAATTTGAAATCAAACAGCTTGATTTGGATATTCGTAAAGCACAGCTTGCGCTTTCAGAGATGGAAGAACAAACGGGAGACGGAATTGTATATGCGAAAATTGATGGAACAGTAAAGAGTGTACAAGATCCGGATAATCTGTTAAATGATGGTTCACCATTTATGGTGGTTTCTGGTTCAAGTGGAATTTATATTCAGGGAAGCATTAGCGAATTGGATTTAGATACTGTTTCTGTTGGACAGTCTGTATCCGGATATAGTTGGGAAAGTGGTATGTCATATTTTGGAACGATTGCATCTATCGACAATTACCCATCTGACGATTTATATTATTACGGAGAATGTAATCCAAATTCGTCTCTTTACGGATATGTAGCATATATTGAAAACCCAACCGGACTTGAGAGTGGAATGTATTTAGAGCTTACGATTATGCCAGAAGATGATATGGAACAGATGGATTCTATTTATATTGAAAACTGTTATGTTCGTGAAGAAAATGGACAGTCTTATGTCTTTAAAGACGAAAATGGTGTGCTTGTAAAACAGCCAGTTGTTACGGGACGTAGCCTTTGGGGCAGTGCAATTGAAATTAAAGAAGGACTTACAATGGACGACTACATTGCATTCCCATATGGAAAGACTGCAAAAGAAGGCGTAAAAACAGAAATAGTAGATAGTATGATGTATTGGTAGGAGGAACGAAAATGTTTGAAAATTTAAGACTTTCCTTTAAAGGAATCTGGTCACATAAGATGCGTTCCTTTTTAACAATGTTAGGTATTATCATTGGTATTGCAGCTATTATTGCAATCGTATCTACCATTCAGGGAACGAATAAACAGATTGAAAAGAATCTGATTGGTTCTGGAGATAATAACGTAACCGTACGTCTTTATAACGGTGACTGGAGTTTTGATTTTACATGGGAGGGAATTCCCAAAGGAGTACCTGAGATTTCCAAAGAAACATTTGCAGAGATTCAGGAAATTGATAAAGTAGAAAGCGCTTCTTTATTCCGTGAAAGAGGGGATAGTAACGTTTATTATTTAAAAACTTCTCTTTCTGGTGGAAAAGTAGTGGGCGTAGACGAGTATTACTTTGATACAGCTGGCTATAAAATGAAAGAAGGTCGCGCTTTTTCAGCACAGGAAATTGCACAGGGAGTAAAAGTTGCAGTTATAGATACAGATGCGGAAAAGACATTATTCCAAGGTGAAGATGCTGTTGGAAAAACAATCGAAATTAACAAAGAACCATTTGTGGTTATTGGTGTCGTAACAGAAAAGGAGGCGTTTGAGCCAACCATTAATTCGATGGAAGATTATTACATGTATGCGTATGAGTCTTCTTCAGGAAATGTATTTGTCGCAGGAAACGTATGGCCGGTGATTTATTGTTATGATGAACCACAGAATATTATTTTAAGAGCGGAAAGTACAAAGGATATGGCGGCTGTTGGTCGTGCAACAGCAGACCTGGTTAATGCAAATCTTACGACAGACAGTGATGAGATTAAATACAAATCAGAAGATGTTATGGAACAGGCCAAACAAATCCAACAGCTTAGTCAGTCTACAAATATGATGTTGATTTGGATTGCGGGAATCTCACTCCTTGTCGGTGGTATCGGTGTTATGAATATCATGTTAGTTTCTGTAACAGAAAGAACAGGTGAAATTGGACTTAAGAAAGCAATTGGAGCACGTAAATCCATTATTCTTGGGCAGTTTTTAACAGAGGCGGTAGTACTTACAAGTATTGGAGGTTTACTTGGAGTATTAGTAGGAATTATTCTTGCCAATATTATTTCCATGTTTAATGGAATTCCAATCTCCATTAGTGCTCCGGCAGCAATCCTTGCTGTAGGATTTTCAATGGCGATTGGTATTATATTTGGTATACTTCCTTCTTACAAAGCAGCAAACTTAGATCCAATTGAAGCGTTAAGACGTGAATAGTTAAAAAATGGTAAATTCTTGATTTTGTAAAAACTATGCATGGTTTGGGTTTACCAAGTGCTCTCTTTTGTGTATAATAAGTACTAGAAAATGTATTTTGGCGTTTCACTCACTTATTTAGAGGGAAGGAGAGTAATATGTTTGCTGATGAAAATGTAATCAAGATTAAACATGAAGTATTGTATGAGGTTGCAAAACTTGCATTTGCAGGGGAATTAGAAGAAAAGCGTGATGATATTCCGTTTAAATTAATTCCAGGACCAACACCACAGTTCCGTTGCTGTATTTACAAAGAACGTGAAGTTATCAGACAACGTGTGCGTTTAGCAGAAGGAAAAGCCCCAGGACCAGTAGATGATGGGAATATTATTCAGGTAATTAGTTCGGCGTGTGAAGATTGTCCGATATCAAGTTATACTGTTACAGAGAATTGTCAGAACTGTATGGGTAAAGCATGTATCAATGCATGTAAATTTGGAGCGATTGAGCCAGGACGTTTACGTTCTCATATTGATGCATCAAAATGTAAAGAATGTGGAAAATGTGCGCAGGCTTGTCCATACAATGCGATTGCACATTTAAAGAGACCATGTAAGTTCTCTTGTCCAGTAAATGCGATTACATATGATGAACATGGAATTTCAGTTATTGATGAAAAGAAATGTATTCGTTGTGGTAAATGTATCCACAGATGTCCATTCGGAGCAATCGGATCAAAAACATTTATCGTAGATGTTGTTAATGCATTAAAGGACGAGAATAAAAAAGTATATGCAATGTGTGCTCCAGCAGCAGAAGGACAGTTTGGACCGGACATTACAATGGCAAGCTGGAAGAAAGCGATGAAAGCAGTTGGATTTGATGATTATATCGAAGTTGGGCTCGGTGGAGACATGACTGCTGCATACGAGGCAGATGAGTGGTCAGAAGCATACAAAGAAGGCAAGAAAAAAGTTACCTCATGTTGTCCTGGTTTTGTAAATATGGTTCGACTTCATTTTCCAGAATTGAAGGACAATATTTCAACAACGGTTTCTCCAATGTGTGCGGTTTCACGTATGATTAAAGCAAAAGAGCCAGATGCAGTTTGTGTATTTATTGGACCATGTATTGCGAAGAAATCTGAAGTGGTTGACCAAAAAATCGAAAACAATGTAGATTATGTATTAACCTTTAGTGAAATCCGTGCAATTATGAAAGCAAAGGATGTTCAGCTTGAACCGGATAATACAGAATATCAGGAAGCTTCTACATTTGGAAAACGCTTTGGTAATTCAGGTGGTGTTACAGCAGCAGTTCTTCAAAGCCTGAAAGAATCTGAAGATAACATCGATGCAAAAGTATGTGTTGCAAATGGAGCAGCAGACTGTAAGAAAGCCTTGTTGTTAATGAAAGCTGGAAAACTTCCAGAAGACTTCATTGAAGGAATGGCTTGTGAAGGTGGCTGTGTTGGCGGACCAAGTTCATTTGATGATATGGTATCGACGAAGAAACATCGTGATGAATTGATTGGAAAAGCAGACGCGCGTCTGATTCGTGAAAATCTCAAAAATTATGATATGGATTCATTCTCAATGCATAGAGAATAAAATGCATGAAAAGATATTCATATAGAGATATTCATATAAAGATATTCATATAAGGCAATACATAGAGGATAATTGAAAGATTTTAGGTAGCTATGAGAACGCTCTCATAGCTACCTTTTTTCATGATATCCTTTTTTTGCCATCTATTGACTATTATCTCTTGACGATTATATATTTTTGTCCATTTAGTCATTTGCTTCATTTTCTAGTCACTTTTTTGAGAACTCTCTAGAAGAATTATAAAAGACGGTAACATTTCTATAGATAGAAGAAGTTACCGTATACTTTGGGGGAGGGTATACGGTAACAAATGGAAAAACGTACAAGGTTACCGTCGAAAGAACGAAAGCAGACACGGTAACAAATGGAAAAACGTACAAGGTTACCGTCGAAAGAACGAAAGCAGACACGGTAACAAATGGAAAAATGTACAAGGTTACCGACGACAGAGCGAAAGCAGATACGGTAACAAATGGGAAAATGTACAAGGTTACCGTCGAAAGAACGAAAGCAAATTCGGTAACAAATGAGAAAATGTACAAGGTTACCGTCGAAAGAACGAAAGCAGATACGGTAACAAATGGGAAAATGTACAAGGTTACCGACGAGACCCCGAAAATAGATACGGTAACAAATGAGAAAATGGAGAATGTTACCGAAAAGATGGAAGAAAACATGCCGGTAACAAAGTCATAGATTGAGAAAGTTACCGGAAATCCATGGGAAAAGAATTATATACATAAATTGGCGCAAAGCAAAGGAAATGTTGGCATCTGGTATGACCAGATAAACAGGCTGTATAAAAAGAGGAGAAGGTTTACGCAAAACTGCGAAATCATTGACAAAACGGGATACGTATAGTAAGTTATAATTAGATTAATATAAAAAAATATTATATGTGGTATAACCAAAAGGTGAAAGGGCGGGGCGATTTTGAAAGAGTTTAAGGTAATTGAGGTAAAGAGAAGCATTTTTGAGGATAACAATGCAGATGCGGATCGATTAAGAGCGCAGTTAAAAGAAGAAAAGACATTTCTTTTAAATTTAATGTCTTCTCCGGGAGCTGGAAAGACAACCACACTCAAGAGAACAATTTCACTTCTTAAGGATGAGATGAATATTGGAATTATGGAGGCGGATATTGATTCTGATGTAGATGCTACAGCAATTGCAGAGACAGGAACTCGTGCAATTCAGATTCATACAGGTGGAATGTGTCATCTTGATGCAGATATGACAAGACAAGGGTTAAAAGAGTTTGGTACAACTGATTTGGATTTGGTGGTGTTAGAAAATGTTGGAAACCTTGTTTGTCCAGCTGAGTTTGATACCGGTAGTGTGAAGAATGCGATGATTCTTTCTGTACCAGAGGGGGATGATAAACCCTTAAAATATCCATTGATGTTTTCTATTTGTGATGTAGTACTCATTAACAAATGCGATACACTTTGCGTATTTGATGAGTTCAGTAAAGAAGCAGTCAAGGAACGAATTTTAAAATTAAACCCAAATGCGAAGGTTTTCTTTGTATCAGCAAAGACCGGTGAAGGTTTTGATGACTGGGCAAATTGGCTTCGTCAGGAGGTTTCAGCCTGGAATAAAGCTTAGCCAGAATCTGATAATGAGGAATCAGATAAATTGGTTTGGAGATAAATTTTGAAATATAATTTAGAAAAATGGTAATGAAATATAGGAATTAGTAAGAGAGTTATACATTGAAAGGAGAAACTATGGCTGATAAATATGCAGGATACGTACCAGAATGTATCAAAGACAGACCTTATCGTGAAGCAATTGTAAGGCTTGCAATGCTTATTACAGACAGACTTCCAGTAAAATTGGGAAAAGAAAAAATTACTATGGAGTCACCGGAATACTGGGGCCTTGATGCAATTTGTCCGACAGACGAAATGGCGGAAATTGCGATTAAAATGGAGAAGCGTAAACCACGTACGTTAGATGACATGGTAAAACTTACAGGGTTAGAACGTGATTATCTTGAAAAACAATTAGAAGAAATGGCTTTTACCGGTTTGATTGAATATAACTGGGAAAACCCAAAACATGAAAAACAGTATGTGCTTCCGATGTTTGTTCCAGGTTCTGCAGAATTTGGTAACATGAGTGTTAAGATGCTTGAAGCACATCCGGAACTGGGACAGTTCTTCGAAAGAATGAGTAGACTTCCATTAGAGAAAGTTACTCCAATGGTTCCGCTTGGTGGAGCTGGAATTGGAATGCATGTTATTCCGGTGGAAAAAGCGATTGAAATGGAAAATAAATCGGTTTCTGTCGAGCACATTTCTCATTGGTTAGAAAAGTATGAAGGAAAATATGCAGCGTCTCCATGTTCTTGTCGTTTATCCCGTCAGACATATGGAGAAGGCTGTGCGGATGATTTTAATGATTGGTGTATCGCTGTGGGTGATATGGCTGATTATGTCGTAGAAACACAAAAGGGTGGACGATATATTACAAAAGAAGAAGCATTAGAAATTTTCAAAAAAGCAGAAGATAACGGATTCGTACATCAGATTACAAACATTGATGGTGAAGATAAGATTTTCGCTATCTGTAACTGTAACGTAAACGTATGTTACGCACTTCGTACTTCACAGCTTTTCAACACACCAAACATGTCGCGTTCTGCTTATGTCGCACGTGTTGATAAAGAAAACTGTGTAGCTTGTGGGCGTTGTGTAGAATATTGTCCGGCAGGTGCTGTAAAACTAGGACAGAAGCTTTGTAAAGCAGATGGTTCTGAAGTGAAATATCCAAAAATGCCACTTCCAGGAGATGTTCCATGGGGACCACATATGTGGACAGAGGATTACCGTGATAAAAACAGAATTAACTGTTATGACACAGGTACAGCTCCTTGTAAGACAGCATGCCCTGCACATATTGCGGTTCAGGGATATCTTAAGATGGCAGCACAGGGAAGATATCAGGATGCACTTGCTCTAATTAAGAAAGAAAATCCACTTCCAGCTATCTGTGGACGTATTTGTAACCGTCGTTGTGAGGATGCGTGTACACGTGGTCGTGTAGATGAAGCAATCGCAATTGATGAAGTTAAGAGATTTATTGCACAGCAGGATTTGGATGCCGAAACAAGATATATTCCAAAGAAAGTTGTACCATCAACAAAGGGATTCTTCCCAGAAAAAATCGCTATCATCGGTGGTGGTCCAGCTGGTTTAAGCTGTGCGTTCTACCTTGCTGAAAAAGGATATAGTCCAACAATCTTTGAAAAGAATGAAAAAGCTGGTGGTATGCTTACATACGGTATTCCATCCTTTAAACTTGAAAAAGATGTTATTCAAGCTGAAATCGATATTATCGAAGCCATGGGTGTAGAAATCAAAACTGGCGTTGAAGTTGGGAAAGATATTACCATTCAGCAGCTTCGTGATCAGGGATATAAGGCGTTCTACATTGCAATTGGATGTCAGGGCGGAAGAAAAGCTGGTGTTCCAGGCGAGGACGCACAGGGTGTTGCAACTGCCGTTGACTTTTTACGTGAATCTGCTGCAAAAGAAGCTTATGATATCGAAGGTGATGTAGTAGTTATCGGTGGTGGTAACGTAGCGATTGACGTTGCTCGTGTAAGCAAGCGTTGTGGAGATGTAAGCGTATCTATGTACTGTTTAGAGTCTCGTGATACAATGCCAGCATCATTAGAAGAAATTGAAGAAGCCGAAGAAGAAAATATTAAGATCAATTGTGGATGGGGACCAAAAGAAATTCTTACAGAAAACGGAAAAGTATCAGGAATTGTACTCAAAAAATGTGTTTCTGTTAAGGATGCAGATGGAAGATTTAATCCACAGTATGATGAAAATGATACCATTACAGTTGCATGTAAACATGTATTCTTATCTGTTGGACAGGCAATTGAGTGGGGAAATCTTTTAGATGGAACAAAAGTAGAATTAGGACGTGGAAATGGCGCTGTTGCGGATTCTCTTACGTACCAGACAGGCGAACCAGATATCTTCGTTGGTGGAGATGTTTACACAGGACCTAAATTTGCAATCGATGCAATTGCAGCTGGTAAAGAAGGTGCGATTTCTATCCACCGTTTCGTACAACCAAATGCAAGCCTAACAATTGGACGTAATCGTCGTGATTTTATTGAATTAAATAAAGATGACATTAAAGTAGAACATTACGACAATGCAAGTCGTCAGATTCCAGGAAGAAATGAATCGATTGATCATAAGAAATCCTTCCGTGACGCATCTGTATGCTTTACAGAAGAACAGGTTAAAGCAGAAACTGCACGTTGTTTAGGTTGTGGCGCATCTGTTGTTGACACAAATAAATGTATCGGTTGTGGTTTATGTACTACAAAATGTGAATTTGATGCAATCAAGCTTTATCGTGAACTTCCAAAAGCAAGTAAGATGGTAAAAGCAGAAGATAAGATTAAATATGTTCTTGGAAATGGTGCAAAACAGAAAGTTAAACTTATGTTTAAGAAAAAACCAAAACAAGACTAATCAACAGGACTAAGAAAAGAGAGGATTTTATGCACGAATTAGGGGTCGTTTTTTCAGTGATCAAAATGGTCGAAGAGATTGCAAAAGAAAATGATGTGACAGAAATAAGCTCTGTTACAGTTGAACTTGGAGAAGTGTCTTCAGTCATTGATCACTATTTGATGGATTGCTGGAAATGGGCGATAAAAAAGCATGAAATTATGAAGGATTGCGAGCTTGTGATTGAAAAACTTACTGCAATTACATATTGTGAGGACTGTGATAAGCAGTATAAAACCATAGAGCACGGGAAGACATGCCCTTACTGCGGAAGTGTGCATACGTACTTATTACAAGGAAATGAGTTCAATCTGAAGCAAGTTGAGGGATGTTAATGAAAAGCAAGGACAGAGTGTATGAAACACTTTGTCCTTATTTTTTTATGCTAATACGAAATGGTTATTCTTAAGGAAACTTTAAGAAAGAATAAGACAAGGGAAAGTATAGTTGTGATATGATTAGTCTAGTAAGAAAATTAGGGATTTTAAAGTAGGACGTGGAGGAAAATATGTTAGTTGTATCAAATGTAACTAAGAAATACCACAAGGTAGTGGCAAACGAAGATATCAATTTTGTGATTGAAGACGGAAACATTGGGATTCTTTTAGGACCAAACGGTGCAGGAAAATCGACTATTATCAAATGCATTATGGGATTCTTAAAGTATGAAGGAAATATTGCGGTAAATGGTCTTAACAACAAATCCGTTGAAGCAAAGAGGATTATGGGATATGTTCCAGAAATTCCATCACTTTATCCTAATTTGACAGTAGAAGAACACATGGAATTTGTAGCAAAAGCATATCGTTTGAAAGACTATCAGGAATACAAAGAAGAATTATTGGAAAGATTTGATTTGACTGATAAGAAGAAAAAATTCGGAGATGAATTATCCAAAGGTATGCAGCAAAAATTAAGTATTTGTTGCGGATTATTACCAAGGCCAAAGGTTATTCTTTTTGACGAACCAATGATTGGTCTAGATCCACATGCAATCAAGGAATTAAAACTTTTGTTCCAGGAATTAAAAGAACAGGGAACTACAGTTTTGGTAAGTACCCATATGATTGACAGTATCGAAGAATTGTGGGATACAACTTTCATTATGAAATCAGGACGTGTAGCGGCCGTTGTTCAGAAAAATGATATGGAACATGGTGATAAGAGATTAGAAGATATCTTCTTTGAAATTACAGAAGGTGTTTCAGAAGAAGCTTGTGCTTGTGAAGAAGAAAAAGGAGAGGTGTAGGCTATGAGACTTTGGGCATATTATGCAGGCCACACCTTTGTCAATTCGATTAAGAAAATTTTTCGTAGTAAGGTGATTGCAACCATAATTCTTGTCATTGTATTTGCAATGATGTTTGGATTTATTGGAGGAATTGTCGGAAGCACAATCGAAAATCAAATTGATTCGAATCAGCAGGTGGAAGAGTCTGTAGAAGAACAAGAAGAATTAGATGAAATTGAGGCTGCGGTTGAAGAGAAAATAGACATGGCAGTGGTGCAAAAGGCTGTTTATGCAGGAGTATTTGCACTTACAACGATAATTGTTCTTTGGGGAATTTATACTGGAACAAAAAAAGGAAGCGATATCTTTTTAATGGCAGATGTCAACCTTTTGTTTACGGCTCCTATGAAACCACAATCGGTATTATTGTTCCGTTTGACATTCCAAATGTTAGCGGTACTCGTGGGTTCTATTTATATTTTCTTCCAAATTCCAAACCTTATGATTAACTTAAATCTTGGAATTGAGGAAGTAATGATTGTAGTCTTTGCGTACCTTTTACTTATTGTTATACAAAGAATTATATCTGTATTTTCATATACCTTTGTATCAACACATGAAAAAATGAAGGATTATGTATTTCCATTTATTATTGGGGTAGCTGTATTTTTGTCAGCTTGGGTTGGAATCGCTTTTCTTTCAAATGGAAAAGATGTGATGGCAACTTTAGATGCGACGCTATGTCATCCATTTGTAAAATATATTCCGCTTATTGGCTGGTTCTGTGAAATGGTACAGTGCGTATTTACAGGGGAATACCTGACAGCACTTATTTATATGGGCGTTACATTGTTAACTATTGTTGTATTTACCTATATTATCTGGCATCTAAAGGCAGATTTTTATGAAGATGCAATGGCGGGAGCACAGAAAAGAGAAGAAGTACTTCTGGCTGCAAAAGAAGGTAGAAAAACAGCTACAAAAGAACGTTCAAAAAGAATTCAACGTAATATGGAATTAAAAGGGGAAGGTGCAAGCGTATTCCTTACAAAAGCCGTGTATAATCGCCGTCGTTTTGCAAAATTTGGAATTGTTTCCAATATGATGTTGTTATATGCAGGAATCGCAGCAATTGTATGTGTATTTTGTATCAAGGCATTAGAAATCTATAGTTTTGCTGCTGTTGCGCTTATCTTAGGATTTGTTCTCTATTTTAGAAACATGGGAAATCCAATTGCAGAAGAAACAAAAATGAACTGGTTGTTCCTTGTTCCGGAAAATCCATTTAAAAAAGTATTCTTTGCAATGATGGCAGGAACATATGAGACAGCAATGGATTTATTACCAGTATTTGTTGTTGTAGGAATTGTAATGAAGGAATCACCATTTGTCGTTGTTGCATGGCTTATAGCACTTTTGACAATGGACTTCATGTTATCAGGACTTGGTATGTTACTTGAAGCACTCTTACCTGCTTCGGCAATGGATGTTGTAAAATCTATGATTCAAATGATCTTTAAGATGCTCGCACTCCTTGCAATTGTGATTTCATATCTAGTGGGATGGCTTCTTTTAGGAGAGTGTTTCGCAATTGGAATCAATGTTGTAATCAATGTTATTGGAGGTGGAATTTTGTTCCTTCTCTATCCATCGTTATTGCATAAGGGTGTACAGTAGAATGTTAGATGCCGACAGTTGAAAATAGTAGATATGTAGTGGAAAAATGAAAGAGTTAATGCATAAGTGATAGATTTATGCATTGACTCTTTTTTTACTTTATCGGATTAGGGTGTCAAAAGGTATTTACTAAGTTTAAATATTCATAATACGCAGAGCTATCCTCTAATCTTTGTTCCGGATTACGGATATAATATTTTCTAAATGTTCTGAAAAAATTTTATATGAGGAACGCAACCGTCCAAGATTCGCCATCCGGGCTCAGCTTGGACTTTCAGCAACGTCCTGTTGCTGAATTGCTAGGTGGCTTACAGAACATTAAGAAAATCTAATATCCTTCATGAGTCACAAAGATTAGAGGATAGCTCTGCGTATTATG
>JAXJUI010000022.1:0-10454 GCA_036309165.1 Agathobacter sp. | reverse complement strand
GTATTATGATAATACAATTATCTTTAAATACCTTTTGACACTCTAATTTTTATCGAAAAATTTTTTTCTGCCATAAGGAAGAAAGCGTAGTTTCAAAATTTGGTAAAAATGACATATTTACAAACAAATGTTCGGGTGATATATTTAGAATATCAAAAAGAACATTTGTTCGGAAATGGAGGTGCCACAATGGGTGCAGTAGTAGCAGGTGATGGAGTGATGGAGAAATTAAAGATTTTATCTGATGCAGCCAAGTATGATGTTGCATGTACCTCCAGTGGTATTGGGAGAAAAGGGGATGGGAAGAACACGGGGAGTGCATCCGAGTGTGGAATTTGTCATGCGTTTACATCTGATGGAAGATGTATCTCTTTGCTAAAAATTCTGTATACGAACGAATGTATTTATGATTGCAAATATTGTATTAATCGGGCTTCGAATGATGTAAAGAGGGTAGCATTTACACCAGATGAAGTTTGTCAGCTTACGATGGAGTTTTATCGAAGAAATTATATCGAAGGATTGTTTTTAAGTTCGGGAATCATGCATTCACCAGATTATACGATGACGCTTTTGTATGAGACTTTGTATTTGCTTCGCAATAAGTATAAGTTTAATGGCTATGTGCATATCAAGGGGATACCAGGGGCTTCTGCAGATATTGTGGAAATGGTTGGATACCTTGCAGATCGAATGAGTGTGAATTTAGAATTGCCGACGGCAGAGGGACTAAAAGAGATGGCACCGAATAAAGTGCGTAAGAATATTCTGCGTCCGATGCGTCAGATTCAAAACGGAATTAAAGAAAGCCGTTTGAATCATGGAGTGCTTAGTATGAAAAGCAGGGTGATGATAGACGAAAAGACATATTACAATCAGCTTGCTGAAATTCGTGATAGTTATGACAAATTACAGGAGCATCATAAGTCGCTTTCTGTAAAAGAAGAGTCTTCCTATGAAATTGCCGACAAGAGTTGGAAGTTTCAGGATGCTGGTCCGCTTTTGCATAAGGAGAGCGTATCATCTCGCGCCGTAGAAAAGAAAGCATGGGTGCCACAAGAGAAGAAAGTGTGGGTTCCTCAGGAACAGAGAGAATTATCCAGTCCTTCAAGATATTTTGTTCCGGCAGGACAGTCTACCCAAATGATTATTGGCGCTACAAAGGAAACGGATTATGAGATTATGTCAGTGACAGAGGCGCTTTATGATCAGTTTGAGATGAAACGTGTATTTTATTCTGCATTTATTAATGTAAATCAGGATGAGAATATGCCAGGTTTAATGCAGGCTCCACCTCTTGCAAGGGAGCATCGTTTGTATCAGGCCGATTTCCTACTTCGTTTTTATGGATTCAAAGCGCAAGAGTTGTTAAGTACCAAGAATCCGAATTTTCATGAGCAGATTGATCCAAAATGCTATTGGGCAGTGCAACACTTAGAAAAGTTTCCAGTTGAGATAAATAAGGCTGATTACTATACGCTTTTGCGTGTACCAGGAATTGGAACGAAAAGTGCAAAACGTATTCTTTTGGCGCGAAGACATGCAAATTTGACATTTGAGGATATTAAGAAAATGGGAGTGGTTTTAAAGAGAGCACTTTACTTTATTACTTGTCAAGGACGCATGATGTATCAAACAAAATTGGAAGAAGGATACATTACACGTCATTTGATATATAACGAGAGACCAACGCAGATGTTGTTGTCAGATGGTAGTACACAGACATATGAACAGCTTTCTTTGTTTGATATGAAATATGGAAATGAGGCAATAAATGAAAGAAGAAATTGTATTAAGATGTGAAGATAGTTTTGAAGGGATTTTTACAGCAATTTACGATGCTTTTGTATACAAAAATAAAATGGAGAAAACGTATGAGGATGATATCACGATTGCAATTGGTACAGGTGGAAACTATTCCTTGTTCGTTAAAGAAATTGAAGTAAAAACAGATTTAGATAAATCGCAAAAAACGATTAAAACGATTCAGAACCGATTGGGGCATGCGGTATACAATACGTTGTTTCGTGCTCTATGCCATTATGATGAGGATCGTGCGACAATTGTACTCGGATATTTGGTACGTGGTTTTCAGACTGGGCAAAGAATTCGTGAGCATTTAGCTGACGAATATGTTATGCGTGTGATGGAGCTTTCGCGAAAGGTAAGCAATGAGGAACAACGAATGAAAGGGTTTTTACGTTTTCGAGATGTTGGACAGTTTCTCTTTGCAGAGGTGGAACCAAAGTGTAATTTGGTGCCGATTTTTATTGAACATTTCGAAGACCGTTACCCGAATGAAAACTTTGTTATTTATGATCATAAGCGTAAGTTATCCGCAGTTCATCCAGCATTTTCAGAAGCTTTTTTTGTAACTGGAGAGGATCTTCATAAAGAGTTTGCTTCATGTCAGGATGAATATGAGGCTTTGTGGATACAGTATTTTAATACCATGGGGATTAAGGAAAGAAAGAATGAGAAATGTCAGATGAATATGATGCCGAAATGGTATCGTAAAAACATGATAGAACAGCATCAGATTATTTGATTTTTTATTAAATTCTTCTTTGTTATATTGACAGTCAAATTTTGTAATGCTAGAATACATCTCGTATGAAAAACTGAATATCATTTTTTTTCATGCAAATGTATGACCACTCATGAAAGTGAGGTTGCCTAACGGACAGGCGGGTCGGTTGCCGTGTGGGAAGAGCCCACGTTATTGATTGAGTTAGAAGCTCAAATTTTATAAGTTGATTACTTTATAATAATCAGTGCGTAATGCACATCATCTTGTGAAACGGTCAATAAGAGTGACAGTATATTTGCAGTTACTTCATCAAATGCGAAAGGCATTTCTTAGACGAGAGTTTGGCACAGTATAAAGTGCAGAAGTAATGGAAATTTCTGAAAAAATGATATCGGTTCTAATGAATCAGAATATGAATCATAGAGATAGATATAGGTTTGACTTTTAACGCAGGTGATTGCAGAGCATCACCTGCGTTTTTTGATGATGAAAGAAGGACAATGAACAAAGAAGAACAAAGAAGAGCCCCAATTTATGAAGCGTTAGAGAAACTTAGAAAACAAAGAGTGGTACCTTTTGATGTACCCGGTCATAAAAGGGGAAAAGGAAATCCAGAACTTGTAGAATTATTAGGGGAAAAGTGTGTAGGAATTGACGTAAATTCGATGAAACCACTTGATAACTTATGCCATCCGGTTTCTGTTATTCGTGAAGCGGAGCAGTTGACCGCAGATGCTTTTCATGCAGAAAACGCTTTCTTGATGGTGGGTGGCACTACGTCAGCAGTACAGAGTATGATTTTGTCTGTGTGTAAACGAGGAGATAAAATCATTCTTCCAAGAAATGTACACAAAAGTGCTATAAATGCTTTGGTACTTTGTGGTGCGATTCCTATATATGTAAACCCGGAAGTTAATCCGACACTTGGCATTTCATTGGGTATGGAGCTTTCGTGTGTAGAAAAAGCCATTAAAGAAAATCCAGATGCTGTTGCAGTGTTGGTGAACAATCCTACGTATTATGGAATTTGTTCGGATATTCAATCCATTGTAAAATTGGCACACGAACATGGAATGAAAGTGTTAGCGGATGAGGCGCATGGAACCCATCTCTATTTCGGAAAGAATCTTCCAATTTCTGCAATGGATGCAGGGGCAGATATGTCAGCTATTTCGATGCATAAGTCGGGAGGAAGTTTAACACAAAGTTCTATCCTTTTGGTTAACAAGGGGGTAAATGCTGATTACGTTCGGCAAATCATCAATTTGCAACAGACAACAAGCGCGTCGTATTTATTACTTTCTAGTTTGGACATTTCAAGAAGAAATCTTGCTCTTCGTGGAGAAGAGTCCTTTGAAAAGGTTTCGAAAATGGCAGAGTATGCTAGAAATGAAATAAACAATATTGGTGGATATTATGCATATGGAAAAGATTTAATCAATCGTACAAGTGTATATGACTTTGATGTAACAAAGCTATCAATCTATACTTTGGGAATTGGAATGGCAGGAATTGAAGTATATGACTTGTTACGAGATGAGTATGATATCCAAATTGAATTTGGAGATATTTGTAACATTTTAGCTTATATTTCGATTGGAGATAGAACACAGGATATTGAGAGACTGGTGGGGGCTTTAGCGGATATAGCACGACTATATAAGAAAGATAAGACAGGTCTTTTGTCTGGTGAATATATTGCACCAAAGGTAATTAAGTCTCCACAAGAAGCTTTTTATGCACCAAAGAGATCATTACCGATTCGTGAAACAAAAGGATGTATTTCGGGAGAGTTTGTAATGTGTTATCCACCGGGAATTCCAATTTTAGCTCCTGGAGAAATGATTACAGAAGAGATTATTGAATATATCATTTATGCAAAACAAAAAGGATGCTCTATGCAAGGAACAGAAGATCCAAATGTAGAACACTTGATGGTACTGGAATAATTAGAAAGGTATTATAGGTCGAAAATAATATGGAAATGTGGTTTTCGGAGTATCATACTTCAAATGTAAAACTTGATTTAAGAATTGAAAAACAGTTGTTTAGTGGAAATAGTGATTGCCAACGAATTGATGTATGTGAATCAGTTGAGTTTGGTAAGTTTATTGCGTTAGATGGAGAAATACTGTTTTCGGAAAAGGATGAATTTGTTTATGACGAAATGGTAACGCACGTGCCGATGGCCGTACATCCAAATGTTAAAAATGTTTTAATTATTGGTGGTGGTGATGGTGGTGTTGCAAAGGAACTTGCGCAGTATAAATCAATTGAAAAAATTGATGTAGTAGAACCAGATGAAATGCTTGTAGAAGTATGTAGAGAACATTTTCCGGAACTAGCAGAAGGCTTGGATGACCCAAGGGTAAATATTTATTATCAGGATGGGCTTCGTTTCTTAAGAAATAAGATGGAAGAATATGATTTGATTATTAACGACGCAACGGACCCCTTTGGACATACAGAGGGATTGTTTACAAAGGAATTCTATGGAAGCTGCTATAAAGCATTAAAAGATGATGGAATTATGGTATATCAGCATGGAAGTCCTTTCTATGATGAAGATCAGGCAGAATGTATGAAGATGCATAGAAAGGCGTTTTGTGCATTCCCAATAAGCCGTGTATATCAGGCGCATATTCCGACATGCTCTTCTGGATACTGGTTGTTTGGATTTGCTTCAAAGAAGTATCATCCAATTGACGATTTACATCCAAGAGAGTGGAAAAAGCTAAAAATAAAAACAAGATACTACACAACGAATTTGCATAAAGGAGCCTTTATGCTTCCAAAATATGTGGAAGAAATGTTAGAGGAAGAAGAGGACAAATTTAACAAAGCAAATTAATGTTAATGACAAAGTAAATTTCTATAAAAAGGAAAATATAAACACAAAATAAGATATAAAAAGAATATATAGACAGAAAATTTAAACAGGATAAAGGATAGAGGAGAATTAAAATGAGTAGAGTAATGATTATTGGATGTGGCGGTGTTGCATCTGTTGCAATTGCAAAATGTTGTCAGAATAGTGAAGTGTTTACAGAGATTATGATTGCAAGCCGTACAAAAGAAAAATGTGATGCAGTAAAAGAAAAATTACAGGGAACAACAAAGACAAAGATTACAACTGCAAAAGTAGATGCGGATAATGTAGAAGAATTGATTGCGCTTATCAATGACTATAAACCGGATGCAGTACTTAATGTGGCTCTCCCATATCAGGATTTGACCATTATGGATGCGTGTCTTGCAACAGGAGTTCACTATATAGATACTGCAAACTACGAAGCTGAAAATACAGATGACCCAGAATGGAGAGCAATTTATGAGGCTCGCTGCAAGAAAGAAGGATTTAGTGCCTACTTCGATTATTCATGGCAATGGGCGTATCAAGAGAAGTTTAAAGAAAAAGGGATTACAGCTTTACTCGGAACAGGTTTTGATCCTGGTGTAACAAGTGTTTATACAGCATACGCATTAAAACATTATTTCGATGAAATTCATTATATTGATATCTTAGATTGTAATGGTGGAGATCATGGATATCCGTTTGCCACAAACTTTAATCCGGAAATTAATCTTCGTGAGGTGTCTGCTCCGGGTTCATACTGGGAGAATGGGCATTGGGTAGAAGTAGATGCAATGTCTATTAAACGTGAATACAACTTTCCACAGGTTGGAGAAAAGGATATGTATTTGCTTCACCATGAAGAGATTGAATCATTAGCAAAAAATATTCCTGGTGTAAAAAGAATTCGTTTCTTTATGACCTTCGGACAGAGTTATCTTACACACATGAATTGTTTAGAAAATGTAGGAATGCTTTCGACAACACCAATCCTTTTTGAAGGAAAGGAAATTGTTCCAATTCAGTTCCTAAAAGCATTATTACCAGATCCAGCAAGTCTTGGACCAAGAACAGTTGGAAAAACAAATATTGGATGTATTTTCACTGGAATTAAAGATGGAAAAGAAAAGACTATTTATATCTATAATGTATGTGACCATCAGGAATGCTATAAAGAAGTAGGCTCACAGGCTATTTCTTATACAACAGGTGTTCCTGCTATGATTGGAACGATGATGGTTGTAAATGGCTTGTGGCAAAAACCTGGTGTATTCAATGTAGAAGAGTTTGATCCAGATCCATATATGGAAGCATTAAACAAATGGGGATTGCCTTGGGTAGTAGATGAAAATCCTCAAATTGTTGAATAAAGAAAGATGTAAAAGAGAATGAAACGAAACGAATTAAAAACACCTTGTTATGTGATTGACGAAGAGAAATTAATAAAAAATCTTGAGATTTTAAAAGAGATAGAAGAAGATACAGGATGTAAAATTTTGTTGGCTCAGAAGTGTTTTTCTTGTTTTTATGAGTATCCGCTTATTGGGAAATACATTTCTGGTACAACTGCAAGTGGGCTTTTTGAGGCTCGTCTTGGAAAAGAAGAAATGAATAAAGAAAATCATGTTTTTGCACCTGCTTTTCGAGAGGAAGATATCGAGGAATTGGATGAAATATGTGACCATATCGTTTTTAATTCGTTTTCTCAGCTTAAGAAATATAAGGATAAATGCAAGCATGCAAGTTTGGGAATCCGTATTAATCCGGAGTGTTCGACACAAGAAGAACATGCGATTTATGATCCTTGTGCACCAGGATCTAGACTTGGTGTAACAGCTAAACATTTTTGTGAAGAAATGATAGAGGATATTGAAGGGCTACATTTTCATACACTTTGCGAGCAAAATTCGGATGATTTGGAACGTACATTAGAAGCAGTAGAAGAAAAATTCGGAAAATATCTCTATCGCATGAAGTGGCTCAATTTTGGTGGAGGACATCACATTACCAGAGAAGACTATGACATTGACCGCTTGAAGAAGTGTATTCGTCATATGAAAGAGACCTATGATTTAGAAATATATTTAGAACCAGGGGAAGCCGTTGCATTAAATGCAGGATATCTTGTGACAGAAGTATTAGATATTGTTGAAAATGATATTTCGACTCTGATTTTAGATGCATCAGCAGCATGTCATATGCCAGATGTTTTGGAAATGCCATACCGTCCACCACTTGAAAATGCTGGGGAAGCAAATGAAAAGAAATATACCTATCGATTATCGTCATACACATGCTTAGCAGGGGATATCATAGGTGATTATTCGTTTGATGAACCGGTACAGGTAGGAGATAAGTTGTATTTTGAGGACATGGCAATTTATTCTATGGTAAAAAATAATACCTTTAATGGGATACCTTTACCAGATATTGCAGTTATGGGAAAAGATGGAGAATGCAAAGTGATTCGTCACTTTTCGTATGAAGATTTTAAGAATAGACTTTCCTAGAATTGGATTCTATCAAAATGGGACTTATTCAAATCGACTTTCTTAAATAGATTTCAAAAATAGAAAGGATTAAATAGCCAGATGAAGCTGAGTAATACACCAGCCCAAGATGGGTTTTATATGCCGGGAGAATTTGAACCACAGGACGGGGTAATTCTTATTTGGCCAACAAGACCTGGTTCTTGGCCTTTTGAAGCAAAAGAAGCAAGAAAAGTATTTGCAAAATTAGCAAATAAAATGGTGGAAAAAGAAAAAGTATATGTGCTAACAGAAGAACATACTTATGATTCTGCAAAAGAAATGTTATCTCCAAAGGTTGAAATTCTAGTGATACCATCCAATGATGCATGGGCTAGAGATGTTGGCCCAACATTTGTTACAAATGGAAAAGAAGTAAGAGGAATCAACTGGTCTTTTAATGCATGGGGAGGAACCGTAGATGGTCTTTATCAGGACTGGGATTTGGATGATTTAGTGGCTTCTACTTTTTGTGATAAGATGGGATATGATTACTATGATGCATCACCATTCGTATTAGAAGGTGGATCAATTCACTCGGATGGAGAAGGAACGATTCTTGTTACAGAAGCTTGCCTTTTAAGTGAGGGTAGAAATCCGGGTTTATCCAAAGGACAGATAGAGCAGGTACTAAAAGAATACTTAGGAGCGCAAAAAGTTGTCTGGCTTAAGCATGGAATTTATCAGGATGAGACCAATGAACATGTTGATAATATCTGTGCATTTGTAAGACCACAGGAAGTGGTATTGGCATGGACCGATGACGAAAGTGATCCACAGTATGCATACTCAAAATCGTGTCTTGATATTTTAGAAAATGAGACAGATGCAAAAGGAAGACCATTTATTGTACATAAACTTTTGATTCCCAAGAAAACGGTATGTATTACGGAAGAAGAATTAAAGGGATATGTGTTTGAAGATGGAGAAGATGTAAGGGAAGTTGGCGAAAGGCTTGCCGCAAGTTATGTCAATTTTTATATCGCAAACCAAATGGTCTTGGTGCCACAATTTCAAGATGAACATGATAAAAATGCAGTGGAAGTTTTAAAGGAACTCTTTCCAGATAGAGAGATTATACCGATAGATGCAAGGGAAATAATTATTGGTGGCGGAAATATCCATTGTATCACGCAACAGATACCAAAAAGGAGCAAAGAATGAGAAATGTAACTGTCGCTGCAATTCAAATGCAATGCAGTACAAATGTAGAAGAAAATATAAAAAAGGCAGACAAAATGATTCGAGAAGCAGCACAAAAAGGTGCGCAGATTATTCTACTTCCAGAATTATTTGAACGACAGTATTTCTGTCAGGAAAGACGCTACGAGTATTATGAATTTGCAAAAAGTGTAGAAGAAAATGATGCGGTACGTCATTTCAAGAAACTTGCCAAAGAATTGTCAGTAGTACTTCCAATTAGTTTTTATGAAAGGGATATAAATCGATTGTACAATTCTGTAGCAATTATCGATGCAGATGGAACTAATTTAGGTGTATATCGTAAGACACATATTCCAGACGACCATTATTACCAGGAAAAATTTTATTTTACGCCGGGTGATACCGGATTTCGCGTATTTAAGACAAAGTTTGGAACAATTGGAGTGGGAATATGTTGGGACCAATGGTTTCCAGAAACAGCAAGAGGAATGGCGATTCAGGGAGCAGAGATTTTGTTTTATCCAACAGCGATTGGAAGCGAACCAATTCTTACCTGCGATAGCATGCCACACTGGAGAAGATGTATGCAGGGACATGCGGCTTGTAATCTTATGCCGGTTGTTGCGGCAAATCGTATTGGAACAGAAAGCGTTATTCCATGTGAAGAAAATGGTGGTCAAACATCAGAATTGACATTTTATGGGTCTTCTTTCATTACAGATGCGACAGGTGAAATAGTAGTAACAGCAAATCGCGAAGAAGAAACTGTAATCTATTCAACATTTGATTTAGACCAATTAGAAAGTGATAGACTTTCATGGGGAATTTTCCGAGATAGAAGGCCCGAGTGTTATATTATGTAATATAGTAGTGATATAGTATTAGTAATATATTCTGTGGTACAATAATAAACAGATGTATCACACAAGAAGGAAGAAAAAGGAGTAAAAAATGAGTAAGATATTTGAAGAATTTCAGGAATACTTGAAGAAAATAAATGAATATAGTCATGTAGTGACTTTATTATATTGGGATATGAAGACAGGTATGCCAAAAGGTGGATTAGAAGGGCATGTAAATGCTCTGACACGCTTTTCGACAGAAGAATTTAAAATGTCTACAAGTCCAGAACTTTTTGAAATGTTAAACAAATTAGCACAGCCAGAAGAATTCGAACAGTTAGATGATATGTGGAAATTTGTTGTAAAAGAGATGAAAGAAGACATACCATACAAGATTTATCTGAGCGAAGAAGAGATGCCCACCCAGTGGTACAACGTGCGTGCCGACATGAAAAACAAACCGGCGCCTCTCCTGAATCCGGAGACACTGCAGCCGATGACATTTGAAGAATTGCAGAGTGTATTCTGTGATGAGC
>JAXJUI010000021.1:0-3745 GCA_036309165.1 Agathobacter sp. | reverse complement strand
CCAGCAAGTGAATAAAACACATTGTAGAAAATCAGCAACGCCATCTGAGTTTGGTTATTTACCAAAAGTCCCGTCGCATCCACATCAAACAACTGTTTCATCAAGAGTGGATATCCCCGGTCAGCCAGGTAATAGAAAATGGTTACGGTAACTACACCGGAAACTACTGACGGCAAAAAGAAGATATTCTTCAACACTTTCGAGCCTAAATATCTCTTGTAAAAATAGAACGAAATCAGCAGCGAGACCGGTATCGTCAGACACTGTGCAAACAGCCAGAAAATCCCGGAATTCAGAAGAGACCTCTGAATTCCCGAATCATTTGCAAGTCCTGATAATACGCGTTCGAAATTATGAAATGTCCATGTATAGTCATAATTCACATCATATTCTTTAAATGCAAGTAAGATGGAATTGAAATTGGTTCCAATCCACATAAGACAAAATTGTATAACAGGAAATGCCATCATAACACAGTAAAATATTAAGTCTGCACGTTTCTTTGTCTTCGTGGCTGATCTTTGTTTCTTCATTTTCATAATCTATGCCTCCAAAGCCATGTTATTTTATTTCAACACGCTATTAAAAGTAGACCAAATTACATCTCGTCTGTAATTTAACATTCCCTTGTAATAATCCATCATATCATATTTATAGCTGGTTCCGGTTTTGCTTGTCAGCGGCAATGTAATACTGGTTGTATGTGTCTGACTAGAATCATACACAGAGCCTAATAAGTTCGCCAAGCGGAAATTGATTGCGCCAAAGCGATAAAGTTCATTGTTGCTCTTTGGAAATACTACCTTGCTGTTGGCAGATGCTTCCACAACAGATGCAGCAAAAGGAGTCAGTTTTGTTGTGTCTGTTTCGTACTCGTATGGTTTTACAACTCCTGTCATCTCTGTAAACTCAGCCATCATGACATCTGTGTGAACAAACTGTAAAAATTTCTCTGCAACTTCTACTTTTTCTTCCTCAATATTCGCGTTAATGAAGCAGTAAGAATCCAATGGGGATACCATAATATTCCCTGCTCCTACTAAATCTGCCGTTGCCTTTGGTAATGGCATCCATTTCATTTCCATTTCATTATCATACTTTGTAGCGTTACTTCCATAGGTTTCGCGGAACGCAGTAGTTGCTTCATTTTCCCACCAGCTTCCATCAATCAGAATCGCAACTGGTTTGTTATTGGTCGTTGTCGCATTTCGCACAAATGCAAGCTGCGCATCTTGTTGCTTATAAGAACCTGATAAGGAAGAATTCACATCATAATATCCGTTACCCTGCAATAAATCCTGTGCAAAATCCAAGGCATATACATAACCTTCCTGACGTGCTAATTCGTATCCGTTTTCCGCAGCAATACGGACTGTTTCTTTCTCATAGGTCAAATTCTCCGTATCAACAGTATCTAACTTCACTAACTCTGCTTCACCTTCAAATGTATAGTTGATCATTAAATCATCATAGCCTTCATAATCCGCAAAAAGCGCACCTATCAGCCAGGTAAAGTAATCCGGACTTGCTCCTGCCCATTGAATCGGCGTTACGTTATCCTTGCTAATCTTTTCTAACAATTTAAAGAAATCCGCATAGGTTGCAGGCATTCCATCGTCATATGTACCCGTCTGTCCGTCAGGTCCTGCACCTAGTTTTCCATCTGCATTCGTAAAGGAACCATCCTCTGCAAAATACCAGCCTTTTTCGTCAAACAAAGTCGCATTGTATACGAAACCGTAATAACCTTCCCAGAATGGAAGTGCATAGACTTTACCATCTACGGTCATAGCTTCACTCACATAGGATTCCATCTTATCTGTAATACTTTTTTCTTCGTCAAATTCCGAAAGCGGTGTTGTTACTGCGTTTGTAATATCGTGAAGGAACCCTTTTTCCACCCAGTCATAGTAATACACGGATTCTGTAAAAAATACTTCGTTCTGTGAAGTAGCAATAATCTTCTCCAATTCTGTACCAATCATTGTAGTTTTATTGTTGTCGCCTATCAGAACCTGCACTCCTTTTTTTCCATCCTCAAAAGAAGTATCCGCATATTTTTCCTCAAATTTCGAGATCGCGCTTTTTAACCATTCATCACCGATTCCTCCAGCAAAATTTCCTACGTATAAAGTTGTTTTATGTTCATCCACTTCATTGGTACGTTTTGCGCCACAACCTGCAACCGACACCATCATTACTCCTACCATTATAGCCACTAAAACTTTTCTCAATTTCATCTCTTTGTCTTCCTTTCTTGTTATTTAATAATGCTTACTCCGTTATATTTGATGTCGGTAATTACAATCGTTTCTCCCTTTTGGAAATCATACATATCCAAGAAAAATCTTCCTTTGTTATTTAAAGTAACCAACATCTTTCTCGTGACTGCTTTTGTTGGTTCAGGAATAGTATTGACAGCATCCGAATGCTCTGAACTAGGTGCTGATGCACATAGCCAAATTTCATCTGAACCTTCATCCATCATCCGTCTGCCCCATGAACCATTTCCAGCCAACATATATCCTTCTGCACTCATGGCGTAATAGGTAACTTCAAGTTCAACCTGTTTTCGTTCATACATTGTCGTTTCTATCCGAAATTGTTCCACACCATGCTCTGTATTTTCCACACCGGCACTCACAAAAACATTGTTATAAGAGGCAAGCTTTGAAGTGTCAAATCTTTCACTACTACCACTCAATTTCTTAACTCCGGTAATTGCAACAATTTCACCGGCGTTAAAATCCAGGCATAAGAGTTTGAATCTTCCGTCTTTCACAGTAACAGTAAATTCTGAAGTCAATACCTCTGTCGGCTTTGGCATATCATCCATGCCTTTAAAACCTTGCAAGTCATATTCCGTGCACCAAATCATTTCCGACATGTTCTCATCCGTGATCCTTCTTCCCCAAAGTCCATTTCCGCTTAACATGCCGCCGTTGGCATCCATCAGTTGAAACTGAAGTGCAATTCGGTACACACCGTCTTTTAAAGTTGTCGGAACACTCAACTCATATTGCTCCCGATTTTCCTCTGTCATCCAATCACCAGGACTTCTGAACACTGCTTTAAACTGCTCTAGTTTTGACGTGTCAAAAGCAGTCACTTCTTCTTTTTCATAAGTAACAGCTTCACTTGCCATCACGCTTTTATTATCCAAGCGGACATCGGCGACCACCACCATCTCATTCGCCTTAAAGTCACCCATATTAAGAACTGCCTCTCCGTATTTGTTTACATTAACCTCAAGGTTACAGGTCACTGCTGTCGTAGCCTCCGGAATCGTTCCACCACTTTCTGGCCATCCTTCTACATCCGTGCTGCAAAACCAAGTATCTTTCATCGTATCTGTAATACGCCGTCCCCATAAACCATTTCCTGTCAATGTATTCCCATTGGAGTCCATCAGATAAAGCACAAAATCCAACTTGTAATTTCCTTTTTTTAATGTTGTGCCCACTGTAAAGTTTTCAAGTCCGCCAGTTCCACGGCTCGTAAAATAAAATGGATAATTTGCCAAATTTGCAAAATTAAAGATCTTCGTTCCTTCAAATTCATATGTCGTTTCACTGTCTAAGAAAACGGTGTTGCCTTTGGAGCCACCATAAGCCTCTACTGTAATCAAAGTTTTGCTCGTTCCGTCAAAATTGACTTTACAAAGTTCCTCTTTTTGAGCCTGTATTTTCTGCTTGCCAGATCCGTCATAAAGGTCATACACGTACTCCTCCACGTTCTCATCTGT
>JAXJUI010000020.1:0-4642 GCA_036309165.1 Agathobacter sp. | reverse complement strand
TCTTCCATCTGGAGATACATATTTACGTTTTCATCTGCTTTTTGTAATGATTCACGCGTAATTGTAGTAAAAATGTTCGTAATTGATTTATGATAACTTCTATCTACTCCCGTCAAATGAGAAAATCCCTCATTCACCCAAAGAATTTTTCCTGAATAATCCAGTAAAGCATATGGAACTTCAAATTCGTTCAAAAGACGCTTTTGCACAGTTGCATACTGTGTAGCATAGTTCACCATCTCATTCGCGATTCCCGGTTTTATCCAATAGTAAATAGCAACTACTGAAACGGTATATAAACCAGCTACCAAAACAAGAATTCCTCCTGCTTTCTTATCAAAAAAAAGTATACCTGTCCCAATACCGAATAATATTACTGATAAAATAATCGGCCAGCATAAATATCCTTTTAATTTTCCTTTAAGTTTAATTTTGCTTTTCATCCATTTTCTCCTCACTTTAAAAATGGTTACACTACTAAAGTATACCATTTTGGTGTTTAGAAAGAAAGCCTTTTATTCATTCAGAATACTAAAAAGGAAGTGAGAAAACTCACTTCCTTCTCTATCAAAATCTCTTTAATAATTTACTGTACATCATTATCTTTTGCGACTTCTACAACCGATTTTGTAAGACCAGCAATTCCTTGAATTTCAGATGGAATAATAATCTTTGTTGCTTTACCATCTGCTGCCTTTGCAAATGCCTCTAAACTCTTAAGCTGTAAAACAGATGCATCTGGAGCTGCTTCTTTTAACATGCGTAAACCATCTGCATTTGCCTGCTGAATTTTTAAAATAGCTTCTGCCTGACCTTGAGCTTCCTGAATTGTTGCTTCTTTCTTTGCTTCTGCACGAAGAATTGCAGCCTGTTTTTCAGCTTCTGCATCAAGAATTACAGATTCCTTGTTACCTTCTGCAACAAGAATTGTTGATTTCTTTTCACCTTCTGCACGAAGAATTGCTTCACGACGTTCACGTTCCGCCTTCATCTGTTTTTCCATTGCATCTTGAATTGCTTTTGGAGGCATAATATTTTTCAATTCTACACGATTGATTTTGATACCCCATGGATCTGTTGCCACATCAAGTGTTGAACGCATTTTTGTATTAATTGTTTCACGAGATGTAAGTGTTTCATCTAATTCCAAATCACCAATAATGTTACGAAGTGTTGTTGCTGTTAAGTTTTCAATTGCCATAATTGGATTTTCTACACCGTAAGCATAAAGCTTTGGATCTGTAATCTGGAAATATACAACAGTATCAATCTGCATTGTTACGTTATCTTTTGTAATAACTGCCTGTGGTGGAAAATCTACTACCTGCTCTTTTAAGATTACCCTTTTTGCGATACGGTCAATAAATGGCATTTTGAAATGAATACCTACTGACCAAGTTGTAAGATATCCTCCTAAACGTTCAATAACCATTGCATGTGCCTGTGGCACAATTTTGATGCAGTTAACTAAAACTACAAATACAATCACAACTAATATAACAGTTGCAACTACTGTGAATGTGAAAAATTCTGGCATTTTCTAATCCTCCTCATATCTTTTTACAATTAATTTTACCCCTGAAATTGCTGTAACATATGCCTTTTCTCCAACTTCAAGAATTTCTTTATCATCCTCGGTACGTACAGTCCATTCAATATCTCGAACAACTGCTTTCCCGGTTTGATCCATGTTACTAACACGTTCTACTATTCGAACTACTACTCCAAGCATTTCATCCACGTTTGTCTTTTTAATTCGCGAATTAATATACTTATCTACAAATGGCTTCGTTGCGACCAAAAGACCAATCGATACAACGAAAAATGCTGCTGCCTGAAGCCCAAAATTCATTTGGCAAATTGCAAGAATCAGTGAAACAAGCGATCCTGCAGCAAACCATATTGAGGTAAGTCCTACTGTTACAAATTCAACAATCAAAAATGCAACCAAAAGAACCAACCAAAAAACGATTGCCAGGTCTATTCCTCCTAACATAAGCATTCCCTCCTTATACTTTCATTCCCTTTATATTCTTTTCTATATTATAATTCCACTAGTTAATGATTTCAATTACAAATGCTTTCTCATATTCCCTATAATTGTTAACAAGCTTAAGCTCCCAGCCATGCATATCTACGATTTTCTTTGCAATAGAAAGACCAAGACCCGTTCCGCCCTTTGTATTTCTTGATTTATCCCCAACCGAAAATGGTTCAAACAACGTATCCGCAACTTCTTCTGGTATTGGATCTCCATTATCTGCAATCGCGATTCGGTAATCATCGACATCTTTTTCCATAATAATTCCAATCGTTGTGTTCGGAGAGTTATGGCGAAGCGCATTTGTGATTAAGTTTGTAATCACACGCGATAACTGTATGTTATCTACAAACACCATACACTCTTCTTCTGGAATATCTACAACTAATTCCATACCCTTTTCTTCTACATCTGAATACAAAAGAGCTGCATTTGCTCTTACCAATTCTGCCAAATCCCTTGCCTGCAAATCCAGAACGAATCCTTCACTGTCCAACTTTACATACTCAAATAGCAGGTTAATTAACTCATTCATTCGCTCTGACTTTTTTTGAATTGCCAACAAGTATTCTTCTTTCTTCTTGGGATCATCCACCATTCCATCCGAAAGTGCTTTTGCATATCCGGAAATTGTTGTAATCGGTGTGCGAAGATCGTGCGCAATATCCGATAACATCAAGTTACGTTTCCTATCATATTCGCGCTTCGTTTTCTCTTTCTTCTCTTGAATTTTCCGAACCTCTTCCGTTGTAATTGTTGCATAATATGCGGCTCCAATAACATACGGAATCGCAATTAACACTAACACAGCTATAACAACTAAAAAAAGTAAAAAGGCATTAAATTCGCTTAGCTCTAACAAAGAAGAACTTCCATTAAAATCCGGAACGATTCTTTTCCCAACTCTTTCTAGTCCGTCCATCATCCACATTACAACACCTTTTGAGGATCCCGGAGCAAAAGAAAGAATGACTGCTAAAACTAATTCAACAAAAATAATCACCAATATTACAATTGTTTCCATAAGCGATAAGGAAAATTCCCAGTCTATGTTAGAAAAGAATTGTGTATGTACAACTGGAAATACTACGTTATCCACAAGTCCATTAATAAAATATTCGCTCATACCTACTAGTACAAGCACGATAATGAAACGCTTAATAAGAAACCATCGTAATTCTTCCGTTTCTTTTCCTTTCATACGCTTCCCTCTATTTTTCTAAACGATAACCTAAACCTCGAATTGTTTTAATATATTTGGATGGATCTTCATCTAATTTAGAACGCAATTTACTGATGCATACCATGATGTTATTATCTGCAATAATGTAATCTTCTCCCCATCCATATTCATAAATTTGTTGTTTCGTATAAACCTTCCCCGGATGTCCCATGAACAACTCCATGATTTTATACTCTACAGAGGTCAATTCGATAATTTCTTCCCCTTTCTTAAGGGTACAAGATTCCTGGTCCAAGAACAAATCACGCACTTGAAGCGCCGATTGTGCTCCGGCGCCTGTTCCAAGTGAATAGAATCTTCTCATATTTGAATTAACACGTGCAATCGCTTCTAACGGATTGAATGGTTTTGAAAGATAATCGTCTGCCCCTAAGTTAAGTCCGAGTATTTTTTCCGCATCTGCATCCTTTGCAGATAGAATCATAACCGGAACATTATTATCTTTTCGTATTTCCTGTAATACGTGATATCCATCCAATTTTGGCATCATGATATCAAGCAATACAAAATCAATTTTTTCTGAATGAATGATATCAAGTGCCTGCTGCCCATCCTCTGCCTCAATAACACGATAGTGCTCATTCTCAAGATAGAGTCTCAATAAATCCCTAATTTCTTTTTCGTCATCCGCGATTAAAACTGTATATTCCATTTATCTCTCCTACTTATGACATCTGTGGATTTCCCATAGTCTGATTTGCATTTCCCATATTTGGATTAGCAACTCCTACATAGCCATATTTTTCAAATTTTACTGCTTCATAGAATGCAGCCTGTGTCATGTTGTAATATGGGTTAACATAAAAGATTCCTAAAATACCTAATGTCAATGCTGATAAAATACTCCAGCCAAGGAAAGAAAGATCAAGAACAAATGCTTTCCATTTATTCCCGTCCATCATTTGTTTACTTCTTCCAAACGCTTCCTGCTGGCTCATATCTGGATTCTCTGCTAAAAGATATGGAATCATTTTGTATTCATATCCTTTTACAATTCCTGGAATAATGAATAATAAAGTCCATAAGGCAGTATATAAATCTCTAAGGAACATTACTTTTGTTACGTTTTTATAGTTGTGATCAAATGTAAACATTACTTCACGTGTTCTTGCTGGCGCTGATAAGTTCTTAAAGAAAAATCTCTTTGAACCAACTTCGAAATGATTCAACAAGAATGCATCTAAAAGTATCGTAACTGCCATAATCACTGTAAACACGATAAGAAATGTAAAAAAGAAAACTATCACTGCTGCAACGGCTGCACCCGCCTGTACTTTTTCTGTCATTTCCCGCGCTTCATCTATATCTATTCCAGATTCATCAAGACTTTCATAATACTCATCTAAATCATCATTATT
>JAXJUI010000019.1:0-4008 GCA_036309165.1 Agathobacter sp. | reverse complement strand
TACCAATCCTCATTTTCCATAAAATACGGCATATCTAACATATTTGCTACCTCCTAAAATACTTATCAAGCACTTCCATAACACGCTTGGAGTATGCTGTTTGGTTTTCTCCTATTTGTGCTTCTGTAAATGCTTCTGCCATAAACTCATCAGAGTTCAAAAGTGAATAGTTGCTAATCTTTTTATTTTGCAATTTTTTATTGATTTCCGCAACTTCTCCAGCAATTTTACTGTATTCTTCTTGTGTAGTAACAAATAATGCTTTTCCGCTTGTTTTTTTCTTTAATTCTTCTAAAACACCAACTTCTTTTCTGTAGTCTTCGTATATTTCTTCAATTTCTTTTCTGCACTTGCCCATTAGTTTTGTATCAAGTCCTACATAATTTTTTAAAGGACTTTTCATATCAAGGAAACTATGTGCAAATTCATGCGTTGCAATATATGAACCTTCTTTCCCACTTGCAACCCTTGCACAAAATCCTTTTTCTTTTAATTCTTTTATTCTATCAACCATTTTTTCATATTCCTTAACTTTTAATGGGTTGATAGATAATACTTTTTGGTCTACCGCAGTATTATGAGATGTTGTTGCAAAAGCAGTTGAGCCAAAAACTTCTTTAGGATTTGAAACCTCAATCCTAGTAAATCCAGAATAATATCTTTTTGACAGATTTTTTATTGTATCAGAAAATGCTTGTGCTGTCTTTTCGGACAAACCTGTATAATCAGATTTTACCGGATTTAAAGGATTATTTTTCAATTCACTTGCAGGAGTTAGATTTAAGCCAAAATGTTCTCTTCTCGCATCATACGATTTCAAAAGTGCTTCTGTAGATTCTACATTTATTTCTTCTATGGACTTAGGTTTTATAATCTTATTCTCACTCTTTGCAACACTTACACCATGCGCATTCTCATACCTTTGCGCCGCACCCCTAGCAGCCGCCGCTTGTTTCCTATCCCATTTTGCAATTTGGATTCTGTCAGAAAGTGGTTTCAGGTTGTTTCGCTCGCAATACTCTTTGTATGCCGCGTTCTGCTTTGCAAGTAATTCTGATTTTCTCTGATAGTCCAAATCAAGCTCAAATTTAGCCTGTTCCGATGTGGCATTGTCCACTCCCTCTTTCAAGCCCATAACCTCACGCTTGGTCTTGCGGATTCTTCTTTCAAGAGTGCGTTGGTACTGCTCCTTTTCGTATTGCTTGCGATTTTCTTCTGAATCGTACTGTTCGAATGGATTGTCCATACCTTCAAAAAATGGCGAAAAACTATGCCGACAATTTATCCCCGATAATCCCGTAGCCGTTCCCAACGCTGGCATACCATCATCAGTGCTTTTCAGTTCATCCATAGTAAATATCTTCCCTTGCCATACTTGGTGGCTTGGTCTTGCTCCTAAATGGCTTGATATGATTACTTTGTCACAGTCCATTTCTTCCATTCTAGCAAGCTGTATCTGCGCTGTTGCTTGAGATATGCCGGTTCGTACTGCTCGGAGAGTTGCTGTTTCAATAGTATCTGTATGATAAACATACGGCACGCCGTTTTTGTCAAGCCTTTTCCATTCAACGGTAACTCCGTTAGAAACGATATTGTTAACCACTTCTTTTACCGCCGCCGTGTAGGACAACGCCCCAGTACTTACAAGCGTATAAGCTCTATCCAGCTCATTAATAAACATCCTCTGTGATTCATGTGCCATTGTACGAGTGAAATTGTTCCACTCATGCAAGGTAGCTTCATAATTCCTCTGCATAAGGCGTATAAGCTCTGGTGATTTGGTTAATGGAGTAGGCGAAAGACCAACTGACTGATAGATTTTATAGTCATAATCAAGAGCCTTTACTCCTGCATCTTCCATTGCTTCGGCAATCTCTGACTGTTGCCGTTTGGTTGCC
The DNA here is from genome assembly GCA_036309165.1 of Agathobacter sp. Lineage (GTDB taxonomy): Bacteria > Bacillota > Clostridia > Lachnospirales > Lachnospiraceae > Roseburia. The sequence goes on along the minus strand of JAXJUI010000019.1, from coordinate 2,110 downwards.
TTGGCTATCTCTTTCTGTATATCTTCCAACAAATATCCTGCCTGTTGGAGTGTTGAAATTTGCCATTGGTCTTGACTTGTTAATAAATATTCTTCTCCTCTGCCAATTCTTAACATTATTCTATTTACAATTCTTTTTATAATTTCGTTATGTAATTGAGAAGCAATTTCTTCACTACCTTCCGAAATTCTAAGCAAATAATCCGGGGTCAACACAATACAACGTCCTCGCAATGCAATTTCCATACATATCCAGCGCATGTATTTCTTATTCCTTTTAAACATTTAGTAATATTTCCTGCTTTGGCACCAGAAAAATTACAAGCATCTGTAATAGAATCAAACGTTTTAATGTAATTTCCGCTTAAGTCATACATGTCTACTTTTTTGTATTTTCTTTTATTTGAATTTTCTATCCATTCCTTTGAACATTTCCTGCCCATGCGCGACTTACTCATTTTCTCTTTTGTTTCTGTTGGTAGTTTTTTCCCTTTATGACTTTCAGACATTCTTCTTCTACTTTCTTCCGAAAACACCCTACCTTTATTTGCCAAACTTATTTTTCTTCTTGTTTCATCAGAAAAAATTTTTCCTGTTGACGCTAAAGAGCGTTTGCGAATTGTTTCTTCAGTAATAAAGGGAACATTTCCACCGATAGAACAATTATATCCAAATCTATTATCTGTTGTTTTGTGTTTACTTATTAAGTCTATCTCCATCTTTTGAGCTTCTGATTGCGTTAAATTATCTTTTAGTAAAACATGTTCAATATTTTCCCATCCGTACTTGTCAATAGCTTTTTTGAATCTAAAGCAATTTTTATAGCCCCTACCATTATCAAATCGCTTTTTTAGCGATTGTTTTGTAATTCCAATATATTTTTTGCCACTTGGAGATATATGCATATAAACTTTATATTTTCTTTCTTCCATTCAATCATCTCCTGCAAGCATATTATACTCCGTTTACCATTATATTTTTGTAATCACTATTCTTCACTTCCAAATAATGTCGGCTGTTTTGGTGTTGCTTCGGCTACCATTTCCTGCGCTTCTTCTTTGCTCATTCCTTCAAATTTCTCAAAATACATCCATGCAGGAACCTTGCCGGACACTACATATCCCCACCATCTCTGACGGTCAACCTCTCTGTCATATGTAATATCTCCAAAGTCGAATGTTATCTCATAAGCACCAACAGGTGCAAGATTATACAAATCAGCAAATACATTCAGTGCATATATTACTCTGTCAAGACAGCCCTCTACCTTATCACGCACATCTTTGATAAATTGGATTGTTCTCTGCTGCTCTGCTTCTACCCCTGTGGCTGTCTGTATGCCTGTAGATTCGTTGAAAACAAAGTAGCCGTTAGAATATCCAATCTTGTACCCAATTTGGCTTAAAAGGGCATTTAAGCCGCTTAGACGGGTATCTGTGTTAAGCTGTGGATTGATTTCTTGGTAGAAGTCCTCTTGTCCGTTGCCGTATACGTTCTTAACATAGTCCGGCAATCCCATACTTTCACGTTGTCTATCAAAATAAGCACCTGTCTGCGCAACCTTGCCACCGCTCGGAAGTAATCTGTCAGAATCAAGCAACACAGTGCGCTTGCTGTCCAGAATTTCCTTTGAATTTCGGCTGTATGCAATATCCAAATCCTTTAATTCCTCGATTGCATCCGAAAAGATAGGCAATCCCATAGGACTATCCACATCAACATTGTTTGCGTGTGGCATTTTAAGTACACCATAAAGAGGACTATCCACATTCTGAATGAATGATTCTTCTGCCAGCTCGCTCCAAGGTGTTTTAGAAATATCAACAAGCTTTCCGTTGTCATTTTTACTACTTCCCACATAACAACGGTTTGTAATGGCATACACACCATCAATGAATCTGTGGTATTCAAGACGTGTGTAATACTTCTTTCCTTCTTCTTCAAAATTCAGAAATACTACACCGCTTATTTCTCCGTTCTCATAATCGGTAATTATGAAGTTGTCCGGCGTTACCAAATCAATGCCTTTTCCGTTAGGTTTCAAGATAACAGTACCATATGCACATCCATATTCTACCCAATCACGGAGTTTAAAATAGATATTGTCAATC
>JAXJUI010000018.1:0-9522 GCA_036309165.1 Agathobacter sp. | reverse complement strand
GTAAGTTGTAATGTGAATGGATTTTCGGTTATTTCGCCTTCAAATTCTAAAATTCCTGCAAGTTCTGCAAGCTGGCAATGTCTCGCTTTACTATACTGACGCCCAAGTTCTGCTTTTACTTCACTTGAAAATGACATCTTATTTTCCTCTCAATGCATCTTTTGTAATATCTCTATGCTCAATCTTTAACCCATAGTCCTGTGGAGATGCACTTAGTCTTTCGTATAATTTGTTTGCAAGTGTTACCGAGCGATGTTTCCCGCCTGTACATCCAATGGAAATAACGAGCTGATTTTTTCCTTCTGCAATATAATTTGGAATTAAAAAATCAACCATATCTTCTAATTTATCTATAAATTCATTTGCTTCTCTAAACTGCATAACGAAATCCTGGATTTCTTTATCGTTTCCTGTCTTTGCCCGAAGCCCTTCTACATAATATGGGTTTGGCAAAAAACGTACGTCCATAACAATATCCGAATCAGATGGGATTCCGTATTTAAATCCAAATGACAAAATTGTAACAAATAAATTCTTAAAATCTTTGTTTTGTATAAAAATCTTTTCTAATTCTGTTTTTAGCTCGCGTGTTAACAACTGGCTTGTATCAATGATATATGTTGCTGCGTCTTTTAAGAATTCCATCTTCTTACGTTCACGCTCAATTCCCTGCTCGATACGTTCCCCACCTGCGAGCGGATGGTTTCTTCTGGTTTCTTTATATCTTTTTACAAGTACATCATTTTCTGCATCCAAAAACAAAATTTCATACGTTGCTTCTTTGGCTTTTAACTGGCTTAAGATTTCTTTTGCCTGTGTAAGTCCCTGACGATTTCGTACATCAATTCCGATTGCAACTTTTTCCATGTCTGCCTGTTGTACGCCAGACGCCAAATCTACTAATTTATCAAGCAATAGAAGTGGGAGATTGTCGATACAGAAAAATCCCATGTCTTCCATCATTTTCATTGCAGTACTTTTTCCTGCTCCTGACATTCCGGTTACAATTACCAGTTTCATCTCCAATTCTCCCTTCTATTATAAATTGCGCTTTATTACTTCTTTACTGAATTTGTTCTAATCAAAATTCGCCTACCATTTTCACTTCAGGTTCTAACGCCACTCCAAACTGTGCAACCACTTTATCGTTTACATCCTTCATAAGTTTGCAAACATCTGCTGCAGTAGCGCCACCTTTATTTATGACAAATCCACAGTGTTTTTCAGAAACCTGCGCGCCACCAACTGTATATCCTCTAAGGCCTGCATCCATAATGAGTTTTCCTGCAAAATAGCCTTCCGGTCTTTTAAATGTACTTCCTGCACTTGGAAATTCAAGTGGCTGTTTTTCTACACGCTGGTCACGAAGTTTTGCCATTTTTTCACGAATCAAATCTTCCATTCCCATTTGAAGATCCATAGTTGCTTCAACAACAATATAGTTGTTTTCTAAAATGCAACTATGACGATAAGAAAGATCTAACTCTTCTAACGAAAGCACTTTTTCTTCGCCATGCTCATCTAAAACTTTTACTTCAACGAGAACATCTTTCATTTCTCCGCCATAAGCACCTGCGTTCATTACAACCGCCCCGCCGACACTGCCTGGAATTCCTGCTGCAAATTCAAGTCCTGTCAAATTGTTCTCTGCAGCTGCATTCGCAAGACGCGAAAGAAGTGTTCCCGCACCAACGGTTACACGGTTTCCTTCAAAAGAGATGCTTTCTAAGCCTTTTCCAATTTCGATAACAAGTCCACGAATCCCCTTATCTGCTACTAAAAGGTTACTTCCATTTCCTATAATCGTAACCGGAATTTGATCTTCTTTTGCCAAACGAAGCAAACCAGGTATTTCCTCAGCATATGGACTTACAAATAAATCTGCCGGTCCACCGATTCGAAATGTTGTATGTTTACTCATCAGCTCGTCTTTTTTTATTTCTACCCCTGGCATAATAAGCGCCACGCGGTCACAAAAGTTTTGATACTGTTCTACACTCATTCTATGCTTCCTTTAAAAATGCTACATAGCCTTTAAATGCTTCATAAAGGTCTACTTTGCTGATAATTTCCCATGGCGCATGCATGTTAAGTACTGCAACACCACTATCAATTACGCTCATTCCATAATTTGCAAGGATGTAAGCGATTGTTCCACCGCCACCCTGATCTACTTTTCCAAGTTCTGCTGTCTGGAATGAAACATTATTATCATCCATCACTTTGCGTAATTGTGCAATATATTCTGCATTGGCATCATTTGAGCCACCTTTTCCTCTTGAACCTGTGTATTTGTTAAATACAAGTCCTTTTCCAAAATATGCAGAGTTTTTCTTTTCCATTACTGATGGGAAGTTTGGATCGTATGCCGCTGATACGTCAGATGATAATACTTTTGAATTCTTAAGCGCGCGACGTACTGCAAGTTCTGTATATTTTCCTGTAAGATTCATCACTTCTGCCACGCAGTTTTCGAAGAATTTTGACTGCATTCCTGATGCACCAACACTTCCAATTTCTTCTTTATCAACTAAGAGGCAAACGCTTGTGTATTCTGGAACGTCCACTTCAAGCATAGCTCTAAATGATGGGTAAGCACATACTCTATCGTCATGTCCATATCCCATAATCATACTTCTATCAAATCCGTAGTCTCTAGCTTCTCCAGCTGGAACCACTTCGATTTCTGCTGATAAGAAATCTTCTTCATCTACGCCATATTCTTTCTCTAAAATTGTAAGAATATTTGCTTTTACACGATCTTTTACATCGTCTTTTTCTTTTTCTTCTGCTGGAATACTTCCGATAAGAAGATCAAGGCTTTCTCCTTCGATTACTTTTGCAGCTTTTTTCTCAAGCTGATCTGCTGATAAATGAATTAATAAATCCGTAATTCCAAATACCGGATCATTTGCTTTATCACCGATATTTACATTTACTACTGTTCCATCTTTTTTGCAGATTACACCATGTAATGCAAGAGGGAGTGTTACCCACTGATATTTTTTTACACCGCCGTAGTAATGTGTATCAAGCATTGCCATTTCTGTATCTTCGTATAAAGGGACCTGCTTTAAGTCTAATCTTGGTGAGTCAATGTGTGCACCAAGAATGTTCATTCCTTCTTCTAAATCTTTCTTTCCAATGATAAACATCGCAAGTCCTTTTCCCATGTTGTTTGCAACGACTTTATCACCAGCTTTTAAAGTTTTGTTTGCTTTAATTGCTTCATCTAAATCCTGGTATCCAGCTTCTTTTGCTACTTCATAGAGATCTGTTGTACATTCTCTTTCTGTTTTGCAGTCTGAGATAAATTTGCGGTATTCTTCTGCAAATTTCATTACTTCATCTCTTTTTTCACCTTCTGGATATTTTGTCCATGCGTTTTTCTTTTCCATTTGAATTTCCTCGATTTCTTCTCTTATAATTTTTTATTCTTTTTACTATTCTTCATTCATTCCCTTTGTAAGGTTTTCCTGAACACGACGATATAATTCCTGTGCAGCATTATATCCCATCTTCTTCTGACGATGGTTAACGGCAGCTGCCTCACAAATAACGGCAAGATTACGACCTGGACGAATTGGGAGATTATGACATACCACCTTTGTTCCAAGGTATTCAATATACTCTTCCTCTAATCCCATACGGTCATATTCTGCATCTTTTTTCCAGTCTTCTAACTTAATAACTAAGTCAATCTGCTGTTTTTCTTTTACACATTCAACACCGTAAAGTGTCTTTACATCAACGATTCCAATACCTCGAAGTTCGATAAAATGTCTTGTAATCTCTGGAGCTGTGCCCATTAACGTATTTTCGTTAATTTTATGAATTTCTACAACGTCGTCTGTAACCAAACGATGTCCACGACGAATTAATTCAAGCGCCGCTTCTGATTTACCAATTCCACTTTCCCCAGTAATCATAAGGCCCTCGCCGTATACGTCAACAAGTACGCCATGAACCGAAATACATGGTGCAAGTTGTTCCCCTAATGTGTGGATAAGCTCAGCTGTAAATTCTGATGTTGAACGGCTTGTACCAAGAACTGGTACGTTATTTTTGATGGCTTCTTCCATGAAAATCTTGCCTGGTTTTAAATCACGACAAAAAATAACACATGGAATATCGAATTTTAAGAATTCACTATAGCGGACTCTTTTCTGTTCATCACTCAATCGTTCAATATAAGTGTATTCTACATTTCCAATAATCTCGACACGTGATTGCTCAAAATGATCAAAATATCCTGCCAACTGAAGCGCCGGACGGTTAACATCCATTGTCGTAATTTTAATTTTCTTTAAGTCAATGTCCTCTGTGAAATTGTGTAAATCCATTAATTGCGCAATTTTTGCAACACTAACACTATGCTCTTGATTCATGGTCTGCCCCCTTTATCGCATATTTGGCTATAGTTTACCACATTTTTTTACTATAGACAATTCATCTATCTTGCAACTTTTTCTATATTTCCTGTTTGTCCTTAGGTTCATGAAAAAAGCGATAAACCGCTTCTGCTGCCTGCGGACTCATAGACTCTGTTAACGCCAGATCTTCGACGGAAGCTTCTCGTATTTTGTCTAAAGACTGATAACGACGCATCAGAGCTTTTCGTCTTGTTGGTCCAATTCCATCAATATCATCAAGTACAGATTTAACTTGTGTTTTACTACGAAGTGAGCGGTGATACTCGATTGCAAATCGATGCGCTTCATCCTGAATTCTTGTAATCAGTTTAAAACCTTCACTGTGCTTATCGATTGGAATTTCTTCATTGTTAAAATACAATCCTCTGGTTCTATGAAAATCATCTTTTACCATTCCACATACTGGAATATGAAGACCTAAGTCCTCTAAAACCTGTACACAAACATTCACCTGACCTTTTCCACCGTCCATCATAATGATATCCGGGAAACGATTAAAGCTTCCGGTTTCTTCTTCTAATTTCTTTTCTTCCACCTGCTTTTTCTCTTCTATCCCATGTTTAAAACGTCTGGTAAGTACTTCTTGCATTGAGCCATAATCGTCTGGCCCTGTTACAGTGCGAAGCTTAAATTTACGATAATCACTGCGTTTAGGTTTTCCTTTTTCATAAACAATCATGGAACCTACCGTTTCAAATCCATTGATATTGGATATATCGAACGCTTCCATTCTATTTAGATTCTTCATTCCAAGAAGTGATTCGATTTCTTTTACAGCTCCAATTGTACGTCCTTCTTCACGTTTTATCTTTTCTTTATCCTGATCTAAAACAAGCTGTGCATTTTTTGCCGCAAGTTCAACCAAACGCTCTTTCATTCCCTTTTGCGGAACACGAAGTGCTACTTTTCTTCCCTTTTTACCAGATAACCACTCTTCAACAACCGCCATATCCTCAATCGTTTCCTGGAGCATAATTTCCTTTGGTATAAATGGAGTTCCTGAATAGAACTGCTTTACAAAGTTTGTAAGAATACTGATTTTATTATCTTCTGCACCAACACGCACGTGAAAATGATCGCGTCCGATTACTTTTCCATCTCGTACAAAAAACACCTGCACAACAGCATCCGTATCATCATTTGCCATAGCAATAACATCTCTATCTTCTGCATCCGTATTCGTAATTTTCTGTTTCTGCGCAATATGTTTTACACTTGATAAAAGTTCTCTATATTCAATTGCTTTTTCAAATTCCAAATCTTCGGATGCACGGTTCATCTTTTCTTCAAGCATTTTTATGACATCATCATATTTTCCGCTTAAAAAATCAATTACCTGCGCAATTTTTTCTCTATACTCTTCTTTTGTTACATATCCCTGACACGGAGCATCACATCTATGAATATGGTAATTTAAACATGGACGTTCTTTTTTCATATCACGAGGAAGATTACGGTTACAGGTACGAATTCCATAAATCTGATGAATAAGCTCTATCGTATCTTTTACCGCGCCTTGGCTCGTATATGGTCCAAAATAACGCGATTTATCTTTTTTCATCTGTCTAGAAAACTGTACACGTGGATAATCTTCTTCGACTGTCACTTTGATGTATGGATAAGTCTTATCGTCACGCAACATCGTGTTATATTTTGGGGTGTGCTCTTTGATTAAATTGCACTCTAAGACAAGCGCCTCTAACTCTGAATCCGTAATGATGTACTCGAAACGTGCAATATTTTGCACCATTTGCTTCTTTTTAATTCCTTCGTTATGACTTGGCTGGAAATACTGGCGCACGCGTTTTCTTAAACTGACTGCTTTTCCAATGTAAATTATGGCGTCTGAACTATCATGCATAATATAAACTCCCGGTTGATCCGGGAGTTTTTTGAGTTCTTCTTGAATGTCGAACATATTATTTTATTCCTCAAACATGTGGTCATTGTTTTCTTCTTGTTTATTATCTTCTGCTTCAATACCTTGAACTTCTGACTTTCCTGTCTGAAGTGCATTGGCCGCTTTTTCTTCATAAGGAAGGCCTTTCATTTCACAGTATACTTTCATGAACTCTTTACCTGTAATGGTTTCTTTTTCACATAAGTACTCTGAAATACGGTCTAAGATTTCACGGTTTTCTTCAAGCATTTTGTAAGCTTCGTTATATCTTTCTGTGATGATTGATAATACTTCTTCATCAATCTGGCTTGCAGTTTTTTCTCCACAGATAAGACCTGCACCACCACCAAGATACTGATTTTCTACTGTCGCAAGACACATCATTCCAAATTTGTCTGACATACCAAACATTGTAACCATTGCTCTTGCAATCTTTGTTGCCTGCTCGATATCGTTTGCAGCACCACTTGTAGCTGACTGGAACACAAGCATTTCAGCAGCACGACCACCCATATAGGTGTTCATTTTTGCAATTAATTCGTCTTTTGTTTCTAAGAATTTTTCTTCCTCTGGTGTCTGTAATGTATATCCAAGCGCTCCCATCGTACGTGGTACAATTGTAATCTTTTGTACTGGTTCACTGTCTTTTTGAAGTGCAGATACAAGTGCGTGTCCAACTTCATGATAAGCGATAATTTTACGTTCTTTTTCGCTCATTGTACGGTCTTTTTTCTCTTTACCACCGACTGCTACAAGTTCGAACGCTTCAAATAAATCTGACTGATTTACAAATTTACGATCATGTTTTACTGCATTAATTGCAGCTTCGTTGATGATATTTGCAAGGTCAGAGCCTACGAGTCCGGCTGACGCTAATGCAATTGCATCAAGGTCAACTGTTTCATCCATAAGCACACCTTTTGCATGTACTTTTAATACATCCAAACGACCTTTTAAGTCTGGTTTATCAACAATAATTCGTCTATCAAAACGACCTGGACGAAGTAATGCTTTATCCAAAACTTCCGGTCTGTTTGTTGCCGCAAGAACTAATAAACCTTTCGATGTATCAAAACCATCCATTTCTGCTAACAACTGGTTTAAAGTCTGTTCTCTTTCGTCGTTTCCACCACCATATTTACTATCACGGCTCTTTCCAATGGCATCAATTTCATCAATGAAAATGATACATGGCGCCATTTTCTGTGCTTCTTTAAATAAGTCTCTTACTCTGGATGCACCAACACCAACAAACATTTCTACGAAATCTGAACCTGCCAATGAGAAGAATGGTACATTTGCTTCTCCCGCTACCGCTTTTGCCAAGAGTGTTTTACCAGTTCCCGGAGGTCCTACTAAAAGCGCACCCTTTGGAAGCTTTGCACCAATATTTCTATATTTTCCAGGATTGTGTAAAAAGTCTACCACTTCCTGGAGCGATTCTTTTGCTTCATCCTGTCCAGCTACATCTTTGAATGTAACACCGGTTGATTTCTCTACATACACTTTTGCATTGGATTTTCCAACGCCCATAGCTCCATTGCCCATCTTCTTCATCAAGAAACCGAGCAATACCCATATTAATAATAATGGAATCAAATAGCTAAGTACATTTAAGATAATCGTTGAAGTGTTGTCAGGGATTGCCGATTTAACTTCAACCGGGTCTCCTTTTAGATTCTTCATTGTGGTAAGTTTTGTAATCAAAAATTCTTCGTGCGCAACTACACGACCTGTGTAATATGTCACTTCTAAATCACTATCATCCTGTACCAGTGTATATGCAATCTGGTAAGAACTAAATTCTACAGACTTAATGTTTCTATTATCAAGCTGCTCTAAAAATTCTGAATAACTTGTTTCTTCCGATGTCATTTTAGAATATCTACTTGATACCCATGAAACAATAAAAAGTGCAACAAGTCCTAATAATAAAAGTGTTAAAAGGTTAATCCCTTTCTTTTTATTGTTGTTTCCACCATTATTTCCATTGTTATTTCCATTGTTGTTTGGTCCTTGTGGCATTCCAGGTCCTTGTTCTGGTCTATTGTAATCCTGATGGTTATCCATAAATCCTCCATTTTCTTCTATCGTGCCTTTTTAAGGCGCGTTCCATGCGTTCCTGTTTTTGCATGGATTTCGTTAAATCTCTTACAAATAATACGTATATTATAGGAAAAGCCGGCTGTAAAATCAACCGAGCTTTACTGAACTTTCCATGTTTTTTCTTAAATTTTTCTAAAACGTTTATTTCTTTATTTCTTACATCTGATGGCGTACAACTTTGTATTCATCACCTGATTTATAATATGGACATTCTTTATAATCACTTTGCATGAATCTGGCAAAATCATCTTCATCCATATTTACAGAACAATAATATTCCTCATCTTCTTCATCATATTCGTTGTATGCACAAAAATCACAATTTGTCTGCATTCTATTCTCCTTTTAACGGACTAAATAAATTTATTTTGTGCCTTGTCATATTCATATTGAATCTGTGCAAGCTTTTCTTTAATTTCCTGTTCACTTACCATATACGCTTTTGCAAGTTCTGTCAAATCTGAATAATTATCGCGAAGCTGAGTATTTATAAAACTAAGAAGCATCACCGGGTCTTTTGGCATTGTATTCATGTTGGTTTAATTCCTTTCTTAACTGTTTTGCACCTGGAAGATAAGTTTCCATGATATTCCAAAAGTGCTCATTATGACTTGGTTCTAAAATATGTGACAACTCATGTACCACAACATATTCACGATACCGATAAGGTACCTTTGATAATTCATAGGAAAAATTCAAATGATGGGTTTTTATATTACACGATCCCCAACGTGTGGTCATTTTCCGTATCGTAAATCCATTTGCTTTTACGTTCATAATTGGCTCATATTTTTGCAACAGGTTTTCAATGTCCTCTTGTAAAAAGGCCCGTCTCTGTCGTTCCATGGATGGAGATTCCTGTTGCTCCTTTGAAAGATTTATTATACGACTTTGTTCCTCCTTTATCCATCCTTTTTTGGATAAAACAAATCGTTTTATTACAGCATCTGTGACAAAAGTTGGTGCCGTTATGACTATTTTTCCATCTGGTTTTTTGACACGTAGATACATGTTTTTATTGGTTCGTTTTTTTGTTACAAAAACTTCCATTTTGTCCACAATTAGAAGCATAAACTACCTCTC
>JAXJUI010000017.1:0-54550 GCA_036309165.1 Agathobacter sp. | reverse complement strand
TGAAATTAGTATTAATGGCTTTAAAGTGATAGAATTTGAAGTGATACGAGATGCAAATGATACAGCGATTACAGTTTGTATTATGGAAAACCTTGATCCGGTTGGAATTCATACAGGTGATTCAATCGTTGTATGTCCATCTCAAACATTAACAAATAAAGAATATCAGATGCTACGTGATAGTGCGCTTAAAATTATCCGTGCATTGAAAATAGAGGGAGGATGCAATGTACAGTTTGCACTTGATCCTCATTCCTTCCAATACTATTTGATAGAAGTAAATCCACGTGTATCACGTTCGTCGGCGTTAGCATCGAAGGCAAGTGGATATCCGATTGCAAGAGTATCGGCAAAAATTAGTGTAGGAATGACATTAGATGAAATTCAGCTAGTAAATACTCCTGCTTCTTTTGAACCTGCACTTGATTATGTAGTAACAAAAATGCCACGATTCCCATTTGATAAATTTGTGGATGCAAATCAGAAGCTCGGAACACAAATGAAAGCAACTGGTGAAGTAATGAGTGTTGGACGAACCTTTGAAGAGAGTTTATTAAAAGCCATTCGTTCATTAGAAACTGGACAGGACTCTTTATATATGGCGAAATTTGACGACATGAAACAAGAGGATTTGCTTTCTTATATCGCACTTGGAACGGATGATAGAATTTTTGCAATTGCAAATCTGATTCGTCTGGGATGCGAAATTTCTAAAATTCACGAAGTAACAAAAATAGATTTCTTTTTCCTAGATAAGCTTACAAAGATTGTAAAAATGGAAACAGTTTTAAAAGAAAAGAAAGATGATTTGGATGTTCTAAAAGCAGCAAAGAAGATGGGATTTTCTGATAAAACGATTGCAAATCTTTGGAACAAAGAAGAGGCGGATATTTTTTATCTAAGAAAAGAAAATCAAATTTTTCCAGTATACAAGATGATTGACACATGTGCTTCTGAATTTGAAAGCTATGTTCCATATTTTTATTCAACATATGAAGAAGAAAATGAGTCAGTAGTGGAACAAAGAAAGAAAATAATTGTACTTGGCTCAGGCCCAATTAGAATTGGACAAGGGGTTGAGTTTGATTATTCGACGGTTCATGCTGTAAAAACAATCAAAGAAGCTGGTTATGAAGCAATTATTATTAATAATAATCCGGAAACGGTTTCTACAGATTATACGACGTCAGACAAATTGTATTTTGAACCTCTTTGTGTAGAAGATGTAATGAATGTAATTGAGTTAGAAAAACCAGATGGCGTAATTGCTTCTTTAGGAGGGCAGACTGCGGTTAACCTTGCAGAACCACTTGAGCAAAGAGGCGTAAAACTTATTGGTACAGATTGTGCTGCAATTGAAAAAGCAGAGAATAGGGATGCTTTTGAAAAATTGTTATTAGAGCTTCATATTCCACAACCCAAAGGAGAAGCCGTAACAAATATTAAAGATGGTGTGAAAGCAGCAAAAGAGATTGGATATCCGGTACTTGTTCGCCCAAGTTTTGTACTTGGTGGACGTGCAATGCAGATTGTTTCAAAAGAAGAAGCGTTACGAGAATATTTAAAAACAGCAGTAGAAATCGATGAGGATAAACCGGTTTTAGTAGACAAGTATATTTGCGGAAAAGAAGTAGAGATTGATGCAATATGTGATGGAACGGATGTTTTTGTTCCAGGAATCATGGAACTTGTAGAAAGAACAGGTGTACATTCTGGAGATTCCATTAGTGTATATCCAAGTTTTAGTATTTCGCAAAAGGTAAAGGATACTATTTTAGAATATGCAAAGAAACTTGGAATTGGTATTGGAATTGTTGGACTTTTTAATATCCAGTTTATTGTAGATAACGAAGAAAATGTATTTATTATTGAGGTAAACCCTCGTTCTTCCAGAACAGTTCCATTCCTTTCGAAAGCTACAGGTTATCCACTTCCAGATATTGCAACAAAGGTCATTTTAGGAACATCATTAAAAGAACAGGGGATTACAGAAATATATCCTGCTGAAAAGAAAAAGTGGTATGTAAAAGCTCCTGCATTTTCTTTTGCAAAATTAAATGGAATGGATGCTTATTTATCACCAGAGATGAAGTCAACCGGAGAAGCAATTGGATATGATGAGAAGCTGCCACGTGCAATGTATAAAGCATTGATTGCATCTGGTGTAAAAATGCAAAATTATGGAACTGTTGTAGTAACACTTGCAGATGAGGATAAGGAAGAAGCATTACCTCTTATTAAACGATTCTACGATATGGGATTTAATATTGAGGCTACTGTTGGTACAGGAGAATTTTTAAAAGCACATGGAGTACGTACTCGTATTCGAAAGAAACTTACTGAAAATAGTACAGAGATTTTAGAGGCAATTCGTGCTGGATATGTAAGCTATGTAATTAATACTCGAGCAATTTTGTCGGGAATTCATTATGAGGACGGTTTGGCAATTAGAAGAACAGCAATTGAAAACAATGTTACAATGTTTACCTCGCTCGATACTGTACGAGTTCTGTTAGATGTTCTCGAAGAAATTACAATTGGAATATCAACAATAGATTCCTAAAATTGGAGGAAAAGATATGATACCTAATATTCATTATTCAGACTTAAAAGATTCCTATTTATTTTATAATATAGCACAAAAAACAAAGGCATATACGGAAAAGAATCCGGACAGTCATTTATATCGCATGGGGATTGGAGATGTTTCTCTTCCTCTTTGCGATGCAGTTATTAAAGCACTTCATGAAGCAGTCGATGACCAGGCAAAGAAGGATACTTTTCATGGATACATGCCTGAGTGTGGAGACCCTGTGTTAAGAAGTACCATTGCAAAATACTACGAAAAGAGAGGTGTTTTGCTTTCAGATGAAGAAGTTTTTGTTTCAAGTGGTGCGAGTGATGAACTTGGAGATATCCTTGATTTGTTTGGTAAAGAAAAAACAGTTCTAATTATGGAACCAGCGTATCCAGCTTATGTAGATGCAAATGTTATGGCAGGAAATAAGATTATTCGTATTCCGGCAGGAAAAGAAAATAATTTCCTTCCAATGCCTGATAAAAGTATTTCTGCAGATATAATCTATATTTGTTCGCCTAATAATCCAACTGGTGCTGTTTTTTCTTATGAACAGCTTCAGGCATGGGTCGACTATGCAGATCAAGCTAATGCAATTATTTTATTTGATGCTGCATATGAAGCATTTATTGAAGATGAAAACGTTCCACATAGTATTTTTGAAATAAGTGGAGCAAGAAATTGTGCGATTGAGATTTGCTCATTATCAAAAACAGCAGGTTTTACAGGAACTCGTTGTGGATACACTGTTATTCCTAAAGAACTTGTTCGTGGAGGAATGAATTTAAACCAGATGTGGGTAAGAAATCGTACTACGAAGACAAATGGCGTGTCCTATATTATTCAAAAAGGAGCTGTAGCCATTTTTTCTGAAGAAGGTCAAAAGCAAATTCATGATAATATTCGTATTTACAAACAAAATGCGGTAGCACTCATGGAGGCGTTTGATAAACTTGGTTTCTGGTATTGTGGTGGAAAAAATGCACCATATATTTGGATTAAATGTCCTGATGAAATGGGAAGTTGGGAATTTTTTGACTATTTGCTAGAAAAAATCCAGGTAGTTGGAACACCAGGTGAAGGTTTTGGAGCCTGTGGAGAAGGATATTTTAGATTTTCTACATTTGGTTCTCCAGAAGATACAAAAGAAGCAGCAAAACGAATTGTAGAGTTATTTTCCTAGAAGAAATAATGAATAATAGTGCTAGATAAGAAAGAGGATGTATTATGTTTGAGGCAGAAAAGGTTACAAAAGAATGTGTAGAATGGATTCGTACATTTTTTGAAGAAAATGGAAAAGACTGTAATGCAGTTGTTGGGATTTCTGGTGGAAAAGACAGTTCTGTTGTAGCAGCATTATGTGTAGAAGCATTAGGAAAAGATCGTGTAATTGGAGTATTAATGCCTTGTGGAACACAGAGTGATATTGATATGGCTTATAAACTAGTTGATCATTTGCAAATTGAAAGATATGAAATCAATATAAAAGGTGCTGTAGACGCAATTACAAAAGAACTAGAAGTTTTACCAGAGATTTCAAAGCAGACCAAAACAAATCTACCTGCAAGAATTCGTATGTCCACCTTGTATGCAATTTCTCAGAGTAAAAACGGTCGTGTTGCAAATACATGTAATTTGTCAGAAGACTGGGTAGGTTATGCAACAAGGTATGGTGATGGAGCAGGTGATTTTAGTCCTCTTTCTCATTTGACCGTTACAGAAGTAAAGGAAATGGGGAGAGTATTAGGTCTTCCGGAAGAATTGATTGAAAAAACACCAATCGATGGTTTGAGCGGAAAAACGGATGAAGAGAATTTAGGATTTACTTATGCTCAGTTAGATGCCTATATTCGTGGTGAAGAAACGCCAGATGAAAAGGTAAAAGAGAGAATTGATTATTTGCATAAGTTGAATCAATTCAAATTGGAACCAATTCCAAGTTTTGTTCGAAATATTTAATCCTTTCGTGTATAATATATTTCAGTTGCCTAATTGCCAAAATGCAACAGCGCTTGCTGCAGCGACATTTAGGGAATCAACTCCATGTGACATTGGTATTTTAACAGTATAATCACAGGCATCGATGGTAGAAGAAAGCAAACCTTCTCCTTCGGTGCCTAAAATTATGGCTAATTTTTCTTCTGACATAAGTTTTTTGTCGTCAATAGATACGGAGTTATCGGTAAGAGCCATGGCAGTTGTTTTGAATCCAAGTGTTTTTAGTTCTTCCAGATAAGAAGAGGATTCTTTTTCTTTAGAAGAAAAATAGGTCCAAGGAATCTGAAATACGGTGCCCATGCTTACACGTGAAGCTCGTCTATATAAAGGATCACTGCAGCCACAAGTAAGAAGAACAGCATCCATGTTTAGTGCAGCGGCACTTCGAAAGATTGCTCCAACATTTGTTGGATTTACAACGTTTTCAAGTACAGCAATTCGTTTCATATCATTACATAAAGAGGAAATAGAAGGAAGTTCTTTTCGTTTCATTGCACATAACATGCCTCTTGTAAGATGAAATCCAGTAATGCTTGTTAGAACACTTAGTGGAGCTGCATATATTGGAGTATCTGGATATTTTGATAAAAAGTCAACTGATGTTGTGTTTAACAGTTTTTCTTCGATTAAAAAAGAAATAGGTTCATATCCTGCATCAAGTGCGCGAATGATTACATTAGGACTTTCTGCAATAAATATTCCTAAATCAGGCTCGTTATAGTGTAATAATTGTGCCTCATTAAGTTGTGAATAGACTAAAAGTTCTTTTGTATCTATATCTGCAATTTTAATTATATTCATCTTGGTAAAACTCCCATTTGTTGGTTTATGCAGATTATTTTACTATAAAAAATCTTAAGATACAATTTTATTCTTTTTCATATTCTTTGGAAATTAAGTATGGTAAAATGAATAAAATTGATTGTTAAGGAGAATGAGAATGGAAACTTGGTATTATGAAGTAGTAAGTATTGATGGTGATTACGCTAATTTAAAAAGAACAGATATTGAAATTGACGATTTAAAACTTGTTGCAAGAGCACTTCTTCCAGCAGAAATTATGGTTGGAAGTAAACTTAAATATGAATTGATGCAGTATGAGATGATAGAATAGGGTTAATATATGTATAAGATTCTTGTTGTAGAGGATGATCTTGGGATTGCGAATGCAATTTCTTCACAAGTTAATGAATCATTCAGATGTATTAGTTAAGGTAGAATTAAGAAAATGATTATGTCTTGATAATTGTTCTTTTCCTAAAGTAGGATTATGATTAGTTCATATTTAGGAGGGAAAATCGATGACAAAAGGAAAAAGAATTAAGAAGTTTGTGATTTCTATCGTAATTACAGTTGTAATTGGTCTGATTATGGATTATCTTTGGCCAACTCCATGGAATCTGCATTCTATGTCAACATGGTTTAAAACAATCATACTGTTATTCCTATTTAGTGGAATTAATGCTTTGAATTTTATGGTAGGAATGACAAAATATGATATGAAATATGTGGAAAAAGAAGTGTCATTTCCATTCTTTATTCCAATTGCTTTAGGAATTATTATGGTAATTGGTGGGTTAACGGGAGCTGAAATTTTTAATTCCAAAAGATACGCAAGTATTATTTCAGTTGAAAAAGTTGATTCAACGAGTTTGATTCTTTCAGAGGAAGATGCAGAAAGTATTGCTCTTATGGATACAGCATCAGCAAAACAGTTGGGAGATCGTGAAATTGGTGCAATCGAAAATTTCTCAGCATTTAATGTATCAAACGATTATGTACAGCTTAATGTAAATGGTGATGCGGTTAAGGTTGCTCCACTCGAATATGCAGGATTTTTCAAATGGATGAAGAATAAGGACAAAGGCGTTGCTGGATATGTTTCTGTTTCACCAACAACGATGACTGCGGATTATGTGGAACTTGAAGAAGGGATGCAATATGTGCGTAGTGCATATTTTTCAAAAGACCTAAATCGTCATATTCATTATCAGTATCCAACACTTATGTATGGAAATACACATTTTGAAATTGATGAAGATGGTAAACCATTCTATGTATCAAGTGTGTACAGTAAGACAATTGGCCTTTTTGGAGGAGAGGTTGTTACTGGATGTATCGTAACAGATCCAGTAAGTGGTGAATCACAGTATTATGATCTTGCTGATACTCCACAGTGGGTAGATAATGTTGTACATGGTGATTTGATTTGTTCTTTGTATAATGTGGCATACAAAAATGTAAATGGTTTCTGGAATGGAACTTCATTTGGTGCTAATACAGGATGCATGCAAACAACGACTGTAAACTATGTGTCTGCGGCAGAAGAATCCGATGAGGAAGAAGAGGATGAAATTGAAGCTGGTACAGATTTTGGATATATTGCAAAAGATGGTGACATCTACATTTATACAGGTGTTACATCGATGGCGGCAGATAGTTCGAATCTTGGATTTATCATGGTAAATGAAAGAACTGGTGAATATAAATATTTCCCTGTTTCTGGTGCAAATGAGCAGTCCGCAATGAATGCAGCTGAAGGTGAAGTGCAACAGTATTCTTATCAGGCATCTTTTCCAACACTTATCAATGTGGATGACGAACTTACCTATATTGGTGTATTAAAAGATAATTCTGGACTTGTAAAAATGTATTACATGGTAAATGTAAAAGATTATGGAAAAGTCGCAGTTGCAACTACTCGGGAAGAGTGTGTACAAAACTATGCAAAGCGAGTAGGACTTTCACTTAATGATGCACTTTTGGATGGAATGGATATTGAGGAAGAGACCATAGAAGAGGATGAGATTACAGAAGAGCCCGTTACATTTACGATTTCTGTAATTCAATATGTCGATATTGATGGAAATACATATGTTTATCTTGGAACAAGCGAACAGAAAGTTTATAAAGCGCTTTTTGCAGATAACGAAGAATTGCTATTTGCAGAAGTTGGTGATACTGTAAAGGGAACTGTTTCCAAAGAAATATTATCAATTGGAGAGATTTCCAATGAAAAAATTTCCAATGAAGAAATCTTAAATGAAGAGACAGATGAAAATCTATAAAAGTAATATAGTAAATTGTCAAAAAAAGAAGTCGTAAGACTTCTTTTTTTTGGTAAAAATAGGTATAATGATAGATATAAAACATGGTATTGGAGGGGGCAACATGAAGAATATATTATTGGTTACATCAGAAGCAGTACCTTATATGAAAACAGGTGGCCTTGCAGATGTTGTAGGATCACTACCACGCTATATTGATAAAGAAGAATACGATATTCGTGTGATTATGCCAAAATATGCATGCATGGATGAGGCATTTTTACCTAATTTGAAATTTTTATGTCATTATTATGTGGATTTAAACTGGAGAAGACAGTATGCGGGAATTTTTATTTCAGAATATAAAGGAATAACCTATTATTTTGTTGATAATGAATTCTATTTCGCAGGTCCGACTCCATATAATCAGATTTATGAAGATGTGGAAAAGTTTGCATTCTTTTCCAAGGCGGTTATTACAGGTTTGCCATTTATTGATTTTACACCAGATATTTTGCACTGTAATGATTGGCAGACCGGTTTAGTTCCTGTATTTTTAAAGACGACATTTGGAGGGGATCCTTTTTACGCTGGAATAAAAACCATTTTCTCAATTCATAATCTAAAGTTTCAGGGTCGCTGGATGCTTCATGAAGTAAAGGATATTACAGGTCTGCCGGAACATATTTTTAATTTGGACGAGCTTGAAGCCTATGGAGAAGCAAACTATTTAAAAGGTGGCGTTGTATACGCGGACTACGTTACGACTGTAAGTCCTTCTTATGCACATGATATTACAACGGTAGAAGGTGGAGAAGGATTAGAAGGAGTGATGTATGCAAAGAAAGATTCTTTGTGCGGAATTTTAAATGGGATTGATTATGATGAATATAATCCGAAAACAGACCCGTTTATGGAAGAAAATTTTGATCAAAAGACTGTAATGACAAAGAAAAAGAAAAACAAACTGGCATTACAGAGAAAATGGGGATTACCACAAAAAGAAAATACATTTTTGATTGGAATTGTTTCAAGAATGACGGAACAAAAGGGGTTTGATTTGATTGCATATGTGTTAGAAGAAATGCTTGAAACGATGGATGTACAGTTTGTGGTTCTAGGGACTGGAGAGACAAAATATCAAGAGATGTTTTACTATTTCCAAAACAAATATCCAGAGAAACTTAGTTCATATATTGGATATTCTGAAGAAAAAGCACACCAGATTTACGCTTCCTGTGATGCATTTTTAATGCCATCTCAGTTTGAACCATGTGGACTTAGTCAGATGATGTCAATGAGATATGGAACTGTTCCAATTGTGCGTGAAACAGGTGGATTGAAAGATACAGTGATTCCATATAATGAATATGAGAATAAAGGAAATGGATTTTCATTTGCCAATTATAATGCACATGAAATGCTTGGTAGTATCCGTTATGCTCAAAGTGTTTTTACCGAAGATAAAAAGAGCTGGAGTCAATTAATGATTCGTGGAATGAAAGAAGACTTTTCTTGGACGAAATCATCGAAAGAATACCAAAAATTGTATGATAAGTTGGTTGAGAATGAAATATAGAATGAAATTTTATAAATTGGAAACCAAAAGGAGGACTGCATATGCAGTCCTCTTTTTTATCCAACATTTGTAAGTAATGCTTTTTCCATTCTAGAAAAATAGTAAGCATGGTTAGAAAGATAATCTTCATCGGAGACTTCGGTCTCATTTACTTCCTGAATTAGTGCATCAAGGTGATCTAAGTTTTCTTTTTGCTGTGTTGGAATGAGAAGAACTTCGTGAACACTACTTGGAATTATGATGAAATCAGAATTGAATTGTAATGCAAGTTTTGAAAGTAACCCATCATACGCTATACAGGTTGCACCAAATAGTTGGTTTTGGCAACTTAGTATATATATGTTAATGTTTAAATGAATTTGATTTTCGGATATACATGGATGATGTTTAGAAAGAAAATGTTGCATATTTTCCAAATGATATGGCATCAACTTTGGTGTATTAATACTTGCGATTTGATACAAATCGTCAAGTGTAACATCCCAAAAATCTAAATGTTCATTTCGAATAGTGATAGAAGAACATTGTTTGTTTTCATTATCAATAAGACATTGAAAAATGAGAGCAAAATCTAAATATCGAAGATGTGGAACTTGTTCTAAATAGTCTTTGTTTCGCTCAAAATTAATGAGCTTGTAAACAATACGTTCTTTTGCTTTATTAAAGTCAGTAAAAGTAGAAATATCGAAATCAGATTTTGGCATGTGTTCTTCAACGGTTGTTACAATGTCAGAAATAATTTCATCAAAAGGAACACCGTCGAGATAACGATGGTAGTATAGATTTAGATAAATTGTTGGGGAAATGTTTCGATTTGGATTACATACGACAAGTCCGTCGTATTCAACGCCGTTAAGTTTCTTTACGGGGTTAACAATAATCTTATATGTGTTTTCATACATATCTGAAAGCGTTTCTTTGATTTGATTTACAAATTCCTGATAATTCATTTATTCTCCTTATCATGGAATCTATAAACTGTTGGGAATTTCTTTGGGATAAAAGAAAAATCCACGAGGGATTCCTCGTGGATTAAATGTATCATGAATTTGTTTTCTTTTCAAGAATTAATTTGATTTAAGTTCCTGCCAAAGGGTATTATAGAGTGAGGTTGTTTCGTCATCAAGTGCTGTGAAGAGCTCACAGTTTTGAAGTGTTTCTTTGGAAGGATTAATTGCTTCATTTTTCTTTGTTTCTTCATCCTGCGCTTCGCAAACAGAGATGATAGGGGATGCATAGTATACATATTCAAAGTTTGCTTGTGCAATATCATCGCGACATGTAAAGTCTAAGAATTTCATAGCTGCTTCTGTGTTTTGACATGTTTTTGGAATGAACCAGGAGTCAATCCACATGTTTGAGCCTTCTTTTGGAACACTGTATGATAGGTTTTCGTTATAATCCATAGCATAAGCAGCTTCACCAGAATATACAAGTGCAATTTTCGCATTTTCAGCAATCATTTCATCACCTGTTTCATCTACAAAATATCCATATACAAATTCGCTCTGTGTTTCAAGTAATGCAAGAGCAGTACGAAGATTATCTTCTGATGTTTCATTAATAGAGAATCCGTTTGCAATAAGAGCTGGTACAAAAGTGTCTCTTACAGAGTTTTCCATAATGATTTCGTCAGTATATGCATCGTCCCATAAACAATCCCAAGATGAAACTTCTTCTTGGCTTACCTCTTCTTTATTGTATAACAAACCAAGTGTTCCATAGAAGTATGGAAGATTGTATTTGTTGTCAGGATCATAAGAACGAGTCATATCGATGATAGTAGGATCAATATTATCGTAGTTTTCAAGGGTAGTAAAGTCAGCTTCTAATACTTCACCTTCCAAAATTAATTTTTCTACCATGTATTCAGAAGAGCAGATGAGATCGTAATCGATGGAACCAGCTTTATATTTTGTATACATTTCCTCTGGACTTTCGTATTCTTCATACTTAATTGTAATTCCGGTTTCATCTTCAAATGCTTTTAAGGCATCTTCATCATAGTATTTTCCATAGTTTAAAATAGTGAGTGTTTCACCAGTTTTTTTTGCACTCCCTTCTTTTGATCCACATCCGAAGAGGAGGGAAGCTGAAAGTGTAAAGATTAGTCCCATGCTTAATAAACGTTTTTTCATTTTCTATTTCCTTTCTAGTTGTTCTTTATTATTTTTTGATGAACTAATATTTGAAATTAAAAGTAGCAATAATACAGTAAAGAAAAGAATAGTAGAAAGAGCATACAATTCTGGTTGAATTCCTTTTCTAAGTTCTGCATATAACATCGTTGAGAGTGTATTTACACCCGCACCTTTTGTAAAGTAAGTAATACTAAAGTCATCTAAGGACATTGTAACTGCCATAACAAAACCAGAGAATACTCCGGCTCGAATTTCTGGCCAGGTTACTTTATAAAAGGCATAAAGAGGAGTCGCCCCTAAATCAAGTGCTGCTTCATAAGTATATCGGTTTGCTTGCTGCAATTTTGGTAGTACATTTAATATTACGTAAGGAATGTTAAATGTGATATGTGCAATAATTACAGTTACAAATCCTAAATCAATAAACTTAACAAACAATAACATCATAGAGATACCAGTAACGATATCTGCATTTAAGAGTGGAATATTTGTTGCACCAAGAAATATGGTTTTTCCACGTTTTTTCATCGCACTAATACCAATCGCAGCAAGCGTTCCAAGTATTGTAGAAACGATTGCAGAAATCAAAGTAATCTCAATGGTTGTTATGAATGCAGACATGATCTTTTCGCTTTGGAAGCATTTTATATACCAGTCGAATGTAAAACCACCCCAGGTAACTTTTGATTTTGAATTATTGAATGATAAAACAATCAATACCGCAATTGGCAAATAAAGAAACAAGAAGATGAGAGCCATATATGCGCGAGAGGCTATTTTTTTTACCATACAGCAGTTCCTCCTTGTGTGCCATCTTTATCAAGCATATTGACAAGTGCCATACTTGCAAAAACAAAAATCATGAGAACAAAGGAAAGTCCACTTCCTGCATTCCATTGCATACCCTGTTTGAAATTTTGTTCGATTACATTTCCGATTAGTAAAACTTTTCCTCCACCTAATACTTCTGAAATTGCAAATGAAGTAAGAGATGGAACAAATACCATTACAATTCCACTAATTACACCAGAGAGTGTTAGTGGAATAATGATCTTAAAGAAAATAATTGTATTGCTGGCTCCTAAGTCTTTGGCTGCCTCGATAATATCCTTTTTAATTCGTACCATTGAGTTATAAATTGGTAATAGCATAAATGGTAAGAAGTCATATACCATACCAAATACTACGGCGGTTGGTGTATTAAGAATATTGATTCGATCAAGTCCAAGAGACAATAAGAATGAATTAAATACTCCGTTTTTAGAAAGGAGAAGTTTCCATGCAAGAATACGAAGCATGAAGTTCATCCACATTGGGAGCATAAAAATAAATACAACTGTACTTTGGTTTTTAATATTTAGTCCATTTAAAATCATAGCAAGTGGATATGAGAGTACCAGGCAAATAAGTGTACATATTACGCCAAGCTTAATGGAAAGCCATAAAGCATTACGATTTGTTTCGGAAGTAATTGCAAAAATATACTCAAAAGTAAATCCACCATCACTATTTGTAAATGCATAGTAAAAAATCATTAGCATAGGAAGGATAATAAATCCAATAATCCATATAAGATATGGACCGGCTAACAATTGGCGTTTCAAATTATTCATCAATTTCCACCGCCTTTTCATCTTCTGAAGCTGGTTTATGCATGATTTGAATGTTGAATGGATCAACTTTTATGCCGACTTTTGCTCCGTGTTCATAGCTTTTTGTAGTATGAATCAACCAT
Organism: Agathobacter sp.; assembly: GCA_036309165.1. Classification (GTDB taxonomy): domain Bacteria; phylum Bacillota; class Clostridia; order Lachnospirales; family Lachnospiraceae; genus Roseburia. Next base: position 41,472 of record JAXJUI010000017.1, on the reverse strand, counting down.
TCATATCCATGAGCCATTACTTCAATTTCATAATGAACGCCTTTGAAAATAATGGAAGTAATTTCACCTTGAATGATTCCTTCTTCAGGAGCAACAAGTTCTACGTCTTCTGGACGGATAACGACGTCTACAGGTTTATTACAGCCAAATCCTTCGTCAACACAAGGAAATTTAGCACCAAGAATTTCTACGAGTCGATCTTCAATCATAGTAGCATCAAGAATGTTACTGTGACCAATAAAGTCCGCTACAAAAGCATTCTCTGGCTCATTATAAATGTCTTCGGGAGTACCAATCTGCTGAATATAACCTTGATTCATTACGACAATGGTATCAGACATGGTAAGCGCTTCTTCTTGATCGTGTGTAACATAAAGGAAGGTAATGCCAAGTTCTTCTTTTAGACGCATCAATTCGTACTGCATGTTTTGACGAAGTTTTAAATCCAAAGCGCCAAGAGGCTCGTCTAATAAAAGAACTTTAGGTTCATTTACGATAGCACGAGCGATTGCAATACGTTGTTGTTGTCCTCCGGATAGAGAATCGACAGAACGATTTCCGAATCCATCTAAATTGACAAGCTTAAGTGCATAATCAATTTTGTCATTAATATATGCTTTACTTTTTTTGCTGATTTTTAGTCCAAACGCAATGTTTTCTGCAATTGTCATATGTGGAAAAAGAGAGTATTTCTGAAATACTGTATTTAATTGACGTTCATTGGCAGGAAGATTTGTAATATCTTTTCCATCAAAAACAATGCGTCCCTGATCTGGGGTTTCAAAACCGCCAAGAAGACGAAGTGTGGTTGTTTTTCCACATCCTGATGGGCCAAGGAGCGTGATAAATTCGTTCTCGCGAATATATAGATTAAAATCGTCAAGAATAAGTTGACCATCATAAGATTTTGAAATGTTTTCAAACGTAATTAATTTTTTCATTCTTTTTCCCTCTGTTGTAAAATCAAAAAATAGCTTAACCCAAAAGAAAATGAGTTAAGCTTGATAAAGCCGATAACCGGGATCGAACCGGTGGCCTACGCATTACGAGTGCGTCGCTCTACCTACTGAGCCATATCGGCATTAAAGATAGATTAACAAAAATAGTGATGAAATGCAATAATATTTTCTCATTATTTTAATATTTTTGAAGGAACAATACTTGCCATTTTTTGATATCCTTTTGTACTTGGATGAAGGTGGTCACCGCTATCGTATGTTGGAAGGAATGCGGTTGGATTATTTGAATCGCAAAGAGCTTTGTCAAAGTCAATTACACCATCAATCAAATCGGTTTGTCGAATCCAGTTATTGTACTCTGTTCTAAGTGTTTCCCTAAAGTCTTCATATGTTCTCCAACCTTCGATTGGAAGAAGGGTACCTACATATATTTTATATCCATAGGATCTTGCTTTATCAATATACCATTTCAAACCTTCAATCAATTCTTCAACAGTTGGAAGATCACCCATAGGGCGGAATGGATTTACATCAATTCCAACTGGATGAATGATGTCATTAATTCCCTGTTGAATGATAATCGTATCGGCACCATCAGTTGGCACTTCATGTTCGAAACGGTTCTTTCCCATTAGGCCGTAGGATTCATAAGTGATACATGAGTATTCACGCAAAATTCGTGAACCGCTTGTGGCACGGCGAATAATTGATGTCTGGTTAAAGTTTTCAGCCATACATCTAAGTGATAGGTAATCTGGCCAGTCCTGAGCGGTAATTGAATCACCATAACATACAATACAACGATTGTTTTCATTTGTATGTAAAGAAATATTACTCAAAAAATAGAAAATATTTGTTTTTCTTGAAACATCAATTGATATTTCTTCTGTATTTGTATAGTTGCCAACTGCATAGAGTCCTTCTGATAATGGACCAGAAGCATATACACTTGAGCGAAGTTGTGTATAGTCTTTTAAATAGAAACGTACTTCAAAGGAATCTTTATCAGTAATGGAAATATCAATTGGATTACTTACTACACTTTCTTTAGCAGGAATGGATATGTTTGAAGTATGGTTTGTGTTAAAAGAAACTGGATAGAAATTGTGATTTAGTAAAATAGTTACACTTTCTATTTCGATTTCTTCTGTTCCACAATAATTATCAAACGTAAGTCGAAGAGAATCACCGGAAAAAGGGGATTTTACTTTGTAACATAGTGTAATGTTTTTTCCATAACCTTCTGGTTTGTTTTCGGAAATAGACATTGCATTTCCCCAAATTGAAACCCATTTATTATTAGTTTTATTCATAAAGATGTAACACCTTTCAAAAACAATGTATTAATCGTTTCGCATTATACGATAGAACACAGAAAAATTCCAGCAAATTTATATATTTTGTTGTTTCTTTCCTTAAGAATTGATATAATTGCTTGTAAATTAGTTTGGAGGACATGTTCATGGAAAAAGTAAAAGAAATGATACAAAAGGTTTTAAAAAATAAATTAGTTCTTGCGATTGCATTTTTTGTGGTGGTAGCAATTGTAGAGTTAGTGGTGGGAATTTGTGTACTAAAAGAATCGATAGTACCACTTTGTATTTTATTTGTACTTGAAGTAGTAATTGCAGTATTGCTTCATAATATTGAATTATGGATGCATGGGGTAGTACTTGTTGCAGAAATAATTATTGGGTTTATTGTTGGAAAAATAGCAATAGTTCTTTTATGTGCTGTAATTTATATTGTAGCATTAGTTTCACTTCGTTTGATGGAAAAAGGAAAGGAATAGTATATGGACGGGGATAGTTATAGTAAACAACAGTTAGATGATTTATATCGAAGTATGATTTCATTTTATTCGGGTAATCCTGAAAGAATTTATCACTTTACAAAAATTCATAGTTTTGCAAGGTTGATTGGTGTTTCTGAAAATATAGATACTGCGACACAGGTAATTGTGGAAGCTGCTTCCTATATGTATGATATTGGAATTAAAGTGGCTGAAGAAAAATATGGAAAATGTGATGGAAAATTGCAGGAACAGGAAAGTCCAATTATTGCGCAAAAAGTACTTTCAGAACTTGGATTTGAAAATTATCTAATCGAACGAATTTGTTTTTTACTAGAGCATCATCTTTCTTTTGAAGAAATAGACGGAATGGATTATCAGATACTTACAGAAGCAGCTTTCTTAGTCAATCTTTATGATGATGATTGTAGTGAGGCTGCAGTTCGTGTCGCCTATGAACAAATATTTAAAACTGAAACAGGGAAGAAACTTCTTTGTGAAGTTTATGGGTTAGAAAATGAATCATAAGAATTATCAGCTGGTAATGGAACAGATGATAAAGGACTATTGTGGAAATGGGAAGGTACCAAAACTTTTGATACATAGTTGTTGTGCTCCGTGTAGTTCCTATTGTTTACAGTATTTGAGTGATTATTTTGAAATAACAGTGTTTTATTATAATCCGAATATCTATCCACCAGAAGAATTTAATATAAGAGCAAGAGAACAGGAGCGATTTATCCGGGAATTTCCAACGAAGCATCCTGTTCATTTTGTGGAAGGACATTATGATTCGGATAAGTTTTATGAGATGGCAAGAGGAATGGAAGATATCCCAGAAGGTGGAAAAAGATGCTTTTCTTGCTATGAGCTTAGATTAAGGGAATCGGCAGAATATGCAAAAGAGCATGGGTTTGATTTTTTTACCACGACCTTATCCATCAGTCCGTTAAAGAATGCAAATAAGTTAAATGAAATAGGGGCAATGCTTGAAATGGAATACGGTGTAAAGTATCTGTATTCTGATTTTAAGAAAAAAGAGGGGTACAAAAAGTCGACAGAGATTTCAAAAGAATATCAAATGTACCGACAATATTATTGCGGATGCGTATTTTCGAAGAAGCAAAGAGATTTAGAAATACAACAAAAAGAAAAGAGGAATTAGATTATGGCACAGTTATGGGGCGGACGCTTCACAAAAGAAACAGATAAGTTAGTATATAATTTTAATGCATCAATTGGATTTGATCAGAAATTTTATAAAGAAGATATGGAAGGAAGTATGGCACATGTTGCCATGCTTGCAAAAGTTGGGATTTTAACAGAACAGGAACGTGACGATATTATTAATTGCTTGAAACAGATTCTTTCTGAAGTGGAATCAGGAGAATTAGAAATTACAGATGAATATGAAGATATTCATAGCTTCGTTGAAGCAAATTTGATCGAGCGTTTAGGTGATACAGGAAAAAAATTGCATACTGGAAGAAGTAGAAATGACCAGGTTGCGCTTGATATGCGTTTATACACTCGTTCGCAAATTAAAGCATGTGATGATGAACTTAAGTCTTTGCTTGAAACAATATTAAAAATCATGAAAGAGAATACAGAGACTATCATGCCTGGATTTACACATTTACAAAAGGCACAGCCTATTACCCTTGCACATCATATGGGTGCTTATTTTGAAATGTTTAAACGTGATAGACAGCGTTTATATGATATTCATGAAAGAATGAATTATTGTCCACTTGGTTCAGGTGCTTTGGCTGGAACTACATATCCATTAGATCGTGAAATGACAGCTGAACTTTTGGGATTTTATGGACCAACATTAAATAGTATGGATGGTGTTTCGGATCGAGATTATTTGATTGAATTTTTATCTGCGCTTTCTACTATAATGATGCATTTAAGCAGATTCTCTGAGGAAGTCATTATTTGGAATTCGAATGAATATCAATTTGTTGAAATTGATGATGCATATAGTACAGGAAGTAGTATTATGCCTCAGAAAAAGAATCCAGATATTGCGGAACTTGTAAGAGGAAAGACAGGACGTGTATATGGTGCACTAATGTCACTTCTTACAACAATGAAGGGAATTCCGCTTGCATATAATAAAGATATGCAGGAAGATAAAGAACTTTCTTTTGATGCTATGGATACAGCCAAAGGATGTATTGCACTTTTTAACGGAATGCTTTCAACTATGAAATTCAAAAAAGAAAATATGAGAAGAAGTGCAAATAATGGATTTACAAATGCAACGGATGCTGCAGATTATTTAGTAAAACATGGGGTTCCATTTAGAGATGCACACAGTATTGTGGGACAAATTGTTTTATATTGTATTGATAAAGGAATCGCAATTGATGATATGTCACTAGATGAATTAAAAGCGATTAGTCCAGTTTTTGAAAATGATATTTATGATGCTATTTCAATGGAGACTTGTGTGAATACAAGACTTACAATTGGTGCACCTTCAAAAGCATCTATGGAAATGGTAATTAAACAGGAAGAAGAATATTTAAACAACTCTTGGAAGCACTAATTGTGCAATAATTATAATAAATATAAATAAGCGTTATATGTTTTTTACAAATTTGTGGTTGCTTTTTTGTATAATATCTAGTAATATACTTCTATCAAAGACAACTGTTCGCGACAGGCGGACAACAGGAGGAAGAAATGAGCGATAAATTAAAAGTAGGTATCCTTGGCGGTACAGGTATGGTAGGACAGAGATTCATCTCTTTATTAGAAAATCATCCATGGTTTGAAGTTACAACAATTGCAGCATCTCCAAGAAGTGCTGGAAAAACATATGAAGAAGCAGTTGGAGCACGTTGGAAAATGGATACTCCAATGCCAGAAGCTGTGAAAAATATCGTTGTTATGAATGTTAACGAAGTTGAGAAAGTTGCTGCAGAAGTTGATTTTGTATTCTCAGCTGTAGATATGACAAAAGAAGAAATTCAGCAAATTGAAGAAGCATACGCAAAAACAGAAACACCTGTTGTATCTAATAATAGTGCACATCGTTGGACTCCAGACGTTCCTATGGTGGTTCCAGAAATCAACCCTGAACACATGGATGTTATTAAATTCCAGAAAGAAAGACTTGGAACAACTCGTGGTTTCGTAGCAGTAAAACCTAACTGTTCAATTCAGTCATATGCTCCTGTTCTTACAGCATGGAAAGAATGGGAACCATATGAAGTTGTTGCAACAACATACCAGGCAATTTCTGGTGCAGGAAAAACATTTGCAGAATGGCCAGAAATGGTTGGAAATATCATCCCATACATCGGTGGAGAAGAAGAAAAATCTGAAAAAGAACCACTTCGTATTTGGGGACATATTGATGAAGAATTAAAACAGATTGTTCCTGCAACTTCACCAGTAATTACATGTCAGTGTATTCGTGTGCCAGTTCTTAATGGACATACAGCTGCAGTATTTGTTAAATTCAAAAAGCAGCCTACAAAAGAACAGTTAATCGAAGCACTTAAAAACTTCAAAGGAGTACCACAGGAATTAAATCTTCCAAGCGCTCCAAAGCAGTTTATTCAGTACTTAGAAGAAGACAACAGACCACAGGTTGCACTTGATGTAAACTTTGAAAATGGTATGGGTATCAACGTTGGACGTATTCGTGAAGATAGCGTTTATGATTGGAAATTCGTTGGTCTTTCTCATAACACAGTTCGTGGTGCTGCAGGTGGAGCAGTTCTTTGCGCTGAGTTATTAAAAGCACAGGGATATATCACAAAGAAATAATGCATTGTATAAAAAGCAAGGAATAGAAATATTCCTTGCTTTTTTTGTTGTTATAAAAGTTAAAAAATGATATAATTTTTCTGCTTATTGGAAGTGTTTTGGAGGCAGAAATTATGATACGAAAGAGTACAGATGTAAAGCGTTTACAAGAAGTATATGAACAAGCTGGAAATCAGCTCGTTATAATGTATGGGCGAAAAGATTGTGAAAAAGAATTGTTAATAAAGGAATTTGTTGAAGGTAAGAAATTTTTCTATTATCGTTGCAGGCAAGTTTCCGCAGAAGAACAAGTTCATATGATGGGGGAGGAAATTGCAAAACGATTTGATGTAAGAATTCAAAACAATACATATGATGAGTTTTTTAATCGTGTAAAGAGTGGGGATCCTTCTAAACTTGTAATTATTATTGATGAAGCACAGTTTTTGATGAAAAAGAATGAGAAATTTTTGCAAAGCATCATCGATTTAAAAAATCATAAATTATATCCTGGACCAGTGATGATTATCCTTTCTTCGTCTTCAACGGTTTGGGCAGAACAGGACTTAGAGTCATGCTTTGGAACAGAATACAAAAGTATAGATTCGATTATCAAAATTGAAGATTTGAATTTTCTTGAAGTGGTTCGATCATTTCCTGAATATTCTGTTGCTGAGATTATTCAAATCTATGGAGTTCTTGGCGGTGTGGCTGGATATCTGAATCGTTGGGATACAGGAAAATCATTTAAGCAAAATATTTGTGACTTAATTTTAAATCCAAAAGGATATTTGTTTGATGAAGCGCAGAATGTTATTTCATCTGAACTACGTGAATTGTCTGTATATAATACCATTATGCACTTTATTGCACAGGGACATAATAAGTTAAATGATTTATTTCATTTGACAGGTTATTCTCGTGCAAAAATTAGTGTATATATGAAGAATTTAAGTCATTTTGATATTATTGAAAAGGTTGTTTCATTTGAGACTGGTGGATGGGATAATGCAAAAAAAGGTGTTTATCAAATTAAAGATACCTATATTAATTTCTGGTACAAATTTGTGTTTCCACATCAGTCAGATCTGTTTTTGATGGAGCCAGAGGAATTCTATGATACCTATATTGCAAATGAACTAGATGAGTATTTGACTAGATATTTTAGAAATGTTTGTATGGAATATTTGTCATTACTAAATCAAATCAGAAGATTGCCTTTTCATATTTCAAAAATGGGTACTTGGGTTGGAAAAACTGGAAATATTGATATTATTGCGCAAAGCAATGACAGAAAAAATATTGTCGGTTTATGTAATTGGGATAAACCAATGTTAACAATGCAAATGTGTCAGAATTTGTTTGATGCGATGGAAAAAGCACGTATTACATCTGAACACATTTATCTCTTTTCGGCAAAAGCATTCGAGCCATCCCTTGTTCAGAAGGCGAAAGAAGACGCACGTTTTGAACTGATTGATATGAATGAATTATAATTATTAGGGGACAGTATGGGAAAATCATTAATCATTACGGAAAAGCCTTCCGTTGCTCAGGAATTTGCAAAAGTTCTTAGGGTAAGTGGAAGAAAAGATGGCTACATAGAGAATGATGAATATGTTATTACATGGTGTGTAGGACATTTGGTAGGCCTTGTTTATCCGGAGGCCTATGATATGAAATATAAAAAATGGAAGTTAGAGGATTTACCTTTTCTTCCAAAAGATTATAAATATGATGTAATTAAAGATGTAAAGAAACAATACGATATTGTGCATGGGATGCTTCATCGTGAAGATATTTCACGTGTGTACTGGGCTGGTGATGCCGGAAAAGAAGGACAGACCATCGAAGAGAATATTCGAAATTTTGGTGGTGTTCGTGAAGGAATGGAAGAACTTCGTGTTTGGATTGATTCACAAACAGAAGAAGAAATTCTTCGTGGGATTAAAGAAGCTAAACCGATGTCTGATTATGCGAATCTTGGACAGTCTGGAATCATGCGAACAATTGAAGACTATGCTATGGGAATTAATTTCTCGCGTGTTATGTCTGTAAAGTATGGAAATCTGCTTAATAATACTGCAGGAACAAGTTCTTATACAGCAATTGCAGTTGGGCGCGTTATGACTTGTGTTCTTGGTATGGTTGTAAACAGAGAACGTGAGATTCGAAATTTTAAAGAAACGCCATTTTATCGTGTGGTCGGTAAATTTTCTTCGGCCGAAATTGAAGGGGAATGGAAAGCTGTTTCAGGTTCGGAATATTTTGAATCACCTTTATTATATAAAGAAAATGGATTTAAAGAAGAAAAGGATGCAAATGCGCTGATTGAAAAATTATCTGGAAAAAGGGCAGTTGTAAAATCTCTTGAAAAATCTATTTCCAAAAAGAGAGCTCCTCTTCTTTTCAATTTGGCAGAGTTACAGGCAGAGTGTGCGAAAAGGTTTAAGATTAGTCCGGATGAGACCTTACAGGTGGCACAGGATTTATATGAAAAGAAATTAACAACATATCCAAGAACGGATGCGAGAGTTTTATCTACACCTGTTGCAAAGGAAATATATAAGAATATTAGTAAACTGAAAGGCTATGAGCCTACACATGATTTTGTTGAAGAAATCTTAAACAAGAAATTGTATGGAAATATTGCCAATACGCAGTATACGGATGATAGTAAAGTGACAGACCACTATGCAATTATTCCAACTGGACAATTAACTGAATTACAGACACTTAATTCGATACAAAAGGCAGTATTTGATGTGATTGTACGTCGTTTCTTAAGTGTTTTTTATCCGCCAGCAGAATATCAGAATGTAAAACTTTCTGTTTTAGTAGAAAAAGAATCATTCTTTTCGTCTGCAAAGGTACTTAAAAGCCCTGGTTATCTTGAAGTGGCAATTCCACCCAAAAAGAAATCTTTTGAAGAAGAAAATGCAAGAATTTTAGGGACAACAAAAAATGGCGACCAGGATTTGGAAGAAAATGATGAAAATGAATCAAATGTAAATCCAAGTGTGTTGCTTGAATTTGCGGATAAAATAAAAGAGGGAGATGAGATTTCTGTTTTAGGATATGAAATTAAGTATGGAAAAACATCTCCACCCAAAAGATATACGTCAGGTTCAATGATTCTTGCAATGGAAAATGCGGGACAATTGATTGAGGATGAAGAACTTCGTGAACAAATTAAGGGTTCGGGAATTGGAACGTCGGCGACAAGAGCGGAGATTATCAAAAAGCTTGTGCGAATTCATTATTTGAATTTGAATAAAAAAACCCAGATTTTGACGCCTGAAAATCTGGGTGAAATGGTATATGAAGTAGTAAATATGACGGTTCCGGCACTTCTAAATCCAAAAATGTCTGCATCCTGGGAAAAGGGATTGGAAGGCATAACAAATGGTTCCGTTGACTTTTGGGATTATCGTGAAAAACTAGAAGATTTTATTCGAAGAGAAACAAATCAGATGATAGGACAAAATCTTCGTAATGAATTAGCGGACAGAATTAGTGATTTTGCTGGAAAGAATGCAAAAGGAATTGGAGCACGAAGAAAAATTGGTGTGAAATGTCCTGTTTGTGAAGGCGAACTTGTAACAACTCCATTTGGATTTGGTTGTACGAATTATAAAACAGATAAGTCCGGATGCAATTTCAATATAGGTGAAATTGCAGGCATTTCATTAAATGAAGAACAAGTAAAACATCTGATAGAAGATGGTAAAACGGATGTTATTCGTGGTTTTAAGTCAAAAACTGGCAAGAAATTTGATGCATTTCTTAAACTTGGAAAAGATGAAGAAGGAAAGGTTTCTATTCAATTTGATTTTGAAGGCGTTGAAGCAATTCCGGTTGAAGGAGTGGTATGTCCTGCATGCGGTGGAAGATTGGTAAAGACATCTTTTGGCTTTGGATGTGAGAATTATAAACAAGATAAAACTGGATGTAATTTTAATGTTGGTGAGATTGCAGGAAAGAAAATTTCTGAATCAAACTTAAAGCAGCTTTTAACGGATGGGAAAACAGAAACCCTGCGTGGATTTAAATCAAAAGCAGGCAAGAAATTTGATGCTGTATTAAAGCTAGATAAAGATGAATCTGGAAAACCAGTGATTGCTTTTGATTTTGACAATGTTGAAGCAAAAGTGGTAAAAGATGTAAAATGTCCACTTTGTGAAGGTGAGATTGTGACAACACCATTTGGTTTCGGTTGTGCAAATTACGATTCGAAAAATGAAGAAAGTTGCCGTTTTTCAATTGGAAAGATGGGCGAAAAGAGTTTAACAGAACCACAGGTAAAAGAACTTCTTACAAATGGGATCACAGGAACCATTCGTGGTTTTAAGTCAAAAGCGGGAAAACGCTTTGATGCTCGAATTGCTCTTAATAAAGATGAAGATGGAAAAGTTATTGGCTTAAAATATGACTTTAATGATTTGGAGCCACAAAAAGTAAAAGACGTGCAATGTCCTTTGTGCAAAGGTGATATTATAGTTACACCATTTGGTTATGGTTGTTCAAATTATGCAAAAGACAAAGAAGATAGTTGTAAATTTGTAATTGGTAAAATTGCAAGTGTAAAACTAAAAGAGGCACAAGTAAAAGAACTTTTGATAAGAGGAAAGACCGATGTAATTTCGGGTTTTGTAGCAAAGACAGGAATGAAGTTTGATGCTCCTCTTAAGTTGACTGAAGATGGTCAGATTACATTTGATTTTCCTGAAAAACCAAAGCCGGTAGAGTCAAATGTTCCTTGTCCAAAATGTCATGCTATGATGTTGAAAGGTCAATGGCAGTATGAATGCTCCTGTGGATTTAAGGTTTGGCATACGGTAGCCAAAGTTCCATTATCTGAAGAAATGATGATAGAACTTTTGACAACAGGAAAAACAAAAGAGAAAGTGAATGGTTTTACATCAAAAGCAGGAAATGTATTTGACGCATTCTTGAAATTTGAAAATGATACAATCAGTTTTGATTTTGACAGGGTTGAGGAAGCTGCACAAAATGAAACAAGTGCGACAAATGAACAGAAAGAAATTACTCAGAATGAAGAAAAAACAGAATCAGATGTGAAAAGTGATGCTTCGATGGAAGAACTTGTTGAAACAAAAGAAGATACTACGGATGTAAAGGAGTAAAAAATGGAAAACGCAAAAATAAGTAATCTTTATAATTTAGATGAAACAATTGCAAAGGATTATCTTTTGCAATTCACTTATCCATGGGAGGCGCTAAAAGGAATTAGTGATTTTATTAAAGAGATTGGTCCTAAACTTGATCCGGAAATATATGAACAAAGAGGCGAAGATATTTGGGTGGCAAAATCTGCAAAGGTTTTCCCAAGTGCATACCTTAATGGACCTCTAATTATTGATGAAGATGCGGAAGTAAGACATTGTGCATTCATCCGAGGAAGTGCAATTGTAGGAAAAGGATCAGTAATTGGTAATTCTACAGAACTAAAAAATGTCATTATTTTTAATTCGGTTCAGGTGCCTCATTATAATTATGTTGGAGATTCAATTTTGGGGCATAAATCACATATGGGTGCAGGCTCAATTACATCAAATGTTAAATCGGACAAAACCCTTGTTGTAGTAAAAGATTGTTATGATACTAAGGAAGAGATTGAAACTGGTTTAAAAAAGTTCGGTGCAATGCTTGGAGATTACGTAGAAGTTGGATGTAATTCTGTGTTAAATCCTGGAACAGTAATTGGAAAAAATACAAATATTTACCCACTTTCAAGAGTGCGTGGAGTTGTTCCAGCAAATCGAGTGTTTAAAGACAAAGATAATGTTGTGGAAAAAAGATAAACAAAATTATCGCAAATACTAGACACGTGAAAAAAAATGTGCGAAAATACAAGCGGTATGTTACTTTGTAAAAAAGTTTAACAATATACAATGCTTACAAAAAGCGAAAGGAGTCTTAAAATGATTTACACTAAGGAAGTTGAAAACATGTGCCGTGTAGCAAAAGGCGCAAACCATGAACCAGCTCCTATCCCAGAAGAAGGAAAATGGGTTCACTCAAAAAAAATTGAAGATATCTCAGGATTTACACATGGTGTAGGCTGGTGTGCACCACAGCAGGGTGCATGTAAACTCTCACTCAATGTAAAGAATGGTGTTATTGAAGAAGCTTTAGTTGAAACAATCGGATGTTCTGGTATGACTCATTCAGCAGCTATGGCAGCTGAAATCTTACAGGGTAAAACAATCCTTGAAGCTTTAAATACAGACTTAGTATGTGATGCAATCAACACAGCAATGAGAGAATTATTCTTACAGATCGTTTACGGACGTACACAGTCTGCATTCTCTGATGACGGTTTGGCAGTTGGTGCTGGTCTTGAAGATTTAGGAAAAGGTCTTCGTTCACAGGTTGGTACAATGTACGCAACAAAAGAAAAAGGTGTTCGTTACCTTGAAATGGCTGAAGGTTATGTAACAGGTATCGCTCTTGATGAAAATGACGAAGTAATCGGATATCAGTTTGTTTCTCTTGGAAAAATGACTGACTTCATCAAAAAAGGTGATGATCCTAACACAGCTTGGGAAAAAGCAAAAGGACAGTATGGTCGTGTTGCAGATGCTGCTAAGATTATCGACCCACGTCATGAGTAATTAGGAAGGAGAACGATAAAAATGGCATTATTTGAATCATATGAAAGAAGAATTGACCAGATTAACGCTGTGTTAAATAAATATGGAATCAGCTCAATTGAAGAAGCTGAAAAAATTACAAAAGATGCTGGACTTGATGTTTATAATCAGATTAAAAACATCCAGCCAATTTGTTTTGAAAATGCATGTTGGGCTTACATTGTAGGTGCAGCAATCGCTATTAAAAAAGATTGTAGACGTGCGGCTGACGCTGCTGCAGCAATCGGTGAAGGACTTCAGTCTTTCTGTATTCCAGGTTCAGTAGCTGACCACCGTAAAGTAGGTCTTGGACATGGTAACCTTGGAAAAATGTTATTAGAAGAAGAAACAGAATGTTTCTGCTTCTTGGCTGGACACGAATCATTTGCAGCTGCTGAAGGTGCAATTGGTATCGCTGAAAAAGCTAACAAAGTACGTAAAAAACCTTTACGTGTAATCTTAAACGGTCTTGGAAAAGATGCTGCTCAGATTATCTCACGTATCAATGGTTTTACATATGTTGAAACAAAATATGATTATTCAACAGCAAAATTAAATGTTGTATATGAAAAAGCATACTCAAACGGACTTCGTGCAACAGTTAAATGTTATGGTTCTGACGATGTTCAGGAAGGTGTTGCTATTATGCATCATGAAAATGTAGGTGTATCTATCACAGGTAACTCTACAAACCCAACACGTTTCCAGCACCCAGTTGCAGGTACATACAAAAAAGAATGTATCGAACAGGGTAAAGAATATTTCTCAGTAGCATCAGGTGGTGGTACAGGACGTACACTTCACCCAGATAACATGGCTGCAGGTCCAGCTTCATACGGTATGACAGATACATTAGGACGTATGCATTCAGATGCACAGTTCGCTGGATCTTCATCAGTACCAGCTCACGTAGAAATGATGGGTCTTATCGGTGCTGGTAACAACCCAATGGTTGGTATGACAGTAGCAGTAGCAGTTTCCATTGAGGAAGCAGCACAGGCTGGTAAATTCTAAATTTTATTAGGATATTATATGAAAATAGTAGAGAGTTCTCTGGAATTTTCCAGAGAGCTCTTTTAAGATTATAGTAATGTAATATTAAAACACTACTAAGTAAAATTATCTTGATTAATTTTGTCAATTAGAGTAGTATATAAAAGTATTAATAAAAAAATATTAATAGGGATAAAAAAGGAGGACAAAACAATGTTTTGTAAAAATTGTGGAGAACAGTTCCAGAGCGAACAAGCAGTAATGTGCGTTAAATGTGGCGTACAGAAAGGAAACGGAGTTAATTTCTGTCATAACTGTGGACAGCCAGTACAGCCAGGTAGTGCTGTATGTTTAAATTGTGGAGTTGCTACACAGAATACAGTAGCTGGTCCTGATGCAAAATCTAAAATGGCAGCTGGATTACTTGGTATTTTCCTTGGTGGATTCGGTGTACATAACTTCTATCTTGGATATACAGGAAAAGCTGTTGCTCAGTTATTAATCACATTATTAACATGTGGTTTTGGTGCAGTAGTTTCATCTGTATGGGGAATTATCGAAGGTGTATTAATCCTTACAGGATCAATCAATACAGACGGAAAAGGAAATCCTCTTAAGGATTAATCGGTGTAATAATGTTTTGTAGAAATTGCGGACAGCCATATGTTACAGATGAAGCTGTTTTATGTGTAAAATGTGGAACACAAAAGGGCCTTGGATATAATTTCTGCCCTGCTTGTGGAAGACCAACACCGCCAAATACATCTATTTGTCTTAGTTGTGGAGTTTCTTTGTTGGACTTTGCTAGAACAGGCAATAAATCAAAAGTTGCTGCAGGTCTTCTCGCTCTTTTCTTAGGAGGATTTGGAGCGCATAACTTTTATTTGGGATACACAGGAAAAGCTGTTATACAGCTTGTATGTATGATTCTTGGAATCTTAACATCATGTTTTGTTGTTGGTTATTTTGTTGTCCTTGGTATTTCGATATGGGCGTTTATCGAAATGATTATGATTTTCACTGGAACAATCAATCGTGATGCTGATGGCTTTTTACTAAAAGATTAAACCGAAAGATTAGGCGCAGAGAAATCTGCGCCTTTTAGTTATTATTAACATAACACAAGGTTATGATAATATTAATGCTTGACAAAAATTAATTATAGTAATATGATGAGCATGTGAGTGAACAAAATATAAACGAATAGAGGAGAGTTTTCTATGAGAAGACAGGTTTTATCGCTTTTAGTTGAAAACAATCCCGGTGTAACAAGTCGTATCTCTGGATTGTTTAGTAGAAGAGGATACAATATTGAAAGCTTTTCTGCTGGTGTTACCGCTGATCCAAAATACACAAGAATTACTATTGTTGCAAGCGGTGATGAACAGATTCTAGAGCAGATTGAAAAGCAGCTTAATAAGCTTGAAGATGTGTTAGATATCAAGATTTTGGAGCATGGTTTTTCTGTAAAGAGAGAACTTATTTTGGTTAAGATTCGTGCAACAGATGTAGAACGTCAATCAGTAATTAGTGTGACAGAAATCTTTAGAGGGAATATCATTGATGTAGCTTCAGATTCGATGATTATTGAACTTGTTGGAAATCAAGATAAGTTAGAAGCATTTTTAGGTTTACTTGAAGGCTATGAAATTTTAGAGCTAGCTCGAACAGGTATTACTGGCTTGACACGTGGCTCAAGTGATGTTAAGTTTTTAGATTAGAAAAAGGTAGTAATTAGGAGGAAAATATTTATGTCAGAAGCAAGAATTTTTTATCAGGAAGATTGTAACCTTTCACTTTTAGATGGAAAAACAATCGCAGTTATTGGTTACGGTAGTCAGGGACATGCACATGCGTTAAACGCAAAAGAATCAGGATGTAACGTTATCATCGGTCTTTACGAAGGAAGTAAATCATGGGCTAAAGCTGAAAAACAGGGATTTGAAGTATTTACAGCTGCTGAAGCAGCTAAAAAAGCAGATGTCATCATGATTCTTATCAACGATGAATTACAGGCTGATATGTATAAAAAAGATATTGAACCAAACCTTGAAGCAGGAAATATGTTAATGTTTGCGCATGGTTTCAATGTACACTTTGGCGCAATCAAAGCTCCAGCAAACGTTGACGTTACAATGATCGCTCCAAAAGGACCAGGACATACAGTACGTTCTGAATATCAGGCAGGAAAAGGTGTTCCTTGTTTAGTAGCTGTTGAACAGGATGCTACAGGAAAAGCTTTAGATATGGCATTAGCATATGCTGCTGCAATCGGTGGAGCAAGAGCTGGTGTTCTTGAAACAACATTTAGAACAGAAACAGAAACTGATCTTTTCGGTGAGCAGGCAGTACTTTGTGGTGGTGTTTGTGCATTAATGCAGGCAGGTTTCGAAACATTAGTAGAAGCTGGATATGACCCAAGAAACGCATACTTTGAATGTATCCATGAAATGAAACTTATTGTAGATTTAATTTACCAGTCAGGTTTTGCAGGAATGAGATACTCAATCTCAAACACAGCTGAATATGGTGATTATATTACAGGACCAAAGATTATTACAGAAGATACAAAGAAAGCTATGAAGAAAGTTCTTGCAGATATCCAGGATGGTTCATTTGCAAAAGAATTCTTACTTGATATGTCAGATGCAGGACGTCAGGTACACTTTAAAGCAATGAGAAAATTAGCTGCAGAACATCCATCAGAAAAAGTTGGTGAAGAAGTTCGTAAACTTTACAGCTGGAATAATGAAGAAGAAAAATTCATTAACAACTAATTCTTGAAATTTGGAAATCCTCCTCAATAACTGGGGAGGATTTTTCTTGTTCTGATTGACAATACATGCGTTAATGTGTAAAATAGGAACAGTTGAAAATTGAAACGATGACAAGGAATAGTAAGAGTTCAAGTTTTTCAGAGAGTTGTCGGCTGGTGTGAGACAATAGATGTAGACTCCTAACTCGCCTTCGAGTTTTGCATGTGAAGTGACCAATGGTCATGTGTAGTATGCGACGGCTAATTCCCGTTAAAGAATTATAAGTGCGTAATGATATTTGATATATTATACGAATTAGAGTGGTACCACGGAGTTAAAACTTCGTCTCTTTCTTGAGACGAAGTTTTTTTGATTCTAGCATTAAAATTTCTTTATAAAAAATTGAATATAGCAGATTTCTGCAAAAGTCATTAATGAAGAGATAGAAGTTTTAATGCTAGAATAAAAAATAATTTATGCCAAGAAAGAGAGGAAACAAAAATGGCAGAAGCGTATAACCATAAAGCGATTGAACAGAAATGGCAAAAATATTGGGAAGAAAATGAAACTTTTAAGACAGATGTTTGGGATTTTAGCAAGCCTAAATATTATGCGTTAGATATGTTTCCATATCCATCTGGAGTAGGTCTTCATGCAGGTCATCCAGAAGGATATACAGCAACAGATATTATGTCTCGTATGAAGAGAATGCAGGGATATAATGTACTTCATCCAATGGGATATGATTCATTCGGACTTCCAGCAGAACAGTATGCTGTTACAACAGGAAATCATCCAAATGGATTTACACAGGAAAATATTAAGACATTCTCAAAACAGTTAAAAGAATTAGGTTTTGACTATGACTGGTCGAAGATGACAGCTACTTCAGACCCTGAGTTCTACAAATGGACACAGTGGATTTTTAAACAGTTATACGAAGCAGGATATGCAAAACATATTGATATGCCAGTAAACTGGTGTGAAGAACTTGGAACAGTTCTTTCAAATGATGAAGTAATTGACGGAAAATCAGAACGTGGTGGATATCCGGTTGTCCGTAAAAATATGAAACAGTGGGTAATTGATCAGCCTGCATTTGCTGAAAAGTTATTAGAAGGTTTAGAAGAAATTGATTGGCCTGAATCAACAAAAGAAATGCAGCGTAACTGGATCGGAAAAAGTACTGGTGTAGAAGTTGATTTTGAAATTGTTGGTGGTGGAAAATTCTCAATTTTCACAACATGTATTGAAACAATTTATGGAATTACTTTCATGGTTCTTGCTCCAGACGGTGATATTGTAAAAGGACTTATGGATCGCGTAGAAAATCGTGATGAAGTTCAAGCATATATTGATGAAACTGTTAAGAAGAGTGATATGGATCGTACGGAACTTAACAAGACAAAATCAGGCTGCGAATTAAAAGGACTTAAATGTATCAATCCAGTAAATGGAAAAGAAGTTCGTATGTTTATTGGAGATTTTGTTCTTGCAAGCTATGGTACAGGTGCTGTGATGGCAGTTCCTACACATGACCAGCGTGACTTTGAATATGCTATTGCACACAATATTGACATGATTCAAGTTATTGATGGTGGTGATGTTTCTGAACATGCATTTGAAAAACAGGATTATCTTGGAAAAGGCTGTAAACTTATGAATTCAGAAGAATTTGATGGTCTTACAGTAGAAGAGGCAAAAGAAGCAATTACAGTAAAACTTGAAAACATGGGTGTGGCGAGACGTACTGTTAATTACAAATTCCGTGAATGGATTTTTGCTCGTCAGAGATATTGGGGAGAACCAGTTCCATGTGTATATAAAGAAGATGGTGAAATTTACTTCCTTCCAGATGAAGAACTTCCATTAATTCTTCCTGAACTTGATGATTATCAGGGACATAATGGAAAAGCTCCACTTGAAAATGCAACAGAATGGAAAAAGTATGATGCTAATGGTGTAAAAGGAACACGTGAAACATCAACTATGCCTGGTTCAGCAGGATCATCATGGTACTATATGAGATATATTGATCCACATAATGATAAAGAATTCTGTAATCAGGAATTATTGAAACATTGGTTACCAGTTGACCTTTATGTTGGTGGACCTGAACATGCTGTTGGACATTTAATGTATTCACGTATTTGGAATCGTTTCCTTTATGATAAAGGATTATCACCTGTGAAAGAACCATTCAAAAAATTAGTACACCAGGGTATGATTCTTGGATCAAATGGTATTAAGATGGGTAAACGTTTCCCAGAATTCGTAGTTAATCCATCAGATGTAGTAGAGGAGTATGGTGCAGATACATTAAGATTATATGAAATGTTTATGGGACCTCTTGAGGTTTCTAAACCATGGAATGATAACAATGTACAGGGAGCAAAGAGATTTATTACTCGTGTATGGAATTTCTTTACTGAGCCTGAAAATGTTACAGAAACTAATGACGGAAAACTTACAAAAGTTTACCACCAGACAGTGAAGAAAGTAACAAATGATTTTGAGGCTTTAGGATATAATACGGCAATCAGTCAGATGATGATCTTCGTAAATGAAGTATACAAAGTTGGTTCTTGTCCAAGAGAATATGCAGAAGGATTAATCAAGATGCTTTCATGTGTATGTCCACACGTTGGAGAAGAAATCTGGCAGAAACTTGGTCATGAAGGAACAATCGCATTTGAAGCTTGGCCAACATACGATGAAGCAGCAACAGTTGATAATGATGTAGAAATTGCAATTCAGATTAACGGAAAAACAAAAGCAACTCTTGCAATTGGAAAAGATGATCCAAAAGATGAAGTAATTGCTAGAGCAAAAGAAGTGATTTCTGATAAATTGACAGGTAATATTGTGAAAGAAATCTATGTTCCTGGACGAATTGTTAATATCGTAATGAAATAGTTATTATGAAGAAGAATAGTAATATTGTTTTTATTTTTGTTTCTACTTTGATAGCGTTACTTGCTTTCGCTTTTGTTTATTGGCATTCATTTTTGAATGAGAGAAATGTTAAGGGAGAAGACAAGGAAACACCTTCTACTCAAACGGAGGTTGTTACAAATGAAGTTTTGGAAACAGAAATGATTTCTGAAGGAACTGAGATTGAAACAGAAGAAGATAAACAGATGTATCCTGATGTGTGCGGACTTGACTATGTAGATCCGCCGCAAAAAAGGACAAAAGAAGAAGTATATGCCCGATTAGAAGAGTTATCAGAAACTAATGAGATGGTGGCAAAAGTATGTATGAATATGGATGCTTATACTTCGGGTGAATTATCTCATTTGGCAAATAATCCAGAAATGGCAGACTTCTTTTTGTCATATATGAATTCTGACGGAAGCGTTACAGGTGGGTTTTCTGAACAGGAATTAGAAGATGATTATCCACTTTTGCTTCAGTTTGATCCAAGATGGGGGAATTACATCTACGGAGATGCTCCCATGGGATTTGCAGGATGTGGACCTACTTGTATGTCGATGGCAATTTTATATTTGACAGATGAAACTACATATACCCCGGATAAGATTGCAGATGATAGTGTAAGTGCAGGGTATTATGTTGAAGGAGTTGGGACGGCATGGTCTCTTATGACAGAATATCCTACGAGACTTGGATTGTCTTCCTATGCAATTTCGATTTCAGATGAGAGTATGAAACAGAAGCTGGATGAGGGATGTGTTCTAATTTTATCAGTAAGATCGGGAGTGTTTACATCTGGTGGACATTTCATTATTATTTATGGATATGATGAGAATGGATATTTTGTAAATGATCCAAAATGTGTGGCACGAAGTAGACAGACATGGGACTATGACTTATTTGGCGATCAAATTAAACAGGTCTGGGCAATTGGAAAATAGTAAAAATAAAACTCGAAGGAAACAGTGATTGAATTGATATGTTTCCCTCGAGTTTTTGTTTCTTATTTTTTTAGTACATGTGGTGGAAGTGATGGATCTCCACCTTTTATTTTTTGCATTCCTCGTTGGATTGCATCTTTTGAATTTTTCCAATCGGCATCTTTGTTTTTGTAATCGAATTTTTCGACAAACCATGAAACGTCTTCAAATACCCGCTCAGTATTATTTTTCATAAGTGGAAGGACTACTTGATAAAAGTCTTGTAATTCCTTTTCGTTTAAATAAGTGTCTGCGGCATCGCACAAAACAGAAAAATGAGAAAGGCAAAAGCCTTTTGTATTTGCAACTTGTTCTCGAAATGATGCATCTTTTTTATACATTGTAAAAAAGGTTTTCATATATGCCTGAAAAGTCTTATCAACACTTGAACAAATGAAACAAGATGCTTCTTTTTGCTTTATCCAGGAGGAAATACTGTTTGTTGATTCGGTATCCTTTTTAAATAATCCGGATTTTTTTGCTTTTGTTGGTTTGAAGTTTTTGAATTCTTTATCCATTTCCTCTAGAATACGCATGTAATGAGTTTTTAATATCCATGCATTTCCTAATGCGTTTCCGTAATCAAACATTTTCTTGAAATGATTACGACAAAAGCCTTCCTTATCTGTCATTTCACGAATGTCAGCTTCCATATAGGAAGCACCATGTCCTAAGACAAAATCCATCGTATGGTTTTCCGTACGTCTTTCAATATAACAGAAAGGACATTCTCCGGCATTTTCCATAGCATCTGAAATTGGAATTGTATGAATCTGTTCTTTCAAAATATGTCCTCCTTATAGGTCCTTTGGTTTGAAGTTTTGATAAAAATCTATAAATGCTTCGAGGGATTTTGAAGGTTTTATATTTTCTTTATAGGCAAATCCAACTTCTCGCTGATGAATAGGAAAGTCTAGTGGAACTTCAACAAGAGAACCATTCTTTAATTCTTTTGATACAAATTCTTTAATGACACATGCAACACCAACACCGATTTTTGCAAAGTCGATAAGCAAGTCCATGTTTGAAATATCGATGGATTCTGCAACAGTTATTTGATTTTGAAGTAAATAGTCATCTATATATTGTCTAGACATATTGTTTTTGTCTAAGAGCATAAGAGTAGAGTTTTCTAACACTTCATCGTCTTTGATTCCACGTTCTTTTAAGTTATTGATATAGTCTTTTGTTGCTACAAATGTATCTTCAATATCTTTTAGGTGATAAAAATGAATGTTTTTTATGTTATCCGGCTTACCAATCAAACCAATATCGATTTTGTTTTCATCAAGTAAACGAAGTGTTTCGTTTGTTGATTGGCAATTGATAGAGATTGTAATGTGAGGATTTCTTTTTATGAATTCCTGTAAATATGGCAATAACATATATTTACATAATGTAGAACTTACACCAATTTGAAGATGCCCTATGCCAAGCTCAATAGAACGTTTAAGCTTGTCTTCACCAAGGTTTAAAGTTTCAAATGCTTCCTTTACGTGTCCGTAGAGAAGGTTTCCTTCATCTGTTAGAATAACACCTCTAGAACTTCTTGAAAAAAGCTTACAGTTTAAACTTTCTTCTAATTTTTGAATGGATTTACTAATAGCAGGCTGACTGATATAAAGTTCCTTTGCTGCTTTTGAAATATTACCAGCATTTGCTACGGTATAAAAAATCCAATAAGAAGAGAGATTCTGGTTCATATGTATCCTCCTTATCATAAATATATACTACTATATCATAAAAAGTAGTTATGGTAAATATGTTTATTATGTATTTTCTTTATAGAATAACATATGTTAGTATTTCAGATAGATAAAGGATGTAATCGTTCACTCACACATTTGATTACAGCTTTTTCAAGAAGAGTTTTAAGGAGGAAAGATGCATGGGAATGACGATGACTCAAAAAATCCTTGCGGCACATGCAGGTTTAGAATCCGTAGTTGCTGGTCAGTTAATTGAAGCTGAGTTGGATTTAGTTCTCGGAAATGATATTACTTCTCCAGTTGCAATTCATGAGATTGAAAAAATGAATGTAGATGGAGTATTTCATAAAGATAAGATTGCACTTGTTATGGATCACTTTGCACCTAACAAGGATATTAAATCGGCACAGCATTGTAAATGTGTAAGAGAGTTTGCTTGCAAACATGAGATTAGCAATTATTTTGACGTAGGGGAAATGGGGATTGAACATGCACTATTGCCAGAAAAAGGTCTTACAGTAGCTGGTGATGTAATTATTGGTGCAGATTCACATACATGTACATATGGTGCACTTGGTGCATTTTCTACAGGAGTAGGAAGTACAGATATGGCTGCAGGAATGGCTACAGGAAAAGCTTGGTTTAAAGTTCCATCGGCAATTAAATTTAATATTGTTGGTAAACCTGCTCCATGGGTAAGCGGTAAAGATGTAATTCTTCATATTATTGGAATGATTGGTGTAGATGGTGCACTTTATAAATCAATGGAATTTGTTGGTGAAGGAATTAAAAATCTTTCAATGGATGATCGTTTTACAATTGCAAATATGGCAATTGAAGCGGGCGGAAAAAATGGCATTTTCCCAGTAGATGATTTGACAAGAGAATATATGAAGGAACATTCTGTTCGTCCTTTCGTTGAATATGAAGCAGATGAAGATGCTGTCTATGATGAGGAGTATACAATTGATCTTAGTACATTAAAACCAACTGTTGCATTTCCTCATTTGCCAGAAAACACAAGAACAATTGATGAAGTTGGCGATGTGAAAATTGATCAGGTTGTTATTGGTTCTTGTACAAATGGCAGAATGGATGACCTTCGTATCGCAGCAAAAATTATGGAAGGTAAGAAGGTTGCAAAGGGTATTCGCGTAATCGTGATTCCAGCAACTCAGAAAATTTATTTAGATGCTATGTCTGAAGGTTTGCTTCGCACTTTTGTTGAAGCAGGTGCAATTGTAAGTACTCCAACTTGTGGTCCATGTCTTGGTGGATATATGGGTGTTATGGCTGAAGGAGAACGTTGTGTATCTACAACAAATAGAAACTTTGTTGGACGTATGGGTCACGTGGAATCAGAGGTATATCTTGCAAGTCCAGCGGTAGCTGCGGCAAGTGCAATTACTGGCAAGATTTCCAGTCCAGAAGAAGTGATGTAAGAAGTGGAGGAATAGAAGATGAAAGCAGCATGTGGTCGTGTTTTTAAATATGGCGATAATGTAGATACTGATGTAATTATTCCAGCAAGATATTTAAATTCTTCAGATCCAAAGGAACTTGCAACACATTGTATGGAAGATATTGATAAAGATTTTGTGAAGAATGTGAACGCTGGGGATATTATTGTGGCAAATAAAAACTTCGGATGTGGCTCATCAAGAGAGCACGCTCCAATTGCAATTAAAGCAGCTGGTGTAAGTTGTGTTATTGCAGAAACATTTGCTCGTATTTTTTATCGTAATGCTATTAATATTGGACTTCCAATTATTGAATGTGAACAGGCAGCAATTGCGATTAAAGCAGGAGATGAAGTGGAAGTAGATTTTGATTCTGGTGTAATTACAGATAAGACTACTGGTGAAAAATTCCAGGGGCAGGCTTTCCCACCATTTATGCAAAAAATCATTGCATGTGAGGGGCTTGTAAATTATATTAATCAGAAATAAAATGAAAAGGACTTCCTAGTTTGGAAGTCCTTTTAAATAGGATTCGTATTTTTTTGAGATTTTTATTTTTGTATATGTTTCTGCATATTCTTTGGCAGATAAATCGAGAATATAGTTTTCTGAGTAATTTCGATTTACTCCAAATGCTTTTGCTAAATCAACTGCTTTGTTGTAGGCGATAGCCGCTTTTTCTGCAGATGAATATGTTCCAATGGTAAAATTTCCATTGATATGAATCTTTGTACGATATTTTACTATTCCGTTCTTTTCAAATTGTGTTACTCCAAAATATGGATTAATTACCTGAATGTTTGAATAGCGAAAATCGCTATCATCTCCATTTACAAATATGTAATCACGCCCACATACAGCGTGAGGTTTGATTCCATATCGAGAGAGAATGGTGACTTGCATTCCGTAGTCGTTTACAAAAAGGTGACCTCGTCGTTGCATGATTTTGTGACTGGAATAATAGAATAAATCGTCAATATCAAACTTTAGTTCTTTGTTAAAGGCCATATAGTAACTAAAGTAATTTTTTCTTAAGTATATAGGATTAGCGATGTATATATTGTTATCTCGAAAATTGATTAATGAAACTAATTTGTCGAAGGAAAGGTATCTCGTCAAGTAGAAGGAATTTTCCAAGGTTTGATTACTTGAAAGGAGAGTACGAGCATTGGTGTATGCTTGATGCGCTTCCATTTCAGTAGAAAAGCTTCCAAGGCTGATATGCTTATTTTTATATGTAATATTAGAACGATAATAAATTGTGCCATCTTTTTTGGTGGCAACAAAAACACCTGGTAGCATATAATTCTCCTTTTAAGACAAAAAATGATTCATGTGCATGATTGAGTAACATTATTTTATCATACTTATGTTATTTTGTACAAAAATTAATACGAATCACAATATATTTTCTCTCGCGTACAATTGTCCGTAAGTGGTTGACACTTAAAGAGGAATTACCTATAATACAAAAGAAAATAAGGATTAAATTGAAAAAGAGTTTTAGTGAGGTAAAGAAATGGGATTATTATATTCTAGTACAAGAAATGGTGAAGTGAAATTGACTGCATCACAGGCAATTTTAAAAGGATTAGCAGATGATGGTGGATTGTTTGTTCCAGATAGCATTCCTTCACTTGATGTTACAATAGAAGAACTTGCTAATATGACATATCAGGAAACTGCATATGTTGTTATGAAACAGTTTTTAACAGATTTTACAGAAGAAGAATTAAAAAACTGTATTAATAAAGCTTATGATAGCAAATTTGATACAAAAGAGATTGCACCTCTTGTCGATGCAAATGGAGCATATTATTTGGAATTATTCCATGGTTCAACAATTGCATTTAAGGATATGGCGCTTTCTATTTTGCCACATCTTTTAATTACTTCAGCAAGAAAAAATAATGTGAAAAACGATATTGTAATTCTTACAGCTACATCTGGAGATACAGGTAAAGCAGCTCTTGCAGGTTTTGCAGATGTTGAAGGAACAAAGATTGTTGTATTCTATCCAAAGAATGGTGTAAGTCCAATTCAGGAAAAACAGATGGTTACGCAAAAAGGTGCGAATACTCATGTTGTAGGTATTCATGGCAACTTTGATCAGGCTCAGACTGGTGTAAAAATGATGTTTAATGACAAAGAGCTTGCAAAAGAAATGGATGCAGCTGGATATCAATTCTCATCTGCAAACTCAATCAACATTGGCCGTTTGGTTCCACAGATTGTATACTATGTTTATGCTTATGCAAAACTTTTTGCAAATGGAGTAATTGCAAAGGATGAACTTGTGAATGTAGTAGTGCCAACAGGAAACTTTGGAAATATTCTTGCTGCTTTTTATGCAAAAAATATGGGACTTCCAATCGGTAAATTAATTTGTGCATCAAATGAAAATAAAGTATTATTTGATTTCTTTAAAACAGGAACATATGATAGAAATCGTGAATTTATCCTTACAAATTCACCTTCAATGGATATTTTAATTTCATCAAACTTAGAACGTCTGATTTATCGTATTGCTGGAAATGATGCAAAAGCAAATGCAGATTTTATGAAAAATCTTAGTGCAACTGGAAAATATGATATTACAGATGAAATGAAAGAAAAACTTGCTGATTTCTATGGAAATTATACAAGTGAAGAAGAAACTGCAGAAGTTATCAAAAATATTTACGATAATACAGGATATGTAATTGATACACATACTGCTGTTGCAGCTGGTGTATTTGAAAAATATAAAAAAGAAACTGGCGATACAAATACCAAAACAATTATTGCTTCAACAGCAAGCCCATTTAAATTTACAAGAAGTGTAATGAATGCAATTGACTCAAAATATGATTCAATGGGTGATTTCGAACTTGTTGATGAATTAAGCAAAATTGGAAATGTAAAAGTTCCACAAGCAATTGAAGAGATTAGAAATGCAAACGTTCTTCATAATACAGTATGTGAAGTGGAAGAAATGCCAAATGTTGTTAAAGATTTTCTTGGAGTAAAATAGGAAGAGAATAAAAGAGCAGATAATAAAGAACCTCAGCTTAAAGCTGAGGTTCTATTTTAATCAATTTGTTTAAAGACTTCGAAAATAAAATGTACAGTTCCAAATGAGTATAGAATTGGAATGTGGTAGGTTTCTGTTTCGAATATTAAAAGTGGATCATCTATACTTTCTGGAGCAGAGATGGTTAACTCGATAGAAGAATCATTCGAAACATTTACAATAAAGAGTCCATTATGTAAATTAAGGAAATCTTCTAAGGAAGCCTGCACATATTCATCATATGAATTAAATAAATCACCTACATATCTAGAAGCAAAGGCAACAGCAGTTTCTTCTTCCATACTAATGTATGAGTTTGCTGCATAAACACCTTCGATTTTCTGACAAATGCATCGTTCTGTAGGAAATTCATTACATGTTTCAATCGTGAGTGGAGTAAAATCATCCCCAATAAATCGAATAAAATTATTAAAAAGCAATTCTAGGTACATTTTACCATGTCTGCTAACCGGTGTTTCAGAAGTAATAAAGAAGTTTTCAAATAAACGAGAAACTGTTTCTTTACTCTCAATAGTCATATCAAGGTCAATCATTTCATTCTGTGAACGATAATCTGCGATGATATTTTCTAAATCGGTATTGGTCAATACACCGTCATCAACCAGAATTTGTCCGAGTAAAAGAAAATCTGGACTTTGAGCCTTTAATAACTCAATTACCTGTTCGTTTGTTAAATAACCAAGTTGGATAGCAAGCTCGCCAAATTTTTTGTCCTGATGGGTTTGTTCAATAATCGTACTATCAACCTCTGAAGCTGACATGTATCCAGCATGAATGGCTAATGTTCCAAGTCGCATATGTTCATTTGACTGTTTTTGCATAGCGGCAAAAAGTTGTTTACTGTTGACATAGCCTTTGGATAGTAGATAATTTCCAAAAAACTGTGTATACATTAATCTATTCCTCCCAAAAATCGATTGATGACTTCGATTACTTGATTATGGTCAATTGGTTTCTGGATAAAATCTTTTGCACCAGCCTGAAGTGCACATTTAAGCTGGCTTTGTGTTCCAACAGAAGAAACAATAATAATAATCGCTTCTGGATCTATTTCCATAATTTCTTGAATTGCAATATTTCCATCTTTTTTTGGCATAACAATATCAAGGAATACAATATCGGGGTTGTTTTCCTGATATTTATCAATAGCGCTTTGTCCATCAGAAGCCTCTACAAAGGTAGGTGAACCAAGTGTTGAAATGATATCTTTCAGTTGTTTTCTTGCAAGGATAGAATCATCACTAATAAGAATTGTTTTGTTATCGATATTCATAGGAAACTCCTTTTGTCTATTAATATAAATATTTTACAATATATAAGTAGAAAAGTAAATCATTTTTAGGAAAATAGCCCTATATATTTGTTTAGATAATTAAACTGGTTTATGATATAATTTTACTAAAAGGAGGAGCAAGAAGAATGGATTATATGATGCATCTAATAGATGTTGTGATTATTGGATATGGTTTATATTTGACTTTTATTACATATCAAATGAAAAAGACAAACAAAATTCATAAAATTATCTTAGCAGAAGAAGAATTACCAAAGTGTAAAGATCAAGAAGGTTTTATCAAATATATGACGCCTGTTATGTACGTGTTTTCAATTGGAATTGCAGTAGTAGCGGCGCTTTCCTTGGTTGTTACATTAAAGATAATTCAGATTCCATATTATAGCTGGATTAACCTTGGAATTTTTTTGGCTCTATTCAATTTATTTTTTGTAAAACTCAAAAAAGCAAGAGAAAAATTTATACAAATTTAATTGACAAAAAAATCACATAGTGTAGAATAGTGTTGTATTAAATCATGGTGGGTGACTAGAAGAATTTGCATTTGAGCCGCCTACAACATTGTGTACAAATTTATTATTTATATATCATTAAGGAGGAATTCACTTATGGCAACAAAAGCGTATTATCCGCTTAACGAAATCGGTGCTGGAAAAACAGGTTTTTCTAAAACACGTTCTATCATCGAAGCTGCTTTCTACGGAAACAACGTAGTGAAAGTAAACACATTAAAAGAGGCATATGAATTAGCTAAAAATTCACCAGGAACTGTTGTAACAGATATGCCAGTAAAAGATGGTGAAACATTTGGTTTAGAAAAAGATGCAAAAGTATTATTATTCAATGATGGTGCTGTAACAGGACGTTACGCAGCTGCTCGTCGTATTAAAGGCGAACCAGGTGTTGATGAAGTTAAACTTGATAAAGTTGTTATGGATGCTGTTTATGAAACACGTTGGAAAACAATGTATCATGCAGAATGTTTTATCGGTCTCGATCCAGAATTCATGGTAAAAGCTCATCTTCTTATTCCAGAAGGAGAAGAAAATATTCTTTATAACTTGATGTTAAACTTCCAGTATATGTCAGATGAATATGTAAAAATGTACAAAAACTCAAAACTTATTGGTGATGGAAAAGAACCAGATGTTTACATTTTCTCTGATCCACAGTGGGCACCACATGAAGCTCCAGACGTTGATTATAGCTGCTTAAGTGATCCACTTACACTTTGCTATTTTGACACAAATGAAAACTGTGCTGCAATCCTTGGTATGAGATACTTTGGTGAACATAAAAAAGGAACTCTTACAATGGCTTGGGCTCTTGCAAACAGAAATGGATATGCATCATGTCATGGTGGACAGAAAGAGTACTCTTTAGAAGGCGGTAAGAAATTCGTTGCATCTGTTTACGGATTATCAGGATCTGGTAAATCTACTCTTACACATGCAAAACATGGTGGAAAGTATGATGCATTTGGTGGAATTAAAGTTCTTCATGATGATGCTTTCATTATCAACACAGATACATGTGCTTCTATCGCATTAGAACCAACATATTTCGATAAAACTGCAGATTATCCTACAGGATGTCCAGATAACGAATATTTATTAACAGCTCAGAACTGTTCTTGTACTTTAGATAGTGAAGGAAAACTTCAGTTAGTAACAGAAGATATCCGTAACGGTAATGGACGTGCTATCAAATCTAAACTATGGTCACCAAACCGTGTAGACAAGATTGATGCTCCTGTAAATGCAATTTTCTGGATTATGAAAGATCCAGTAATTCCACCAGTAGTTAAATTAAAAGGTGCTGCACTTGCTTCAGTTATGGGTGCTACACTTGCTACAAAAACATCTTCTGCAGAACGTGTTGCTGCCGGAACAGACCTTAACGCATTAAGATTCGTTCCATATGCTAACCCATTCAGAACTTATCCATTAGTAAATGACTATGAGAAGTTCAAAAAGTTAGTAGAAGAAAAGAACGTAGATTGCTACATCGTAAATACAGGCGATTTCATGGGAACAAAATGTCAGCCAGCTGATACATTAGGAATTCTTGAAACAATCGTTGAAGGAAAAGCTAAATTTGAACAGTGGGGACCATTTGAAGATATCGAAATCATGAATGATTGGTCAGGAAAAACAGCTGACTTTACACCAAACATGAACGATAGCGAATATATTGCTGGATTAAAAGGTGCAATGTTAAGCCGTGTAAACGCTGTTAAAGATTTTGCTGTTAAGAAAGAAGGATATGATAAACTTCCAGATGAAGCATTAGCAGCATTAGAAAAATTAGTAAACGCATTAAACTAATTTAGATACAAAAGAGAAAGTCCTTGCAAAACTGCTAGGACTTTCCTTTTTTTTAGAGATAATTTTTTGTCATTATTTTACATTGATAATAGAGTGTGAATGGGATATAATTATTACAGAAGGAAACGTTACCTGGAATGTTCGACAACCTTGTATATTTAGAACCTACATTTACTTTGAACGGGATTCTTATATTGCTTATTGGATGTCAGGCCGCCTCGTATCAGTGGAAGGCAGAAGATAAGTTGCGGTTACCCACCTAGCATTCGCTAGGAGTCTAAATTGCAAGACCGGCATTTTGGGTGATTGATATTTTCTACGAATGAGAAAGGAAGCTACTTTTTAAGTGGCTTCCTTATTTGTTGCCATGCATCCGAAGGAAGCTGCCGGTGGCAGGTTCTGTAGGTTATGGCGACGAGGAAAACGGACACTGTGTTTACACAAGTGGACATTTCTCTGTTAAAATATGAATCAGAAAAGAAGAGTAGAAAGGTCAAAACATGAAAAGGAAGAGGAAGACTTCTAAACAATATATTGTTTTTGCTTTGGGATTTTTAGGAATACTGATGTGTGTTCTTATTATTGGAAAATATTTATCAAGAGCAAGAGCAAAAGAAATTATGGCAGATGCTTTCAATGGGGAAGAGTACCTAAGTAATGTGTATTTAACTTCTTCTAAGAATGGCGAAATAACATTCTTATACAAGAATGCAGAGTATACTTTTGAAGGTGAATTAGAGCAGGAGTATGTAGGAATAGCAGATTTGGAATTTGCTGATGGAAAAATACAAAAGGTCTATATAAAAGCGAGTTTAAAAGATGGTGTTTTATGTTCCTATGAAAATGATTGGATTTGTTTTGATGATGGGGTAAAAAGAGTTAGAGAAGTGGAATTGCCTATTTATCAAAAATTGGGTGAGCAGGTTTCACAAATATCTATGGACGAGCTGGTATTAGGTGGTTCAAAAGTAAAATATTGCTTGGCTGAAAATGTTGTTTGTGGACTTATAGTAGAAGAGAAACCGATTACAAATAGCATTAGAGTTCTTATAAAAAATGGTGATTTTGTTGCTTTTCCAAAAATATGGATTAAGTCAGAGGGGCAGATATATGAGATGACTTCAGAGGGAACATTTACA
Organism: Agathobacter sp.; assembly: GCA_036309165.1. Classification (GTDB taxonomy): domain Bacteria; phylum Bacillota; class Clostridia; order Lachnospirales; family Lachnospiraceae; genus Roseburia. The sequence continues at coordinate 9,632 of JAXJUI010000017.1, read as the reverse complement.
AGTCAGAATGAACTTTTGTATTATTCTTTGGATGGTATAAATTTTTGCGAAGAAGGATATGAGGGAACTTTTCATATTGTGATGGAAGGAAATGAATTTGTGCTAATTAATGAACTTCCTGTAGAAGATTATGTGCGATATGTGTTACCATCCGAAATGCCAATTTCGTTTTCGTATGAAGCATTAAAAGCCCAGGCAGTATGCGCAAGAACATTTGCATATCAACAAATGAAGAATCAGACATATGCAAAATATGGGGCAAATTTAGATGATAGTACTGCGTTTCAGGTCTATCATAATGCTGGATGTTATGATATCACGAATCAGGCGGTTTGGGATACTTCAGGGATGGTTTTGAAGCAAAATGATGAACTGATTACTTGTTACTACTTTTCGACTTGTTCAAATATGACGGAAACTCCAAAAGTGTGGACAGGGGAAGAAACTGGATATCTTAGTTCGGTGGAATCGAAAGATGAAACTTCGCCATTCTATTCGTGGAGTGCACAGCTAGATACCAGTCAGGTGTTGGATGCTTCTCTAGGAGCGTTAAAGAAAATAGAAATTCAAAGTGTTGGAGAAAGCGGATATGTGCTTAAACTTTCTTTGACATATGAAAATGGAAGTAAACTAATTGAAAACGAGAATGAAATTCGTCAGGAATTAGGGAAATACTTGTCAAATGTTACACTTTCGGATGGAAAAATTCGAAATGACCTTTCTATGATTCCGAGTGCATGTTTTACAATCATAGAAACAGGGGATGGTTATATTAAAATCTCTGGTGGAGGATTTGGACATGGAGTTGGAATGAGTCAGTATGGAGCGAAGGAACTTGCAGAAGAAGGAAAGAATTTTGAAGAAATATTAAAGTATTACTATAGTAATGTGGAATTATCAGCAATAGAGTAAATTGGTCTTGTTTTTTATAAGGTTCTATGCTAGAATAAACGACAGTTGAAAGGCATAGAATGTGTAAAGTAGAGCATAATACTCTTTCAGAGAGAGAAAGTCATCGGCTGGAAGCTTTCTTAAGAACAGGTTATGTATTCGAATTTCCCACAGGAGCTGCGTGGAGGAAAAAAGTATTTCACGACGTGTCGTGCGCGTTAAGCATTAAGAGAGCATACAATTTATATTGTATGAACTAGGGTGGTACCGCGGATTATTTCGTCCCTTGCATTAGGAATGCAAGGGATTTTTTTATTCCACTTAAAAAAGGAGAGAGAAGATGAACGCAAATTTAGAACAAATTAAGCAAGAAATCATTTCTGGAGCAGATGATTTGAATTCTTCAAAAGAAGTGTATGAATTCAAAAAGAAATTTTTGGATGGAAAGACTGGAAAAATCGGTCTTTTAATGAAAGAAATGAAAAACATTCCAAATGATCAAAAGGCAGAGTATGGAAAAGGCGTTAACGAATTAAAGACATGGGCAATTGATTATTTAGGCGCGCTTGATGAGAAAATGAAAGAAAAGGAATTACAAGCACGTTACGAAATGGAAAAGATTGATATTTCTTTACCAGCAGAAAAGACAGAAGAAGGAAATCTTCATCCAATCACATTGATTCGTAATCAGTTAATTGATATTTTTGCAAGTATGGGATTTGAAATCTTTGAAGGAAGCGAAATTGAAACTGATTACTATAACTTTACAGCACTTAATACACCACAGGACCATCCGGCGAGAGATATGCAGGACACGTTTTATCTTTCACCTGAATTCTTACTTAGAACACAGACATCTGCTGGTCAGATTCATGTAATGGAAAATAAAAAACCACCTATCAAAATTTTATCACCAGGAAAAGTATTCCGTTCTGATGATGATGCAACACATTCACCAATGTTTACTCAGATGGAAGGATTAGTTGTTGATAAAGGAATTACACTTTGTGATTTACAAGGTATGTTAGATGAATTCGTAAAGAAAATTTACGGAGAGGATACTAAAACAAGACTTCGTCCATCTTATTTCCCATTTACAGAACCTTCGGTTGAAGTTGACTGCAGTTGTTTTGAATGCGGTGGAAAAGGATGTAAATTATGTAAAGGTACTGGTTGGATTGAAATATTAGGGGCAGGTATTGTAAATAAGAAAGTTCTTGAAAACTGTGGCATTGATTCAGAAGAATATAGTGGTTTAGCATTTGGTATTGGTATTGAACGTACAGCAATGCTTAAATATGGTATTAATAATATCAAATTATTATTTGAATCAGATATTAATGTGTTGAAACAGTTAAACGACTAGAAAGGTTAGGTAGAAAGATATGTTAGCACCACTTAGTTGGTTAAAAGAATATGTAGATATCGATATTACACCACAGGAATTACAGGATAAATTATTTTCATGTGGGTTTGAAGTAGAAGAATTATATGAAGTAGGAAAAGATATAAGTGGCGTTGTAGTTGGTTATGTACAAAGTTGTGAACCAATTCCAGAAACACATTTACATGTTTGTCAGGTGGATTGTGGAGAACATGGAACGTTCCAGATTTGTTGTGGAGCAGACAATGTTGTAGCTGGTGGAAAATTTCCAGTTGCACTTGTAGGAGCAACTGTATATGCAACTGCAAAAGATCATAAGACTGTTGAAGGTGTTATGAAAATTGGTAAAGGCAAATTAAGAGGTTATGAATCTTTTGGTATGCTTTGTTCTGGTGTTGAACTTGGTGTTAGTGAAAACATGTATCCGGGTGCTGGATATAATGGACTTTTGGTTTTACCTGAAGATGCCAAAGTTGGTGCAGATGTAAAACCAATTTTAGGATTAGATGACTGGATGTTTGATATTGCAATTACAGCAAACCGACCAGACTGTCAGAGTATTTATGGTATTGCAAGAGAAGTGGCTGCAGTATTAGAAAAAGAATTAAAGATGCCAGCTTTAGATTATACAGAATCAACAGAAACATTAGAAGGATTTAAAGTAACAGTTGATTGTCCAGAGCTTTGTCCAAGATATAGTGCACATTATGTTTCTGATGTTAAAATTGGAGAATCTCCAGCATGGATGAAACGCAGACTTGCATTAGTTGGAATTGAATCAATTTCTAATGTGGTCGATATTACTAATTATGTATTAAAAGAATTGGGTCAGCCAATGCACGCATTTGATCTTACAACAATCGAAGGTAACGCAATCAATGTTCGCTGTGCAACAAATGGAGAAAAAATTGTAACACTTGATGAACAGGAACTAACTTTATCAGAAAGTAATATGGTTATTTGTGATGGAGTAAAACCAGTTGCTTTAGCTGGTGTAATGGGTGGCCTAAACTCTGAGATTCGTGAAACAACAACAGATGTTTTATTTGAATCGGCAAAATTTGCTCGTGACAATATTCGTAGAACTGCAAGAGCTGTTGGTAAAAACTCAGACTCAAGTGCACGTTATGCGAAAGGTGTTGATGAATATGCAACTGTAATGGGAATGAAGAGAGCTCTTCACTTAATTGAAGAGTTAGGATGTGGTAAAGTTTCATGTATGCATGTAGATGTAAATAGTGGAAATAGTATCGAATCTAAACCATTGTCTGTAAGCATTGACCGTGTAAATAAAGTGCTCGGTATTACAGTTCCAAATGAAGAAATTATTCGTATTATGAAAAATCTTTCATTTGAACCAACAATTGATGGCGACAACCTTAATTTAATGGTGCCAGCATACAGAGAAGATATCGAAAATTATCAGGATATTGCGGAAGAAGTGATTCGTATGTATGGATACGAACATATTACTCCAACATTTTTAAAGACAGCACAAGTTACTTCTGGTGGAGAAAACTTAAAACAGAAGAGTGAACTTCGTATTAAGAGAGCTCTTTGTGGAACCGGTGCACATGAATGTATTCATTATTCATTCTTCTCGCCATCAGATTTAGATTTACTTCGCTTACCAGAAGATGATATCAGACGTCATGCAATTCGTATTATGAATCCAATTAGTGAAGAAATTTCAATTATGAGAACAACACTTGTAGCGTCTATGATTCATGCAGTTGCTCGTAATCAGAAAAAAGGAAATTTAGAAGGAAGATTATTTGAAATTGGGAATATTTTTATTCCAGATGAACTTCCATTAGTAGAATATCCAGATGAACGTACAAAATTATGTGTTGGTATTTTTGGTGAAAAGGAAAACTTCTTCACTATGAAAGGTATTGCTGAAAAACTTGCAGACACATTACATCTTTCATTTGAATACGAAAATACAACCAATACATTTATGCATCCGTTCCAGACTGCAACAATTAAGTGCGAAGGGGAAGAAATTGGGTACTTTGGTAAATTAGCATATGATATTGCAGATGAATTAGATCTTCGTACTCCAATGTATTTATTAGAAGTTGATTTAAAACTTGTTTCAAAATGGTATGGAAAGAAACCTGTATTTGTTCCACTTCCAAAATTTGCTGAGGAGCAAAGAGATTTAGCAATCGTTGTTTCAAAAGATGTTTCCTGTGGACAGATTGAAAAAACAATGAAAGAAGCATGTAAATATATCACAAATATCACCTTGTTTGATATTTATGAAGGTGCACAAATAGCAGAAAATCAAAAGAGTATGGCGTTTACTGTTGTGTTTACCCCAAAAGAGGAAGCCTTTACAGCAGAATCTGTAGATGGATTTGTGAAGAAAATTATAAAACAGCTTAATAAAAATTTTGATGCTTCGCTTCGTAGTTAATATAATTTTGATTTAAAGATATCAGACAGAAGAAATTCTGTCTGATATCGTGTTTAGAAAGGTTTAATTAATATATGGAACAATTATTGAAATCTGATTATTATTTTGACTTGCCGGAAGAACTAATTGCACAGGATCCGCTTGAAGATCGTTCTAGTTCTCGTTTATTGGTTTTAGATAAAAATACAGGCGAAATGGAGCATCATATATTCAAAGACATCATCGACTATTTACATCCAGGAGATTGCCTGGTTGTAAATAATACGAAAGTAATTCCAGCACGATTATTTGGTGCAAAAGAAGGAACAGAAGCAAAAATTGAAATTCTTCTTTTAAAAAGAAAAGAAAATGATATATGGGAAGCTTTAGTAAAACCTGGAAAAAAATGTAAACCAGGAACAAGAGTAATATTTGGAGATGGTTTGTTAGTTGGTGAAATCCTTGATGTGGTTGAGGAAGGAAACCGTCTTATTCAATTTGAGTATGAAGGAATTTTTGAAGAAATTCTTGATAAACTTGGTCAGATGCCATTGCCACCATATATTACACACCAATTGCAGGATAAAAGTAGATATCAGACTGTTTATGCAAAATATGATGGTTCAGCAGCTGCTCCAACAGCAGGGCTTCATTTTACGGAAGAACTTTTGGGAAAAGTAAAGGAAAAAGGTGTTCGAATTGCTGAAGTAACTCTTCATGTTGGACTTGGAACATTTCGTCCTGTTAAAGTAGACAATTTGCTTGAACACCATATGCATTCAGAGTTCTATATGATTTCAAAAGAGGCTGCGGATACAATTAATGAAACTAAAAAAAATGGTGGAAGAATTATTTCTGTTGGAACAACGAGTACTAGAACTCTTGAATCAGCGGTAAAGTATCATGGAGAAATAAAAGAATGTAGTGGATGGACAGAAATTTTTATATATCCAGGATATGAATTTAAGGTTATAGATGGACTTATTACAAATTTCCATTTGCCAGAATCAACACTAGTTATGCTTGTTTCGGCTCTTGCCGGAAGAGAACATGTATTGTCTGCTTATGAAAAAGCTGTAGAAGAAAAATATCGATTTTTTAGTTTTGGAGATGCTATGTTTATTGCTGATTTGTCAAGGAAGTAAGTCTTGTCAAAATGAATGAGATGTAATAAGATATTGTTATCTTTGAAGGAAAAAATGTAGAGGATGGGAGTCAGTAAAGATGAAAAACAATGAAGAAAAAAGAAAGCATAAGAGATTAGATATTGATGTATCAGTACAGTTAGAGCGTCTTGATGAAGAGGGTATTACAACCTTAAAATATGTTCACGTATCTGTAACTGATATTTCAAGAAGTGGAATTGGATTTACTTCACAGCAAGAATTAGAAACAGGTACATACTATGACACAAAGATTCAGATTTGGACAAAAGAAGTAGTAGATGCTGTTATTGAGATTGTTCGTTGTGATAAGACAGACGATGGATATCATTATGGAGCTGTATTTATTGGAATGACAGATACAGATGCATTAAAGATTGATATTTATCAGATTTTTAATGATTTATAATTGTAGGGTAATATGGAAAAGTATTTCGTAAAAAGGGTAGAAAATCCCAAAAGTCTTCGCTATGTAAAAGTACCAGGGTCAAAAAGTATTACAAATAGAGCACTTCTGATTGCTGCGCTTGCAGATGGATGCAGTGTTTTGGAAGGTGTTTTATTTAGCGATGACTCGAGACATTTTTTAAAAGCATTACAGGATTTGGGGTTTTTTGTTGAAGTTTTTGAAAAAGAATGCAAGGTGAAAATTGAAGGCTGTTCTGGAAAAATTCCTTGTGTTGTGAATCAGACAAAAGTAAATGCTGGAAAACTAAATAAACCGGTGAGTGGACAGGTGTATGTTGGAAGCGCCGGAACGGCAGCACGTTTTCTTACGGCCTTTTTAGGACTGTCGGAAGGTTTATTTTATGTAGATGCTTCTGAACAAATGAAAAAAAGACCGATGAAAGAATTGTTAGTGGCTTTAGAGTCACTAGGGGCAGTAATAGAATATGAAGAAGAGGAATATCATTTTCCTTTCTTTATTGGTAATGCAGGAATTGCAAGAAATGAAGTTGTTGTAGATGTAGATAAAAGTAGTCAGTTTTTAAGTGCACTTTTGATTTCGTCTGTACTTTTTCAAGAGGATTTTTCTATTAATGTGACTGGTGATCATGGAATGGCATATGTAGATATGACGATTGCAATGATGGAACAGTTTGGTGCGAAGGTAGAGAAACTAGAAGGTAGGAGATATATTTGCCCAAAAGAGAATTCATATGCTTGTAGAGAATATGGAATTGAACCAGATATTTCTGCTGCATGCTACTTTTATGCAATGAGTGCGCTTCTTAGAGTACCGGTACAGGTTCTTGGAGTTAGGAGCAATAGTTTACAAGGTGATATTCAATTCCTTTCTGTTTTGGATGAGATGGGATGTGAGCCAATTGAAGGAGAACATGGAATTTGTATGTTGCCACCTCCAAAAGGAGAAGGGTTAACAGGAGGAGCATTTGATTTTTCTTCTTTTTCAGATCAGGCGCTTACATTAGCCGCAATTGCACCGTTTGCTAGCTCCATGGTATCTATATTAAATATTTCGCATATTCGTCATCAAGAATGTGACAGAATTCATGCGATACTATCAAATCTTCAGGCCCTAGGGATTACATGCTATGAAGAAGATGGAAATATCTATATTTTACCTGGAAAACCAAAGGCGGGAGAAATACAAACTTTTGAGGATCATAGGGTTGCGATGGCATTTACTTTGATTGGACTTGTAACAGATGGAATTGTTATACAAAATCCGATGTGCTGTCGTAAAACTTTTGAGAATTATTATGATGTGTTAGAGTCAATGTTATATGGTGTTTAGGTGAAAAGAAGAGATTAATATGATTGTTACCAGCGATGGGTTAAAGAAAAAAGCAAGGAAATCTTGCTTTTTTTCTTTGTTTATCGAATGTGTAATATGTAATTTTTATCTCTTAATAATTGTTCTGCGGATTCTTTGGCTTGTCCATCATAGAATTCGATACGTAATACCCCTTCTTCAAATTCTCTATTGTTAATGATTCCTATGTTTTTTATGTTGATATTATTTTTGGCTAAAAGAGTGGCGATGGTAGCGATTCCACCTGTTTCATCTTTAAGGTCCATATAGATTTCAAAAACCATAGTTTGTGATTTTACACCAGGCACAGCAATAGAATCACGATAATCTTTTGCAGATTGGAATGTTTCTAATAAAGCTGTTTGGTCTAAGTTTTTAATATCTTGTTCTAAAATCTGTAATTTCTGAATATATAAATCTAGTAAACGAAGAAGCTGTTTACTATTTGAAAAACAAATGTTTTGCCACATGACAGGGGAAGAGGATGCTATCCTAGTAATATCCTTAAATCCACCTGCTGCAATTGTTTTCATCGTTTCTTCATCGTTATCACATTCTTTTACTAAATTGACAAGTGTATATGCAATCATGTGTGGCAGGTGACTAATTGCCGCTGTTGAGTAATCATGTGTTGTTGAATCAAGAATAAGAGGAATTGAACCAAGTGATTTGACAAATGTATAAAACTCATCAATAACATAGTTTGGGGTTTTAGGTGTTGGAGTGATGATGTAATATGCATTTTCTAATAACAATTCATCAGCGTTTGTGATGCCGGTTTTTTCTGAACCGGTCATCGGGTGTCCGCCAATAAAGTTTGCTTCCATATCAAGCTCTTTAATTTTTGTATGAATATCAGATTTCGTACTTCCTACGTCTGTGATGATACAGTCATTAGAGATGATCGGTTTTAGTTCTTCTAAATATTCCAAGTTTTTTTGTACTGGAGCACATAAAAAAATGTAGTCCATTTCGGAAAAATTGGAAAGTGGAAGCTTTGCGTCATTTTCAAGAATTCCTTGTGCGTATGCTTCTTGAATTGTTTCCTCTCTTTGAGAAGTGGCATAGATGCATACATTTGGATTATTTTGTTTTATCTTTTTGGCAATTGATCCACCGATTAAACCTAGTCCAATGAATCCGATTTTTTGAAATGACATAATGTTCCTCCTAATATAACTTTGTTCATTGTACTATATTTCCTGTTTTGATTCAATACTTTCTCACTACAGAACTTTAAAGTAAAAAGGAGAAAGATTTCATGGTAAAAATGCATAAAAGTATTGTATTATTGTAAAAAGATTAGTACAATATATACATACTAATTTTTGTGCGGGAGGGTTTTTATATGAACGTGTATACAACAGACAAGATTAGAAATGTCGTTCTATTAGGACATGGAGGGAGTGGAAAAACTTCTTTAGTCGAAGCGATGGCGTATTTAGCAGGCTTAACAAATCGAATGGGAACAGTAGAAGCTGGAAATACGATTAGTGACTATGATAAAGAAGAAGCAAAGAGATTATTTTCCATTCATACCACTGTGGTTCCAATTCCATGGGGAGATGTAAAGATTAATGTTTTAGATACTCCAGGCTTTTTTGATTTTGTCGGAGAAGTAGAAGAAGCTGTATCTGTTGCGGATGCTGCAATTATCGTTGTTTCAGGTAAATCCGGAATTGAAACCGGAACAAAGCGTGCTTGGGAGATTTGTGAAAAATATAAATTGCCAAGAATTATTTTTGTTACAGATATGGATATTGATAATGCAAGTTATCGTCAGGTTGTAGAAGATTTACAGAATTTGTATGGAAAGAAAATTGCACCATTCCATCTTCCAATTCGCGAGAATGAGCAATTTGTTGGATATGTTAACGTTGTTCAGCAGAAAGCAAAACGTTGGAATGAAAAAGGTGAGGTAGATAAATTTGATGTTCCGGATTATTCGCATGATAATTTGGCACTTTGCCGTGAGGCATTATTAGAGGCGGTTGCAGAGACAAGTGAAGAATTCAT